>JBEKNN010000187.1:0-18044 GCA_049522755.1 Bryobacteraceae bacterium | reverse complement strand
TTTCGCTCCGATCTCTTTTATCGGTTAAACGTTTTTCCGATCCACGTCCCGCCGCTTCGAGAACGGCGGGAGGATATTGCAATGCTTCTTCAGTACTTCCTCCGTCGGTATGCAAACCAAATCGGACGAGTATTTAGAAGCATTGACAAGCAGACACTGGACTTCTTTCACGACTACCAATGGCCTGGCAATATTCGCGAGTTGCAAAACGTCGTCGAGAGATCCGTGATATTGAGTCCCGACGACGTATTCTGCGTCGATAGCTCGTGGTTGCCATCGATACCGTGTTCGCAGCGTACGCATCGCAAGAAACAGGCGCACGACACCAGCGGTGATGACGATGCTCAGTACGAGCGGGACATCATTGAGTCTGCTCTCGGTCAGAGCCGCGGACGGATATCCGGGCCGAGGGGGGCGGCGGTGAGGCTCGGATTGTCGCCTTCAGCCCTGGACGCTCGCATCAACAAGCTGAAGATCCGGAAGAACCGATTCAAGCTCGGCTAGGCGCGCCATGAGAATTCACCGTATTCTCAGTTTTCCCTCAATTCCACGAAATCTTCACAGCTCTGCTGTTTTCCTTCCCCATTCTTTTCAATTACTTCACGATGGCTTTGCGCTTGCATTCCCTAAAAGTGCAACACTGACGCGGTGCTTGTCAGGAAGGGGGGCGGATGGCATGCAAGGTTGAACGGATTGTCGAACGCGGCCATTTAGCTCTTTTTCATATAAGCGGATATCTTCGGGAGAAGCATCTGAACTTGATCGAAGAGATGATGGCGAAGGAAACAGATCCCGTGGCTTTCGATTTGGCAGAAGTAACACTCGTAGATAGCGAGGCGGTCAAGTTCCTCGCGGCCTGCGACGCGAAGGGCGTTGAGATCAGGAATTGCCCAGCGTTCATCCGCGAATGGATGAGCAAGGTGTAGCGCGGTGAATTGCTTAACGGCCAGAAGGTGCGGTGATCTATTAGGGTCTAACCCATGTTAATTGAAACGCTTAATGTTGTCTCACACTTGCATTACAACTTTTCGAAAGGTGGTTGGAAATAATGGCTCATGAACTGTTGTTGAAGGGCGGTCTTGTTGTCACCGTCGACCATTCACTCGGAGACTTACCCGATGCCGACGTCTTGATTCGGGATGGTGAGATTATCGCCGTCGCCCCCGGCCTGTCGACTTCAAGCAAGAACGCGGAAGTGATCGACTGCAAAGGGCGTCTTGTGATTCCAGGGCTCGTCGATACGCACCGCCACGTATGGCAGGGGGCTATCGGCGCTTTCACGCCTCAGATGACCGGTGCGGGTTACGGTCCCGCCGTGCTCAATGGCATTTCCGCGCGCTACGAGCCCGAAGACATTTATGCTGGCGCTCTCTGGGGCGCGTTGCAAGCGCTTGATGCCGGTATCACGACGATCGCGGATTGGGCGCATAATCTTCGGTCGGCTGAACATGCCAACGCCAATCTTCGCGGTCTGCAAGAGTCTGGAATCCGCGGCTATTTCCTTTACGGTGGGCCTGGCCCGACGACGGATGCGCCCAATCCGCCGCATCCTCAAGACGCGCGCCGGATGCGTGATGAGCATTTCCCCAATGGCGTGAACGGACGTTTGCGCATGGGCATGGCGCTTCGTGGGCCGTGCTTCACTTCCGCAGAGCGAAACGCTGAGGACTTCAAGTTCGCGCGAGAGCTTGGGCTCCCGATTTCAACGCATGTCGGCGTGGCGGGAACCTCGGATGCGATCAATGTGCTTGATCGCTTTGGTCTGCTAGGCCCCGATGTCAATTACGTCCACGCCAATATGTTGACCGATCGAGAGTTTGACTTGATCGCTAAGAGCAAAGGCACGATATCGCTCACTCCGTCGACCGACATGCTCATGCAATTCGGGACGTTCCCCGCAACCGGCTCCGCTCTTCAACGAGGAATCCGGTCTGGCTTCGGCGTGGATACCATTTGCAGTTGCGGAACCGATATCTTCTCTGAGATGCGACTGGCACTCGCGGCCGAGCGTTCAAGAGCCAACGCCCCTGCGCTGGCACGCGGAGAGCAGGTTCCGACCGTCGCGCTACACCAGAGGGACATGCTGCGCCTCGCGACGATAGATGGCGCACGCGTATGGGATATGGACGACGAAGTCGGCAGCCTTACGCCGGGCAAGCAGGCTGACGTCACGGTCATCGACATGCGATCCCCTCATCTCGATGGTTACGGCGACATCATCGCCACGATGGTTCTGGGCGCTGGTCCGGCCGACGTGGAGACGGTGATCGTTGGGGGCGACATCATCAAACAGAACGGCAAGCTCGTGGGAGAGCATATCGGCAAAGCGCGCGAACTCATGTTGGAGAGCCGTGAGCGGGTGCGCGCTCGTGAAGCCGCAGCCGTACACGCCTGAACAATCCAGTACATCTCAAAAGCAAGAAGGAGACTCTCATGTCATCTCGGCTCACAATCGTACTGGTTCATGGTGCATTCGCGAATGCAGGCTGCTGGAACAAACTTATCCCCCTCCTGCGGGCGAAGGGGTTTTACGTGACGGCGTCAAATTGCCCGTTGAGTACGTTGGCTGAGGACGTCGATACTGTTCGGCAAACGATCAAAATGCAGGATGGGCCGGTGTTGCTCGTCGGGCATTCCTGGGGCGGCGCGGTGATCACCGAGGCGGGTAATGAGCCCCAAGTCCGTGGTCTTGTCTATATCGCAGCCGCCGCCCCGGATTCGGGTCAATCCTTCAACGACTGGTGGAAAGGCTATCCCGCCGCGCCCGGCGCGGCCGAAATCAAGCCATACGGGAAACAGCGCTTCGTTTTGACCCTCGAAGGATTTCGTCGTTACTTCGCGCAAGATGTGGCGACTGACGAAAGCGAACTACTGTACTGTACCCAAGGACCGTTCGCCGCAGCAGCAAACAACGAAGTAATCACCAAGGCCGCGTGGCGCGATAAGCCCAGTTGGTTCATCATGGGCGAACAGGACTACATGCTGACGATTGACCTCGAGGGCGACACAGCGAAGCGGATGGGAGCCAAAACGCTCGTTCTTAAGTCGAGCCACGTTCCGATGATCTCGCGTCCCGGAGAAGTGGCCGATTTCATCGAAAAGGCCGCAAACGAACTGGGCTGACTGGCGCGAACGCAAGTAGGCGGTTTATGAAAAGGCATGCATTAATCCTGAACGCCGGTCTGGCGCTGCTCACGGCTTCGGTGGCGGATGCTCAGGAATCGGGCCATTTGTCGGCGGACTATTTGAAGCAAGCGACACCGCTTATCCATTGGCCGCAGGGTCTCGAACCCCGTAATGTCGATGTCTTCGTCCACAATGAGGGCTGGATCGACGGTCCGCCAGAGATTGTCTGGACAAACCTAATTGACGCTGCGCAGTGGCCGAGCTGGTATGCGAACTCGGCTGATGTTCGCATCGAAGGCGGGCAATCCAGGCTTGCCAAGGGTATCAACTTCAACTGGAAAACGTTCGGTTTTTCGATCCGAAGCACGGTGGATGTCTTCAAGCCGGACCGGGAAATCGGCTGGAGCGGTGATAATCCGAGTTTCAAGGTTCACCACGCCTGGGTGCTCGTTCCGGAGCGTGGCGGCACACGCGTCATCACCGAGGAAACACAAAAGGGCGCCGATGCGATCAAGTTCCGGCTTGAGCAGCCGAATGCGATGTACGATGGCCATGACTGGTGGATGTCTGCGCTGAAGGCTCGCTCCGAGCGGATGGCCCGCCACGAAAAGGCCGCGGCGGGTAAGAGAGCGGATCAACACTAAGGAGAAATCGCATGTCTCGTATCTTCATTTCCGGCTCATCCGCTGGACTCGGCCTCATGGCCGCCGATAGGCTCATCAACCAAGGTCATAAAGTTGTCCTGCACGCCCGTAATGCTGCCCGTGCTGAAGACGCCCGGCGACAACTGCCCAAGACCGAAGCAATCGTGACTGGCGATGTCGAAACAATCGCAGGTGCTCAGGATATCGCCCTCCAGGTCAATGCGCTGGGTCGCTTCGACGCCGTCATTCATAATGCGGCAGTCGGCTATCGCGAGGGACATCGCATGACTCCCGATGGCCTGCCACACGTCTTCGCCATCAACACGCTATCCGCCTACATCCTGACCGCGCTGATCGAGCGCCCGAAGCGCCTTGTCTATCTCAGTTCCGGTATGCATCATGGCGCCGACGCCAATCTTGACGATATCCTCTGGCAGAAGCGACGCTGGAACGGCTCGCAAGCCTACGCCGAAAGCAAACTCCACGATGCGATGCTGGCCTTTGCGATCGCACGACGCTGGCCGGATGTTCTGTCGAACGCGCTGGAACCCGGCTGGGTGCCGACGAAGATGGGCGGCCCGGGCGCGCCGGACGATATGAAGCAAGCGCATCTGACCCAAGCTTGGCTTGCCGCCAGCGACGAGGCAAAGGCAAACGTAACGGGCAAGTATTTCTACCACCTGAAACGGATGGACCCTAACCCGCAGGCCAACGATCCGGCGCTGCAGGACCGCCTTATCGCCATCTGCGCCGAAATTTCGGGGGAAGCGCTGCCGGTGTGACATGACGAATCCATCGTGCACCGAAGTTGAAAGGAGCTTTTCATGACAAGGAATGGATTGATTCAGGACGCAGACCACTTCAAGCAAGCATCGCCACTTATCCATTGGCCGCTCCGGCGAACCGGTATGAGACTGCTTCTCCCGTCAGTTATCGGTGGCCTAGCACTGATCGTCTTCGCCCCAGTGAGCATCGCCCATTTCCGACTGATTGAGCCCGCCTCGTGGCTCCAGGAATCCCAGCTTGGCGACCCGCAAAAGATGGCTCCATGCGGCGGGACATCCGCCGACCCTGGCAAGCCAACCGGCGCGGTGACAAGTGCCCAAGGCGGTGAGAAACTCCACATCAGGCTTCACGAGACAGTCTTTCATCCGGGATTCTATCGGGTCGCTCTCGCTGTGAACTCGCGCGACGAACTCCCGCCAGACCCGGAAGTGAAAACTGAGCCGTCCGCCCGAGGTCCCCGCTCCATCTCAGCCGCCATCCATTTCCCGCCGGCGCCGCCCATCCTCGCCGACGGCTTGTTCCCCCATACGACGAAATTCGACAAGGATCTTGAAACCGACGTTGAGCTCCCGAACATCAACTGCGCCAAATGTACGCTTCAAATTGTCGAGTTCATGGCCGCTCATGGTCTGAATAGTGACGGCGACTACAGCTATCACCATTGCGCTGTGCTGCAGATCCATGCGAATCCTGAAAAGCCTATCGACACCCGGTAGACGAACTCCTCTTCCAGCCGGATGTAGGTGATGTCCGCCACCCAAAGTTGATCCACACCGGCGAGGATCATCGACGCTGCCCGATGGGGATAGACCTTCATCCCGTGCGCCGAGTCGGTCGTCGCTACGAACTTCCGCTTCACCACGCACAGCAGGTTATCTTCCCGCATCAGCCGCTGCACCCGCTTGCGGTTGACCTCCCAGCCGCGCGCCTTCAGTTCCTGCGTGACCCGCCGGCTTCCATAGCTGGGCCACCCCAGCGCTATCTTTTGCATCTCGTCGCGCAAGTCCATGTCCGCCGCTGCGGGCTTGGCAGGATCCAGAAATCGGTAGTAGCCCGCGCGACTGAATCCCGCCACCTCGCACATCCGAATTACGCTCAACCCGGTCCCGGTCTTCACTTCTTTGTCGACCTCCTGGTAGAAGGCGCGCCGTTGTTCAATGCCCGCAGCAGGCGCTGCTCCTCGACATGCTGCAAGGCTCGTTTTAAAAAATCGATCTCCATGGCCTGCTGGCCAACCTTTCGTTCCAACTCGGCCAGTTGGCTCTCTTCGGCGCGCTTCTCGCCAGCACCGCGAAACGCGCGCACACCGTGATCCTGCAACTCACGCCGCCAGCGGCGCAGGTCACTGGGATGCACCTCCAAGGCGCGCGCCACCTCGGCCACACTCTGTCCACCGTTCAGGCGCGTCACCGCCTCCTGCTTGAAATCCTTGCTGAATTTTCTTCGAGACTTCATGTTCCAGTTTTCCCCTTTCAATGATTTTCAGGGGTTAACTGGCTGTCTCAAAAATGGGGTCCGCTCCACCTGGCCGCGTAGGACGTAGTTCCTAGTGTCTACGCGGGCCGGAACGGTGTTGCTAGCGTCGTTCAGAACATCGTTCCGGCCGGGTGGAGGGTTGGTTGGTAACGTCGTTGGGGCGTTGTCAGTCACCCAGCGTCAGGTAGGTTAAAAGACCAAGGCGGCAAATGCTCCACCGCAGAAAAGTGCCAATAAGTTTTCCAGTTCCAAAATCGACGCTGAGAATCCTTCGAATACTACCCCAACACTGACGCCCCGGACCCCGTGGCTGAATCTAAAGCCTGGTGGGTGCATCCGGGGCCGAAACACAACCACGGGCTTCTTGGCGTCGTCTGCTATCGCGTCTCGTTGCTAATGTGTTTTTGCCCTACCCCTCGATATCATAGGACTTAATGACAGACCAACAAGTGTTCACGGTTACGGAGATTGCGGCAGAGTGGAAGTTCAGCGTTGACACCATTCAAAGGCTATTTGTCGGCGAGCCTGATGTCTTTATAAAACGGCGGAACAACGCCGGAAAGCGCTCTAAGAAGACGTTACGCATCCCGGCTGCCGTCAAAGAGCGCGTGTGGCGCAGATCCACAAACAAGCACGCCGTCAACTAGCCTAGCTTTTCGCCCTCTTTAGCTGCCACGTCAGCCTGACTTTAGCGGCTGCCTTCTCCATGTACTTCTCCGTAAAATCCGCATAATACAGTTCCGTCGTCTTCACGCTCTTATGACCGAGGAGGAGGCTAACGGTTTCCAGCGACTCACCTTGCTCAAGCAGATCAACGGCGAAAGTGTTGCGTAACATGTGGCTGACGTGTTTGCTGTCTGTCTTCACCCCGGCGTTCTCAAACAGCGCTGCTAAACGCACGCCATAGTTGTTCTGAACCGTGGCTGCGCTCGATTCCTTCGAACGCTTGTTCCAGAACAGGAAACCGCCTTTGTACGGTTGCAGAGCAGCCAAAGCGTCCCTCAGCTCAGGGTGAATCGGTATCTGTACCTGCGTGCTGGCCTTCCGTGTGACGACCTTGAGCACATCGTTCACGATCTTATCCGTTGTCAAGACCACCGCATCCGAGATCCTTAGCCCCGTCCATCGCATCGTGAGGATAAGGGCTTTGATGCGCAGCTTGTTGTAATCTGTGACGTGATTCGAGATGTCGGACTCCTCCATGATGGCCGTGAACTGGTCCGGCGTCAGATACTTGACTTGTTCTTTGCTCTTCTTTGCCGGCTCCTTCGGGAAACGCAGAACCACTGTAGGGTCTTCGGTATGCCATTTCCGGCTGATGCAGTACCGGAAGAACGAACGCAGCGTCTTGGCGTTGCGCTTACAGGTTCCAATGCTACTGGCACCCCACACCGGAACGCCTTCGCCCTTCTCGCGCCCGCGCTTGTACCCAGCGTCCTTATCCTCCCACGCGCGGCGGAACTCAAGCGTGGCTGCCTGCCCTAATTCCTGAACGGAGCATAAACCCTTCCATTCGGCGAACGCCTGTAGTTGTTGCATGAGGTTCTTGTACTTCGCCAGTGTCGATTGGGCAGCGCCGCCGTCAGCCGTAATCTGCATGAACGCTGCTATAGCTACGTTGATCGGCGCCCCTTGGGCCGATTCGAGCGTGGCCGTGCGCTTACCGGTTTCCAGGCGCAGACGTGCTACCTCTTTAGCTCGTTCTACCGATACCTCTCCCGTGCTCAGTCGCTTGAATACTTCACCCCGGCCGTGGACACCGCAGGACCAATACGGACAGGCGCACCGTTTCCGGTTGTCGCTGATGTGCTGCCATTCCTTGACGTGATTCTTTTCTTGGCAGTCGCCGGTATGGCGCTTTCTAAAAGCGAGCTTGTCGAGCGTGGTTTGAATCTCAGCAGCATCGGTCATATCTTTAAAGTGTACACGAGAATGTACATAGATCCAATACAATTTATTAGAATGCTTATTATCAGCAAGATACAAGCATTTATACAAGAGCTAACTGCTCTTCTCCAGGCTCCGCTCAACAATACCAGGGTTCCGTCAGATACGGAATAGTCGCGCGCGCCGCCATGGGCGCGTCCAGCCACCGCCCCGCCCCGGCCAAATCCCAAATCTCGCGGAACACTTCCTCACGCCCGGCCTTGCGGTTATCGGCGCGCTGTATCGCTGCGTGGATCGACCGGCATAACTCATCCACTGCCGGGTCGGCATTCCTCCACGGGTAGCACAGGCCCGCCGCGTCGAACGGTTCCAACATGGCGCGCACGTCCGGCAATTCGAGCAGCAGCGAGCCTTCCGGTATCAGTAGCCGGATGGCAAGTTGCACCGGCGCCACCTGGCCGGCTAATCCTAATTCGACTAACTCCCGCAGGAACTCGCGGTAACCCGAGTGCGTGGTCCACGGCGTGAATGGGAGAAAGGTCGGCGACATCGGCACCCCCGACGCCCGCATTAGCCGCAACGCTTCGATAAAACCCGCGCGCGTATGTCCCTTCGCCAGTTTCTGAAGCACCGAATCATCCAGCGATTCCACCGCGCTCGTGACAAATGCACAGCCGGTACGCTTCAATTCGGGCAGCAGATCGCGATGATTGAGGATATGCTCCACCTTCACAGTCACGTCGTACGTGAGTTGCGGCCACTCGCTGTGCAGCGCTTGCACGATGGGCATCGCGTGTCCCGGGCCATTCAGAAAATCTGGATCGCCGAATGTGATGTGCTCCGCCCCCGCGGCCACTTGCTGGCGGATATCTTCCAGCACCACATCGCGCTGCACGATGCGGAAGACTCCGTGGTAAACCGGCACGACGGGGCAATGGCGGCACAGGTGCTTGCAGCCGCGGCTGGCCTCGGTGTATCCTACGCGGCGCGTACTGCGATGGCTGGCCCCGTTGACGACTAGTTGCGCGTACGCTGCCAGTGGCGGAAGGCCGGCGCGGTCGGGCGTTATGAACTGCTGACGGGCGAGAGAAATCAAGGGCGCGTCCACTGGGCTGGCCGGGCTGCCGCTAGGGCAAGGTATGGGATGCCCCGCCAGTCGCCGCGCCAGGTCCACCAGGCCCTGCTCGAACTCGCCGCCGAGCACGGTCCCGACACCCGCTTCCCGTAGCGCAGCCTGGTTGAGCGGCGCGTAGAGACCGTATCCGCACAAATGCGCGCGTGGGTTCAAGGCGCGCACCCGCGCGCTGATGCGCAGGAACAATCGCGTGGCGGTGTGCATGGGAAGAAAGAACGCGATCAGCTCCGCCTGTTCTACCGCCGCTCGCGGTAACGGCGCGCGAGAGAGGTCTACGCACGTCACGGAATGGCCTTCCCGGCGCAGCCACGCGGCCGGCGATGCCAGCCCGAACGGCTGACGGCCCATTTCGTAAGTGGAAATCAGAACGGCCCGCACTGCTTCCATTATGATGCGTCCAGCGCGTGAGGCCTTCCCATTCGCTGATGCCAAGCATTCGCTGATGCCAAGGTAGTTGTCAGAGCCTTGAGTGGCGCGGGCCCGTGCTTGCCGTCCCGGCCGCTGCGTGCGCTCGGAGCCCCATCTCTTCGCTTAGCGTCCCGGCTGGCCGCTGGCCATGCGCTGACCATGAGCCCCGCACCACATGATAAACTTCGAGACTCTATGAGGATCGCCCGCTTCGCTCTCTCGCTGTTCACCGCAGGGCTGTGCTTCGCGCAGTCCAAGCCTGTCCCCGACGATGAATTCGCCCGTCTGGTCAAGGAATGGACCACCAAGCCGGAGTTCATGACTCCTCTGGTCGACCACCTACCGAAGGTCGCGGGCATCCCAAGTCCCAAAGACGTGCTAGGTTACTATGCCGGCGCGCCCAAGAAGCTGACTAACACCGACGGCCTGGCGCGCTATTATCGCGCATTGGCCGCCGCCTCGCCGCGCGTCAAGGTATTTGAAGCGGGTCTCACCGATGAAGGGCGGCAGTGCCTCGTGATCGCGGTCGCCGATGAGAATACCATCCGCAACCTCGACACTTACAAGGGATATCTGGCAAAGCTCGCCGACCCGCGCGGGCTGACCGATGCCGGCGCCAAGGCCATCATCGCGCAAGCTAAACCGATTTACTTCTTCTTCGGCGGGCTGCACTCCGCCGAGACCGGGCCGCCGGAGATGCTCATGGAGCTGGCGTACCGCCTCGCTACGGAAGATTCGCCGCTCATCGAGCAGATCCGCAACAACGTCATCGTCATGATGACGGCAGTCGCCGAGCCGGACGGGCGCGACCGCTATGTCGACTGGTATTACAAGTACAAGATTTCGGAAGAGACAGAAGCCGATAACATGGGCGGTCCGCCTTACTGGGGTAAGTATATCTACCACGATAACAATCGCGATATCAATTACTCGCAGGTCACCATGACTAACTGGCTCAAGTTCTACCTGCAATGGCATCCGCCTATCATGCACGATCTCCACGAATCCGAGCCCTTCCTGTATACCTTCAGCGGGCAGGCGCCGCAGAACCCCACGCTCGACCCCATCCTCTATGGCGAAATGCCGATGATGGCGGACTTCGAAATGAGTAAGATGATCGCCTACGGCGTTCCCGGAGTCTGGACGCACGCGTTTGTGGATATGTGGTCGCCGGGATATCTGGGTTTCATGTCTTCCAACCACAACGGCATGATGCGCATGTATGAGACGTTCGGCAACGGCGGCGCCAACACTATGAAGCGCACTGTGACTGGCGGCGGCGGAGGGGGCGGTCCCGAAGGTCCCGGCGGCAGCATGACCAGCCGCGAATGGTATCGGCCGCTGCCGCCCTATCGCGACGTAGTCTGGTCCATGCGCAATAACACCAACTATATGGAATCGGCGATCTTGTCGGCGCTCGATTTCACCTCGAGTTTTTCCAAAATGGTGCTCGAAAATTTCTACGAGAAGAGCCGCAACTCCATTCAATCGGGCAAGACCGACGCGCCGTTCGGCTACGTAATGCCGGCGGGCCAGCGCGATATGACGCGCGTGGCGTTCATCGTGAACGTACTGCGCACGCAGGGCGTTGAGGTGGGCCGCGCCACCGGCGAAGTGAAGCTCAGCGATGGCACGTTCCCCGCCGGCTCGCTGATTGTGAAGCGCGATCAACCCTACGGGCGTCTGGCGAAAATCCTTCTCGAGAAACAGAATTTCCCCGACCCGAGTCTGCGCACCTACGACGACACCGCGTGGACCATGGGCATGATGAGCCATGCCGAGGTGCGCGAAATCGCCGATAAACACATTCTCGATGTGCCCGTGCAGCCGGTGGATACGCTCACCATTACCGGCGCGGTGAAGGGCGATGGGCCGGTGACCGCGGTGCTTCACAACGGCGCGAACTCGCTGATCACGCTGCGATACAGGCTGAAGGATCTCAAATTCGAGGCCGTGGAGCAGGCGTTCCAGTCGGGCGATACGGAGATTCCCGCGGGGTCGTTGATTGTCGCGTCAAGCCCGCGCGTGAAGAGCGAAATCGAGAAACTGGGCTTGCAGGCGGTGACGCTGGCGCAGGCGCCGGCGGGTCCCAAACACGCGCTCGATCTGCCGCGACTGGCGGTCTACAGCACGTGGGGCAGCACGCAGGATGTGGGCTGGGTGCGGTATGCGCTCGACCATTTCGAGGTTTCCTACGACCTCATATATAAGGATCAGGCCCGCAAAGGGCGCCTGCGCGATGCCTACGACGTCATCGTGATTCCCAACGGCGGCCGCGGCAGCGCCAAATCGCTGGTGTTCGATATCGAGCCGAAAAACAAGCCGCTGGCGTATGTGAAATCGCCGGAGTTCCAAACGCTGGGCACGTACGGATCGTCCGAAGACATCACCGGCGGCATGGGTCTTGCCGGCGTGGACGAATTCGACAAGTTCGTCAACCAGGGCGGCGTGCTGATCACGCTTGGCGGGGCGAGCTATCTCCCCGCCGAATTCGGCATCGCGCGCACGGTGGAAGCCGCGCACCCCACGCCCACGTTCTACGCGCCTGGGCCCATCGTGCAGATGAGCGTCAGCCGGCCCACGCATCCCATCTTCTACGGGTATACGGAAAGGATCATGCCGGTGCGCTGGGCGGGCGGTCCGCTATTGCGCGTGCCGCAGAACGGCCGGCGGTGGGTGCTGGCGCAGTTTCCCGGCGGCGATGAATCGGTGATGAGCGGCTTGATGAAGGGCGCTCAGGAAATCCGCGGCCGCCCCGCGATTGTGGACGTGCCCACGGGACAGGGCCGCGTCATCCTGTTCGCCACCAACCCGGCGTACCGCTGGCAGAATCTGGGCGAATTCAACATGCTGGCGAATTCGATTCTCAACTTCAACGACTTCCCCGCCCCGCCGGGCGAATCCGAGATGCCGACCGATGGTGGCGGCGGCAGAGGCGGACGCCGGGGACAGTAGTAGCGTTAGGCCGGTAGCGTGGGAGCTTCGCGGCCCTCTCGGATTGCCGTGCGCGGGAAATTGCATCCAGGGAAGCCCCGAAATGTGTATGCTATGGAACATCGGCAGCCGGCATCGCGTATATTTTCGCTAGAGGATTCCATGCATGCAGATTTTTTTCGACCGGTTGTCGAAAACGCCCGGTGTCAAACGACAATACTTTGACTGAGTCGAGAGAATGGGGGTGCGGTCGTGACTGGAATAAACGCAGAGCAATGGGATTTACGCGGAGCTGTCGAAGGCTTTTGGCGCGACGTGAAGTACGCGCTCCGCTCGCTCGCCGCAGCTAAGGGGCTTTCGATTACCGTGGTCCTCACGCTGGCGCTCGGAATCGGAGCCAATGCCGCTATCTTCACCCTGGTCCGCGGGGTTTTGCTGCGGCCGCTGGTGAACCGCGACGAGAACACGCTGATCTACATCAGGCAGAGCGCGCGGGGCTTGGGCATGGAGAATGCCAATTTTTCGGTGCCGGAGATCCAGGACCTGCGCCAGCGCGTCAAATCGCTGAGCGCCATCGGCGATTTCTCAACTATAGGTTTCACCATGAATGGGCTGGGTGAGCCGCGCGAGGTGCAGGCGGGAGTTGTCGGCGGAACCTACTTCGACGTGATGGGTCTGCATCCCGTGCTGGGACGGCTGATCGATATGCGCGACGACGGCCCGGCCGCCGCCGGCGCCGTGGTTCTGACCTATCGCTTCTGGACTAACGTGCTGAAGAGCGACCCGTCCGTGCTCGGAAAAGTCGTCAGGCTGGAATCGTTCGGACCCCGAACCGCCACCATCGTAGGGGTGCTCGAACCATCCATCCCGTATCCCGCCGAAACCGAGATCATCGCCAACGTGGTGACCAGTCCACACCACCTGTCGGCCACCATGGTGACCGGCCGGCCCCATCGCATGACTGAGCTGTTTGGACGCCTGGCTCCCGGCGCGACGCTGGAACAGGCCCGCACTGAGCTCAGGGCGGCGCACGGCGCCATCGTGAAAGAGTATCCCGAGTCGTATCCCGTCAAGGGGGATTTCCGCATTGACGCGACCCTTCTGCGCGATCAGATTACGTCCAAAGCCCGGACCGTGCTTTGGGTGCTGCTGGCCGCGTCGGGATTGGTCTTCATCATCGCCTGTTCGAACGTGGCCAACCTGATTCTGGCGCGGACCATTCGCCGTGAAGGCGAGCTGGTGGTTCGTGCGGCGCTGGGCGCCAGCACCGCCGCGCTGCGGCGCGTCCTTCTGGCGGAAAGTCTCCTGCTCTGTGGCGCGGGGGCGGCGCTGGGCGTATTGACCGCGCGCCCCATGGTGGCGATCCTGGCGCGCTACGCGTCCCGGTTCTCCGTGCGCGCGCTCGATCTGACGGTCGATTCCAGCATGCTGTGGGTCGGCGCCGGACTCGCGCTGGTCGCGGCGGCGCTGCTGGCGTTTGTGCCGCGCCTGCCATCCGGCGACGCGCCCAGCGGAATCAGCCTGTCGAATGGCAACACGCGGGTGACCGGCGGCGGCACGCGGCGTCTGCAAGCTTTCGCGGTCACCCAGATCGCCGCTTCCTTTGTCCTGCTGGCGGGCGCCGCCATGCTGCTCAAAACGCTGCTCGCCCTTCAGGCGGTCCAGACCGGCATCGATACGCGCCAAGTGCTCGCCATCAACGTGCCTGTGCTTTCGTATGGGCGGACGGAAGGCCAGGTGGTGGATTTCTACAAAGAGGCGATGCGGAAAGTGCACCAGTTGCCGGGCGTAGACGGCGTCGCTATAGGCATGCTCACGCCGTGGCGCGAAGGAGGCAATTTCGGCCCCGGCTTCCAGTTCACGGCCGAAGGGTACGTTCGCGCGACCGCGGAAGACGATCCGCGCGGCCAGTTCCGCATCGTGTCGCCCGGATTTTTCGCCTCGCTCGGCGTGCCCATGCTCGCCGGACGCGATTTCAACGACCTCGACCGCAAAGACAGCGAGCCGGTGACGATCATAAGCCAAAGCGTGGCGCGGCGCATGTTTCCGAACCAGCAGGTGCTCGATCGGCGTCTCATTTTGACCGATCCGGTGATGAAATTTATCGGCATGAAGCCGACGCCGATGCGCATCGTTGGAATTTCCGCGGATATCGACGACGCGCACCTGGTTCCGCAGCCGACCCTGACCGTGTATACTCCTTTCGGTCAGGGACCGCTTTTCGGCGGCCGCCTCTTCGTCCACGTTCGATCGGATCCGTACGCTCTGATCAACCCGATCACGCGGACCATCCGCAACCTCTCGGCGGACCAGCCGGTGGAGCGCGCCGCGACGCTCGAAGATGTCCGCGCAGAGGTGCTGACGCCCGATCGGTTGAACGCCCTGGTTTTCGGCGGCTTCGCCCTGGTGGCGCTGACCATCGCGGTGATCGGCGTCGCCGGCGTACTGGCATTTTCAGTGAGCGCGCGGACGCGCGAATTCGGCATCCGGCTGGCGATCGGCTCGCAACCCCGGCATCTGCTAACGCGGGTGATCGCCGAGGGCACGGTCATCACGGCCGTCGGGATTGGCGCCGGATTGGCATGCGGCCTCGGACTCCAGCAACTGGCCGGCAGTTATTTCGAGACGGTGCGGATGCCGGGGGCTTGGGTGGTGGTTGGCGCGGCGGGCGTATTGCTGGCGGCGGCCGTGATAGCGTCCGCGTGGCCGGCAATGCGGGCTGCGCGTGTAGATGTGATTCAAGCTCTACGCGCGGACTAGCGCTAGCGAAGGGCAATGCTCACGTGGGGCAGGCGCTTTCGCCTGCCAACTCGTTATGTTCCACCGCGGAAAGCTTCCCGACCGTCATCCCGACCTCACGGACCTTCCTGTTTGAAATCCACCGCCGGAAAATTGGCTTCGTTCCGCTAATTTCCGGCGCACCGGCACACTTGTTCGAAAACGTTCTATCCGTACAAGTGCGGCGGGCCGCCGCTTCTGAAGCTGGGCGAAGTCCCGCTTCCAGGTATCTCGCCGAATACCAATTCCACCGCCGAAAAAGTAACGATCACAGATTATTAACTATATTTTCGGGCCTTTCTAAAGCACTTGAGCCCTTTTGCGCCCTGCAGTCCCAAAAACGTCTGCTAGCCTCAAATCGAATCAGGTTTCTCCAATGTCCACTCCCAGACAAGCCGCCAGCCGCGCCAACTGCATAAAATTTATCGCCTCGCACATTACAATGCCGAGCCACATCCCTTCCTCAACCCCCCGCAACCCAAACAACCCAAACCTATTTACAAGTTCTCGGCTTCGTTCCGTCAAAATCCTCCAGCCGCGCCTCCGGCGATTCTCAGGCGACCCTCGACCTGCCTGTAAATTGAAAGCCCGCGCGCGCCGTTCCCCAACTTCCTGTATAATCGCGCCAATGAAAAAACTTGCTGCGTGGATTCTGCTTTTCCCTCTCGGAGGAATTTATGCCGCCGGCCGGCCCGTCCAACTGGCGGACTATTACCGCGTCGAAACAGCCGGAACGCCAGCCATCTCGCCGGATGGGCGCTGGGTGGTGTTCGTCCGCAACATCACGGTGGAGGCCGAAAATCAGCACCACAGCGAGTTGTGGATCAGCCCGGCCGATGGCTCCACGCCCGCCGTCCGGCTGACCACTCCGGCCTTCAGCGCCTCGGCGCCCAAGTGGAGTCCCGATGGAAAGCTGCTGGCCTTTCGCTCGGTCCGGCGCGCCTCGAGCGGCGGCGAAACCGAAGGTCGCGGCGCCGAACCCGCAGGGCGCGGTGGACGTGGCGGCCGTGGCGGCGCCGGCGGCGAAGGCGACACCTGGTTCCTGCGCATGGACCGCGCCGGCGGCGAGGCGTTCCAGATTCCCGGCGTCGGCGGCGCGCCCATCTTCAGCCCCGACAATCGCTGGATCGCATTTCTGAAGCGGACTCCGCCGCCCCGAACCGCCCGCGAGGCTACGCCGCTCGAGCGTCAGCTCGACCAGCGCTTCAAGGGCCGCATCTACGACTGGATGAACGTGCGCGCCGATGGGCGCGGCTTCCTGCCGGATCCTCGCGATCCCGCCGCCACCCCGCCCAATGAGCTCTACATAGTGGCTCGCGACGGCGGCACGGCCCGCCAGTTGACTCACCTGGGCGTGGACGCGCGCGAGCCCGCGTGGCGGCCCGATTCGGCAGCCCTTGCACTGGTGGCCGATTCGCACGAGCGCGACGAATACTCCTACGAGCGCGCGGACCTTTGGACCGTCGACCTCGACGGCCAGATTCACCGCCTCACCGACGACGGCTTCGAGTACGATTCGCCCGCCTGGTCGCCCGACGGCAAGTGGCTGGCATTCCGGCGCCGCCAGAGCTTGAGCCAGATCATTGCGACCAAACAAAAGCACGGCGCCGCGGTGGATCTTTACCGCTTGCCCGCCGCGGGCGGCCCCATGACGAACCTCACCGCCGAGTGGGACCTGATTCCGGACGCGCCATCCTTCAACCCCGACGGAAAATTCATCTACTTCGCGGCGGCCGAGGGCGGCGATACGCAAATGCACCGCATGAATTCGGCGGGCGGCGCGGTGGAGCAGTTGACGCACGGTCCGCGGAACCTGGGCGGCTTCACCTTCTCGCAGGCGTTCGACCGGATGGCGTTCACCACATCCAACCCGGCGCATCCGGCCGAGGCCTTCGCGGCGCGTCCCGATGGCAGCGGCGAAAAACGCCTCAGCGCGCTGAACGAAGCGTTGCTCAATGAGGTGGATGTCGCCGGCGCCGAGCGCATCCACTTCCCCAGCAAAGACGGCACGCCGGTGGAAGGCTGGATCATGCTGCCGCGCGGGGCCAAACCTCCCTACGCGCTGGTGCTGGCGATTCACGGTGGCCCTCACGGCGCCTACGGCAGCGCTTGGGATTATGAATTTCAGTGGCTGGCCGCCAACGGCTACGCGGTGCTCTACACCAATCCGCGCGGCAGCACCGGGTATGGCGAGAAGTTCCTGTGGGCCACCTGGGGCGGCTGGGGGAAACTCGATTACGAGGATGTGATGGCCGGCGTCGATTACGCGGTGGCTCACTATCCCATCAACACCAAGCGGCTCGCCGTGACGGGTTACTCCTATGGCGGCTTCATGACCAATTGGGTGATCACGCAGACCGATCGCTTTGCCGCCGCGATGACCGGCGCGGGCATTTCGAACTGGCTCAGCGACTACGGCACGGCCGACATTCCGCGCACCAAGGAGAGCGAGTTCTTCGGGTCGCCGTGGGAGAGCGAGAGCAATCAACTGATGCGCTCGCTTTCGCCCATCACCTACGCGGCCAACGTCAAGACGCCGACACTGTTCGTGCACGGCGAGGCCGATATGCGCGTGCCCATCGAAGAGGACGAGCAGATGTACACCGCGCTGCAGAAGCGTCACGTACCCGCCAAATTCGTCCGTTATCCGGGCAACTATCATGGCGGATGGCCGCCGTGGGACATGGTGCACCGTTACTATCAGGAAGTGAAATGGTTCGGCGAGTTCCTGCAGTGAAGGAACCGCCATGTGGGACAGACGCTTTCGTCTGTCAACCCGGGAGATCTCAGTGAATAAGGATTGCAGTGAAGGAGCCGCCATGTGGGACAGACGCTTTCGTCTGTCAACCCGGGAGATCTCAGTGAATAAG
>JBEKNN010000186.1:0-18071 GCA_049522755.1 Bryobacteraceae bacterium | reverse complement strand
TGAACTACCAAATGGCCAAGCAACCGCTTGAATTCAGTCAGGCGTTGGAAACGGATATTCCAGCCATCCGCAGCCTCTTGCGGGACGTCTTCGGCGTACCCGAGGATTGGCGTACGTTCCAGCCCGAGGTCCTTGTCTGGAAGGCCTTCCACCCCCACCCGTTCTGGAGCGGCTCGCGAAGTTACGTGGTCCGCGCCGGAAAAGAAATTGTCGCGCATGGGTGCATAGTCCCAAGCGAAGTGCTGACAGGCGGAGACCTGCTGCGCGGCGCACGCATTATCGATTGGGCGGCCAAGCGGTCCTTTCCAGGAACGGGTTCCCTCATTTTCAACGGCATTCTACAGCTGGTCGACGTCGTTTTCGCCGTGGGCGGCTCATCGGACACGTTGCGCATCCTGCCCCTAATCGGCTTCAAGAAGACGCAGACCTGCACACGACACGTGCGCGTCGTCCGCCCGTTGCGCCGGTGGCAGATGGAGGGCGATCGCTCGTGGAAGGGGCCCGCGCGAGCCGCGCGCGATCTGCTTCGCCTCATGAAGCCGGCACACTCGGCCGGCGCCGAGTGGTCCATCCGCCGCATCGAGCGATTCGGTGAGACGGCCGCGCCGGTCATGCCGCGTGCGCCTGGACCGGAAGATTTCATGCCCTGCCGCCGCACTCCGGAGCTACTGAATTACCTGCTGGCGTGCCCAGCCGCGGCGGTCGAGGGCTATCTTCTATTCCGGCGCGGCCAAATGGCCGGTTACGCTGTGCTGAGCCGCACTGGGCAAGAGTGCCGACTCGCCGAGGTGTGGGTCGCGTCCTCCAGCGCCGTCGACTGGGCGGATGCCTATGCCGTGACGGCCGATGCGGCATCCGGGGCGCCTGAAACCACCATGCTCACCGTGCGCCTCTTTTCGCCGGAGCGTGCCCTGAACCTCGACGCCGCCGGGTTCCGGGCGGTGAGCAGCGAGCCGCTGTTTCGGAAAGAGCGTGAACCCCAGTGGCCGGACGGCCGAATGATAGAGCTGGGAATCCTCGACGACGACTACCTGTATCTTTAGGGCCATGTCGCTCGATGTTGTACGCTTACAGAAAACCACTCCCTTACGGCCGCGAGCTCCGTTGGAGGCGCGCGCGTCGGCAAGTTGGAGTCATGATACGGCCAGTCTTGCGGTCAAAGAGCTAGACTCTAACGCCGCGCCTTCGAATAGAGTTTGCAGACGCGCTTAAGCCGGCCCAACGCCAAGTCACAACGGCAATTGACTGTGCCTCTCGCTAGATGGGGTTATGTTCTTGCAGTACAGCGGATGCATAAAGTCATGAAATACGTAAATCTGATCGTTCCACGCCTGTTGGTGAGCCCTATAATGGCGGAACATGTGGATCGGGCAGATCTTTTTGTAATCGTGTTCCAGGTTGAACTCTCTAATAGCGCATAGCTCGCCGGTATATTCAGAGTGACAAGCGTGTTCCGGCCAAACCAGATCGTCAAAATAGCAGTAAGTGCGGGGCAGGCGAGTGCTGGGATCGTCATTTTCAAACAAGCGTAAAGCTGTCTTCGTGGAGCTGTAGTAATCGAGATCGAATGCGACAAAACCAATACTCCCCTTCGGAGTCCAGGAAGGAATGGTGTCATTGAGGGGGCCAAGAATCAACTCCGTATCGGGTGACAGTTCGGCCTTCAGCCTGGCGACATCCATTCTGTAGAAACCCTGTCCCCAGACATAGGGCAAGTCTCGATAGTCGGCGGCCGGAGGCATGCCTTGCCCGCTATCGAAGCCTGTCACATGAATGCGGATGCCAAGGTTATCGCCGACGGTCTTTGCAATCCGTTCGAGAGCCAGAAGGCCTCTTCCGCCGGCGACTCCAAGTTCGATCGCTGAAATCGAATTCATGCCTAGCCGCTTCGCAAGATCCGCCGCCGCATAGACGCAATAGGCATAGTGCGCCCTATCGAAGATTCCGTATCGGACTCTGGTTTCGACAGAGCCGAACGGATACCGGAGCCATAAACTGCGCACGCCGGGAATCTGCGTAAAACGGTCCAGTATTCTGCCTGCGATCATTTCATCAGTCTCCGGCGCTCCACCCAGTTTACAGCGATGACGCGCGCGTCATCCACCGGCGGTTCGCTGCTGTCGCTGGTCCAGGTAATGGATTGCCCTATCCCAGATTGCCATGATCGCATACTCTACCGGCTCCGATCGGAGCCACGACCGTCAGGGAGTGTTTCCCGCAAGGGTATAAAGTCACACAGTCACGGCGCTGGCGAAGTTACTTACAAGACACGCCGGCCGCGCAGCGGTCGCAGCCCGGGCCGGCCACTGATTCATGACTCTGTACAACGGGTGCTACCATGGGTTCGCTTGCCAGACGTAATGACTCCAAAGAGTTCAGTCTTGCCGGAACCCTCCCCTGCGAGAGAGGGACGCTACGATCCCCGGCATAACCAGGCCCTCTTCGCGGTGGAAGACCGTCACTTCTGGTTTCGCGGCCGGAATCGGATTGTAGCCGCAATGGCGGCCAAGTACACCGGGCAACTTGCGGCCGGTTTTTATGTCCTCGAAGTGGGCCGTGGAAACGGTTCTGTAACGCGCGTTCTGCAGGATACCTGCGAAACGGGGAACGTAATCGGCGCCGACCTGTATTTCGAAGGTCTAGTTAACGCGCGCAGCCGCGGCGTGAAAGCGTTGGTGCAGGCCGACATGTCGCGGTTTCCCTTCGGTTCGGGATTCGCGCTGGCCGGCATGTTCGACGTGCTGGAGCATGTCCCCGACGACTGCGGCGCTCTCCGGTGTATTTACAATGCTCTATCTCCAGGCGGCCGCCTGCTTTTGAGCGTGCCGGCGCATCAGAGCCTCTGGAGCTACTTCGACGAAGCCGCTTGCCATGGCCGCCGGTATGAACTCGAAGGCCTGCGGAGCAGATGCCTTGATGCCGGATTCGAAGTCGAATACGCCACCGAGTTCATCAGTTTTCTGTATCCACTGCTGAAGACGCACGGAGGTGGAAAGACTTTGTGCGGAAAAGAACGGGTAAGAAAATCGAGGAAACCGTCGATGACGCTCTTGAATACAGTTCTCGACCTTGTCGGGCGCTCCGAGACTTTCCTGATCCGCCGCGCCGTTCGTCTGCCATTCGGCACTTCCATCTTCCTGGTGGCGCGCAAGCCTTTAGTTCCGGACCAATGCTAATGCTCGATCAACCATCCGAGAGTAGGCGGCCTGTCAGCCCGTGCACATAGCCCTAACTCCTCGCGCGCGCGAATCTAGCCGGGGCCGCGCCGGCGCATAGGCGGGACACAATTCAAATGGTGCAAGGCGAAGGAAACTCGCGCAAAAGCTCTTACATCCCAACTCTCGACGGGTGGCGGGCTATCTCGATCGGCTTGGTTATCGTCAGCCATCTGGTTCCCGATAACCCGGTAATTGTGGCGCTTGGCCCACTCGGAGTTAGTATCTTCTTTGCGATTTCCGGGTACCTGATCTGCACTCTCCTCCTACAGGAGCGGGCGCGAAACGGTCGGATCTCACTGGCGGGTTTCTACGCGCGCCGCGCTTTTCGCATCTTGCCGCCGGCAGTCGCGTATCTCACGGTAGTATTGGCCCTGAGCCTGGCGACATTGCCGGACGTCTTGCGCTGCCTTCTTTTTGCCGCCAACTATTTCGAGCCGGCGCCGGCTTACCTGGGACACTTTTGGTCCCTATCGATTGAGGAGCATTTCTACATGCTTTGGCCGGCGGTATTGGCATTGTCGAGCGACAGGCGGGCGGCCACATTTGCCGGAGTCGGCGTCGCGGCCGTGTTGGCGTGGCGAGAATGGGCGCTGACACATCTTAGCGGAGGCAATTTTTATCACCGCACCGATACCCGTCTCGACGCATTTTTCGCGCCTTGCGCGCTTGCGATTATCCTGCACAGTTCCGCCCAATGGAAGGAGCGGCTGCGGAGGTGGTTGACGCCGGCTGCTCTGGTGGGATTAGTTGGTTTGGTTTGCGCCTCCTATTTGGCGTCTCGTGGATCCGCGCGCGTGGAAGCGGTGCAAAAGACCGTTCAATCCATGGCCCTGCCTTTGATCGTCCTGGGAACTGTTCTCAATCCTTTGGGATATTTGGGGCGGTTCCTGGAGGCTCCGCCGTTGCGATTGATTGGACGACTCTCCTACAGCTTGTACTTGTGGCAGGAGATATTCGTGCCGCCGCGGCTGCATTGGCCGGCATGGCTACGTGTTGGCGCGGCTCTTGGCGCGGCGGCGGTTAGTTACTCTTTAATTGAGCAGCCATCTATTCGCATGGGGGCGTGGTTGCGGCGCCGGTCGGCAACCCGGCGAGCTTTGAACACCAGCGTTCCGACGTAATGGTTGCATGCGGGAACGCGCAGCCGGCGCGTTCATTGGCCGACCTCCGGAAATGGAGGACTGCAACTCCACCGCCTTTGTCGCAAGCCTCTACCCGGGCTAATGCTCGATGGACCGTCCGAGAGTAAACGGCATCTCGATTCGAATCTTACCCGTGTTGCGTCCGGCGGCGGATTTCAGCCTGTAGACATCAATCGTTGGGCCGATTCCGGGCGCCTGCGAATAAGTTCCCACGTGCTCCCATAGGCCTGGAAATGCCGCGATGGTCTGCTTCAGCAGCGCGAAATAAGGAACTGCCGACACGCCAGGCTGGTTGTCGATCACTACAAGCTCTACCGGTATGCCATCTAAAAACTTCATCAATTCTTCGGGAGTACTGTACTTCGGAACGTAGTGCTTCCCGTTCCAATCGCCCTGACCCAACATTTTGGAGGCGCGCAACACAAAGTGCGACGGCCGCGCCTCCCGCATGGCGACTTCGTCGATCAGCATGCCCTCCCCATCCCCTTCGGAAGCCACCAGGACGACGCTGTTCTTGTATTCGGGCTGTTCCACCAGTTTCGCAATCTCATCGAAGCCGTGGTGATACTGGCGCGGGATCGAGAACCCGGTCGCCACGAACAATATAACCATAGCGGCCGCGACTGCCAGCACCCTGTGCGAATATACCGCGGGTTTCGGAATCCAGCCAGCCAAACGTTCCACGCCCGCCATCAGGAACATCAGCATCGGCGGCGTGACCGCGATCACATAGCGCGGCTCCGGTCCTACCGACGGGATCAGCCAATGGAATAACCAGAATGCGCAAATCAGGGCTGCCGCTGCGGGCCACTTGCCGCCGGCGGTCCTCCGGTTCGCGATCAGCTTGTCATAGGCGCCGATTGCAATTAGCGGGATCAGCGCAACCCCCAGAACGGTCACCACCAGGGTAGTGAGCCTGGGCAGGAAGACCCAACCCGGCTGCCGTTCCGCGATTCCGGCCAGCATTCTCGCGGAAAAGATCTGCCACGGCGCCGCCACCAGAATCAGCGGAATCGCCGATACCCACAACGAGCCGCGCTTCAACAGGCCAAGCTTCCCCGCGAAAATCATGGCAAATAGCGGCAGGAATACCAGCGCCACGCCATTTCCCTTGGTCAGGATGCTCAAGGTGGCGAACACGCCGAATTGCGCCGAGTATTTCCAGCTCTCCGTATCCAGATAGCGGGCAAACGCCATGGCCGCCAGGAAATCCATCAGGGCCACCATCCCGTCGGACATCACCATCGCGGTATAGGTCTGCACGTTGGGAACGGCGATGAACATGATCGCCGCCAGGAGAGCCAGCGGCGTTCCCATGTCGTCCGACAGGGCGCGATAGAGGAAGAACGCGGTGAGCGCGGTAATTAGCGCCATCAAAACCAAAGCGGTGATCCGGCTCGGCGGAAAGACCAGCATCCACCCCGCCTCGGTGATATGCAGCAGCGGACCCCACATGCCGAAGGCCACTTTCGGGTAATGCAGGTAATAATTCTCGGCATACCGCATAGGCCCCTGATGGAAACCGGACGCCATGTAGTCGCGAATCATCAGCCCGGTTACGAAGTGCGCGGACTCATCCGGATAGCCGCCAAATTCGCTCCCGTAGGCGTTGCCCAGGATCTGAAACAAGATCGCCGCCAACAGCAGCGCCGCCAATACCGCCGCGAGCCGCAAGGCTCCGACAGTGTGAGGAGGACTGAGCGAATTTTGTGGCAGTTCTACGGATGCGGCCATGAAACTTCGTTATTAGGGCGGACCGGGCCAGCTCGTATTGGACGGGGGGCGTCTGAAGGCGGGCGCCACGCTCTCCGTTCTTGTTTATGTTAACCCTATCCGTGGATTCCGCCCCCGTAGCCGGAGAACGGATCGGTGCTGAATGAAACATTTCGCGAAGCCGCAGCAGTACTGCCTTTCACGAACGCGTTTGACCACTCCCAAAACAGCTTCGAGGATGCTTGCACTGGTGTAGAATTCTTCCATGCGCGCGACAGCAATCTGCGTTTCTCTTTTGTTCTCAGGTTTGGCGCTGGCCGCCGACCATCCGGAAATTCCGCTCTGGGCCAATGGAGCCCCCGGCTCGGAAGGCAAGACCGCCAAGGAAATCGACGAGCTGCCGAATAAAGATCACGGCTACCTTAAGGTAACGGGTGTTCACAACCCGTCGATCACGGCGTTTCTGCCGCCGCGCGAGACGGCCACAGGCGCCGCCATGGTGATAGCGCCGGGTGGCGGCCACCAGTTCCTCAACTTCGATCAGGAGGGCACGTACGTGGCCGCGTACCTCAACAGCATCGGCGTGGCGGGCTTCGTTCTCAAGTACCGTTTGGCCCGCGAGCCGGGCTCGACATACAAGATCGAGGAACATGCTTTAGCCGATGCGCAGCGCGCCATCCGCCTGATCCGCAGCCGCGCCGAAGAGTGGCATGTGAATCCGGCGCGCGTCGGCGTCATGGGATTCTCCGCGGGCGGCGAGGTGGCTGCGCTGGCATCGACGCGCTTCGACGCCGGCAAGTCCGATGCCGCCGACCCGATTGACCGTCTGAGCTCGCGGCCCGATTTCGACGCGCTGATCTACCCCGGCATACGCGCGGAGAACTACACCATCCCGAAAGATATGCCGGTGACTTTCATGCTGTGCGCGGACAACGACAAAGGACCATCGACGGCGCTTGCCGGCTTGTATCCTATGTTGAAGGCCGCAGGAATTAAGACGGAAGTGCATGTTTATGCGTCGGGCGGCCACGGCTTCGGCATCAATCCCAACACCAAGAATCCATCGCCTGTGGCGACTACGTGGCAATTGCGCCTCGGCGATTGGCTTAAAGATATTGGAATGGCCAGTGGCGCGGGCCCATGGCCTGCGAAGTGAAGCTTGTGTGCTATACATACTCCGCGATACATGCTCCGTCTCGGAGCACTAGCGCAGGCGATTAGTGCGCAACCGGGCCGAGCATCGAAGCCGGCTATGGGGATGTGCAACTATTTGAATCAGATTTATGGAGATCTCCCGGAGAGTAATACCGCTTGTGTTCCTCGCCGTCTGCTCAGCGCCACTTACTGCGCAGACCAATTCCTCCACCCATCCCGGTCCCAGCGCAGCCGAGCGCCTGGCGCAATGGAAGCAGGTCAACATGCCCTTCCATTCCGCCGGTCTCTCCGCGCCCGAGCGCCAAATGGTAGAGAAGCTCGTCGACGCCAGCCAGTTGCTCGACGACATCTACTGGCGTCAAAGCGATCTCGCCGGACTGGCGCTCTATAAGACCACGCAAGACCCCGTGATCAAGCGGCTGCTCATGATCATGGGTTGCCGCTGGGATCTGCTCGCCGCCAACTCTCCCTTCATTGGCGAAATGCCCATGCCGCCGGGCCACGAACTCTACCCGCACGATCTTACCCGCGAGCAGATCGAGCACTACGTGCAGCAGCATCCCGAGCAGAAGGCCGCCCTCTACAATTCGTACACCGTGGTGGAGCGGCAGAACGGCAAGCTGGCGGCCATCCCCTACCACGAGCGATATAAGCAGTTTCTGGAACCGATGGCGCGCGACCTCCGCGATGCCGCGGCGCTCAGCCCCGACGCCGCCTTCGCCAAATTCCTGCGCCTGCGCGCCGACGCCCTATTGAGCGACGACTACTACCAGAGCGACCTGGCATGGCTCGATTTGAAAGACCCCAGGATCGACGTCGTCTTCGCGCCCTACGAAACCTATCTCGACGATCTGCTGGGCATCAAGACTTCCTATGGCGCCTCGGTGCTGGTCCGCAACGAAGAGGAAAGCCGCAAGCTGGCGGTCTATCAGCAGTACGTGCCCGCAATTCAAGACGCGCTGCCGATCGACGCGGCCGCCAAGCCATCCAAGCACGGTCACCTCACGCCCATGGAGGTCATGGACGCGCCTTTTCGCGCGGGCGATTTGCGTCATGGCTACCAGGCGGTCGCCGACAATCTGCCGAACGACGCCCGCATTCATCAGGAAAAAGGCACCAAGAAAATCTTCTTCAAAAACTTCATGGACGCGCGCGTGACCGAAGTGATCCTACCCATCGCCAAGCTGCTGATGCAGCCCGGCCAAGCCGAGAAAGCGTCGGCCGAGGGCTATATGGCTTCCACGCTGCTGCATGAGATTTCGCACGAGCTTGGACCGGCCTTCGCGCGCCAGAACGGCAAGCAGGTGGATATCCGCGAGGCCATCGGTCCCGCCTATTCGGGCCTCGAAGAAGCTAAGGCCGATGTTACAGGCATGTTCGCCCTTGCATGGCTGGTGAACCACGGCGCGCTGCCCAAAGAGCGCTTGCCCGAGTATTATGCTTCCTACGCCGCCGGCATCTTCCGCACGCTGCGCTTCGGAACCGGTGAAGCGCACGGACGCGCCGAGACGATGGAGTTCAACTACCTCGCCGAGCAGGGCGCGCTCACGCTGGCGAACGGACGCTACGTCATCGATTACGCCCGCATGCCCGCCGCGCTGGCGCAACTCTGCAAAGAATTGCTGCAGATGGAAGACGCCGGCGACCGGCGGCGCGCCGAAGCGTGGTTCACCAAGTACGACAAGATCCCTGCGGCACTGCAGCATGCGCTCGCCGCCACAGCGGGCATTCCGGTGGACCTCGACCCGGTGTTTTCGTTCCCGGATAAGGTGCAGTAGCAAACTGTGCATCCCCTCGGGCCTGATCGGAAAAGCCGCGTCAAGAGGTTTCGCGTTGAGCGCGGTCTGCCCGCGCAGCTATACTGTTCGATGACGCTGGGGAGTTGCTCTCCAGACGGCCGCGCAACACGCTCAACGGCGACCCGAACTTCGGGCGCGGAGGCGTTATGGCGATGGCCGCAAGCAATTTTTCCGCCGCCGTTTTAAGCTGGAAGGCGACGGCCGCGGTACGCAGCACTTTGAAGAGCCGCGGGTACCAGCGCAATTCGATTGCGAATCATACTCACCATTGAGGCTACATTTATGCACGTGACGTTAGAGAATCAGGCTGTACTGGTGGTTGGAGCGTCCAGCGGAATCGGTCGCGAAGCGGCCATGCTGTTTGCCCGCGAAGGCGCGCGAGTCATGGCTTCGGCGAGGCGGCAGACGCGCTTGCTCGAGCTGCAGGAGGCGCTGGCGAAAGAGAAGATAGCGATTGAGATCCACGCCGCCGATGCCACCAAGCCGGCGGAAATGGAAACGCTCGCGCGGCACGCCAGCGAGCGATTCGGAAAGATCGACATACTGGTTTATACTTCCGGAACCAACACTCCCGACCGCGCTCTAACGCGGCTGACCGCGGAGATCTGGGATACCATGATGAGCGTTAATCTGAACGGCGCTTACTACATCACGCGCGCCGTGCTGCCGGCGATGCGCGAGCGCGGGGCCGGGCAGCTCATCTATGTTTCGTCGATATCGGGCCATACTCCCGACGTTTCCGGCGCCGCGTATCAGGCGTCCAAGCGCGGGTTGATCGGCCTGGCGCACGCGGTTCGCGTGGAGGAAAAGGAGCACGGCATCCGCACCTGCGTGGTCTGTCCGGGCTTGGTGGATACGGAGCTTCTGAATATGCGGCCGGTTAAGCCGCCGGCCGAAACGCTGGCCAAGGCGCTTCATCCGCAGGATGTCGCCGAGGCGGTGCTATCGGTAGCGAAGCTGCCGCCCAGAGCGGCAATAACGGAATTGACGATCGTACCGACTTACTTGTAGCGGTTACAAAGCCTGTGAGGCAGGTTGAACAACCGGTTGGCAACCGAGGTTGGCGACCTGCCCCACATAATATGAAATATGAAGCTGCCGCTGGTTCTGCTTTGCGCCCATGTGATCCTGGCCCAGGCCCAAGCTTGGATTCCTCAGGCTAGCGGCACAACTGCTTCGCTCCGCGGCGTCAGCGTCGTGAATCCGCAAGTGGTATGGGCCAGCGGCACGGCCGGTACGTATTTGATAACCCGCGATGGGGGCGCAACCTGGCGTGCGGCGCAGGTCCCGGGCGCGGAGAAGCTCGACTTCCGCGCGGTTTGGGCCTTTGACGATGGCGCCGCATTTCTGCTGAGCATCGGGACCGGCGATCAATCGCGCATCTATAAGACCACCGATTTTGGCGCCCACTGGACGCTGCTCTTTACCAATCCCGATGCTAAAGGCTTCTTCGACGGGATCGCCTTCTGGGATCGCGATCGCGGAATTGTCGCGGGAGATCCGGTGGACGGCCACACCGTGGTCTTCACTACCGGCGATGCCGGCGAGCATTGGCAGCGCCAGCAGACCGCGCCCGCGTCCGGAAACGAAGGCGCATTCGCCGCCAGCAACACCAGCCTGGCGCTTGCGGGCAAGCACGAAGTGTGGCTGGGAACAAACGGCGCGCACGTGCTTCACTCGCAAGACAACGGCCGCACGTGGACCGCCGCTGCCACGCCCATCCGCAACGATGGCGAAGGCGCGGGAGTCTTTTCGGTGGCCTTCGCCGATCCGCTGCACGGCATCGCCGTGGGTGGGGATTACACTAAGGCCGCGGACCCGCAAAGGAACATCGCAGTGACAATGGATGGCGGACGAACGTGGACCGCGCCTGGCGGGCAGCCTCCCGCCGGATTCCGCTCGGCGGTGGCTTATGTTCCGGACAAGAAGATCTGGATCGCGACTGGTACTTCGGGATCGGACATCTCGCTGGACGGCGGCGCCACATGGAAACAGTTCGATGCTACCGGGTATAACGCGATCGGTTTTGTTTCGAGCACAGCGGGTTGGGCGGTGGGTCCGCGGGGTAGAGTCGCGGCGTTTCAGATGAAGTAGGAAAGGCGACCGGTTGTCTGTCAGGCGTCGCGGGAGGGACGGAGCGCGTTCACACGAGTGTGAACGCTGCACGCAAAAGTGCGTGCGCCACGGTGTGGGCCACGGTTCTAATCCTGGGGGGCGAAATAGCCGGGGCGCCAATAGGCCTTGAGCGGCGGCAGCCCGTGCGGGGCGATCACTTTCACCATCACGTGATGATACTTGCCGTCGCGCTGCTGCGCCGTGGGTGAGAAGCCCAGAACATAGCGGTTGCGCAGCTCGATGCCAATCTTGGCGGCGATGTCCGCCATCTCCGACGGATCGTCCACGTCGAACTCCCGCCCGCCCGTCTGCTCGGCCAAATCCCGCAGCAACACGGGCCCGTTCATCTCTTCGGGAGACCGGTCGCGCGAGCCGTACGATTCGAAGATGCCAATGGCGTAAATCAAGGCATCGCTTTCGCGCACCAGGTTCCTGACTTCGCTCTCGGTGTAGCGGCTGCAATTATCCCCGCCGTCGGAAATGATCAACAAGGCCTTGCGGCTCTTGGTAGATTTTTTCATTTCGTGCAGCGCCAGAAAAATGGCGTCCAGCAAGGCCGTGCGGCCCTTCGACTCCGCAAAGGTAAGCTGGTTTTGAATCTCACCGGTATCCTGCGTCAACGGAACCACAAGCTTAGGCTGGTCGTTGAACTCCACCAGAAAGAACGCGTCTTCCGGATTCGCCGTCTTGAAGAAGGCTAAGGCCGCCATGCGGGAGCGCCGCAGCTTGTTGCCCATGCTGCCGCTGATGTCGAAGACCAGCCCCACATCCACGGGCTCGTCGTCCATGGCGAAGTGCGTGACCGTCTGCTCCACCTTGTCGTCGAATACTTTGAAGTGCTCCTTTTCGAGTCCGGTCACGGGACGGTTCATGGGATCGCAGACAGACACCGGAACCAGCACCAGATTGGCGTCGACGCGCAGGCGAGCTTCGGCAGCGCGGCGTTGCGCGGCCTGCGATTTCGCGCGCGGGGCGATTTCCGTCTGCGTGTCGACCTTGGCCTGCGGCGCCTGCCCACGCAACACGAGGATCGCGAGCACGCAGGGTACCGACAGTAACCCGAAAGTTCGGCGCCAACCGTTCATTGCACCCCTATCCCAGTATTCTACAGCCACGCGTCAAGAACCGCGCCTGCTGAAAGTCCCGGAATAGGACTTTAAGTCAACAATGTTCACCTAACGCTTCCGATTCGAAGTGCGTTCACACGAGTGTGAACGCTGCACGCACGAGTGCGTGCGCCACGATTTGATCCGCCTGCACTAGGACGCGAAGGGATGGGATTTACTCGTCGCGTAGCGCCATGGCTGGGTCGATCCTGGTGGCGCGCCGCGCGGGAATCCAGCAGGCGAGTATGGCGGCGATGGCTAGAATGGCGGGAACGACTACGAACGTCTCCGCATCCCGCGCGCCCACCATTAACAGCATACTCTCCAGCCAGCGGGAAACTACCAGGGACACGATCGCGCCGGCGGTGATGCCGAGTACCACCAGGCGCACGCCTTCCCAAAGGATCATGTTCTGAAGGCCGGAAGGCGTCGCGCCCAGCGCCATGCGCACGCCCAATTCGCGGGCGCGCATTTTCACCGAGTAAGAGACCACGCCATAGATCCCAATGGTCGCGAGCAGCAGGGCCAGTCCGCCGAAGACGCAGAGCAGCGTGGCGGAGAGACTCTGCGCCCAGAGAGTCTTCTGCATGGTGGTACGCACGGTCTCGGGGTCCAGGAACAGGTTGGGGTCGATGGTTTGCGCTTCACGGCGGACGTTGGCCAATACCGTGGCAGTGTCGCGGGGCGCGCGAATGTAGAGAACGGAGTACGCAAAGTAATATTGCGGCATTGCCAGGTAGATCATGGCTTGAGGCAGCTCGCCAATCACTTGATAATTGGCGTTTCGAACCACGCCCACCACTTGCACCGGCAGGTTTTCTCCGGCGAACTCTATCACCTGGCCGATGGCTTCCTGGCCGGGCCAGAAATGCGTGGCGGCAGCTTCGTTCACAATGGCGACTTTGGGGCTGGTCTTCGCATCCTGCATGGTGAAATCGCGGCCGTGCAGAACGGGTATCCGGACAGCCTGAAAAAACCCGGGCCAGGTTACGCTGGTCAAGGTAAGCCGGCCCACACCGCTCGACGTATTGTCCTGACCCTGCAGTAACACCGTGCGCGAGCCGGTGATGGTGAATGGCGGATCTTTGGAGAGACTTACGGCTTCCACGCCGGGGACGGCGGCGGCGCGCTGCAGAATGCGCTGCTGGTAATCGCGTCCGCGGGCTTCGTTGTATCCCTGGTTGGCCACATTGAAGGTGACGATTCCCAGGTGAGCGGCGTCGAACCCGGGGTCGACCTGATTCGCATTGATCACGCTGCGGACAAACAGGCCGGCGCCGATGAGAGCGATCAAGGAGAATGCCAACTGGCTCATGACCAGGATGGAGCGCGGCCCCCACTTGCCGCCGGCGGAAGAGGGCTGGCTGCTGCGCTCTTTCAGATCGGTAGCCAGGTCGGCGCGGGTGGCCCGGAAGGCGGGAATGAGTCCGAAGAGAATGCCGGTGAGCAGGGCGATGCCGAACGTATAGCCGAGGACGCGCGGGTCCAGATCGAATCGAAAAGTGGCGTATTTGAATTGCGGCGGGCGCATGGACCACAACACCGATCCGGCGCCTTGCGCCAGCAAGAGGCCGAGCGCTCCGCCGCCCACCGAGAGAATCACGCTCTCCACCAGAAGTTGGCGGATGAGCTGCCAGCGGCTCGCGCCCAGGGCCAGACGAACGGTGATCTCTTTGGTGCGCGCCGCCGCGCGAACCAATTGGAGACTGGCTACATTGGCGCAAGCGATCAGCAGCACCAGGCCTGAGATAGCCAGGAGAATGGAACCGGTGCGGTTGTAAACGCCGCGGTCCTTGTGGCTAAGAGCGGCCTCGGAAATCGGCGCCAGCTTCACGCTGCGGCCGCCGTTTTCACGTGGATACAGGCTCGCCAGCTCGGCGGCGAGGCTCTGCATGGCGCCTTCGGCTTCAGGCATGCCGACGCCGGGTTTGAGGCGGCCCACCACGGAAAACACGGTCGCCCGGCGCTGATTGACCCAGGGGACGGAGGGGAAGACCTGCGGGTACATCATCATGGGCACCCAGAGATCGGCCCCGTAAAGTTGATTGATCCCCTGGAAGCCTGGCGGCGCCACGCCGACAATCGAAAAGGCGCGGCCATCGACCAGGAACGAACGCGAGGTGATGTGAGGATCGGCCGCGAATAGCCGGTTCCAGAGGCCATAACTGATGACGGCCACGGCATTGGCGTTGGGGGTCAAATCTTCCTCGGGCAGGAATCCGCGGCCAAGCACAGGGTGGACTCCCAGCGTGGAGAAATAATTGCCGGTCACAATGTGCGCCATCAAAAGCCGCGGCTCGCCCTGGCCGGTGAGGTTCACGGTGATCGGAGCATATAGCGCGAGGGCGGAGAAGACTCCGTTCTGCTCACGGTAATCCTTATAGTTGAGGTAGGAGCAGCCGAGGTAGCCGGGGCTGCGCGGATCCACGGTATAGACCGATGCCAGCGTGGCGGGGTTGTCGAGCGGCAAAGGGCGAAGCAGAATGGCATTCAGCAGGGTGAAAATGGTCGTGTTGGCGCCGATGCCCAGCGCCAGCGAGAGTACCGCTACAAACGTGAAGCCGCGATGCTTTGCCAGACCCCGAAGGGCGTATATCAAATCACCCAATGATCAATCCCCATCCTGTTGGCAACCTTAGTACTAGTACTAAACAGTATACAACATCCCGGGAGGCTTTGTCTTATTTTCGCCACCACCGCTTACTGGTGGCGGGAATTGAGGCGAGGTTGTTCACGGGAGGACGCGTAAGGATGGGAGGCTCGGCTTCTGTAAAGGGCTTCAGGGACAGCTTCGTCTGGTGACCGGAGCCGGCCTCGCCCAGATAGCCTTGGCCGCGGATGTAATGGCCTTGCACGCCCTGCCGCTGGCCGGTGGCGGCTTCCATTCGCTGCTTCTCGCGTGCTACGCGCTGCTGGTGCCAGGTGGTGTAGCCTGCGAGAAGCTCGGGGGCGGATTGCAGGTTACGGATCTCGCCGCGAAACTGGTTGAGTTCACCTCTTGGAACCGGCGTAAGCATGCAAATAGGTTCACCGGCGGCGAAGCGGATGGGCTGCCCAGCGCGCGTGATCTTCCAATTCATGGTGAAGGTGTAAGGCGTCCAATCGGCTTCCACCAGACCCTCGAGCGGCGCCGCGCCGTCTTTAAAAAAGTTGGCGGGGCCGCGAACCATCAGATTGCGGAGCGGCGGCATCCGGAAGAGGAAGGGAATGCTGATGGTCAGGATTCCGTAGCCGAACATGCTGTTGGCGAAGATGGGCTCGCGGGACTTCTGTTGCGGCACGATTTTCAAGCTCTCCAGGGCGTTCTTGCCGTCCCAGATCACGTCGAAGTCGGCGTCATTCAGGATGCACCATCCGGCCTGGTTGGCCATGCGGAGAGGCAGGCAGCGATTGGCCCAGCCTTTGGTGCCGGTATCCATCCAATCGCGGTCCGCCGGAGCGGGGACAATTTCGGGGTAGCGGCTCCAGCCGGGAATGCGATAGGCGAGCATGGAATTTTCGGCAGTGGCGGCGGGCTCCGGGCTGGGGGCGTCCGGCAAAGGGGCGTTAGTTATCGGTACATCGGGTAGAGGCACGTTGGGTAGAGGCACATTCATGGCCGTCCTCCGAAAAGCACGCGCTGCTTCGCGGCCCACTCGACGCCCCGGTCCGCCTCGGCGCCGATTTGCTTTTGCAGGGTCTTCAACTCTTTGCGGCGGCTGCCCGCATCGTAAGCTCGCGACGGGTCCTTGGCGTATCTCGCCGCCGTGGCGCCGCAGAAGATGTCTTTCGGCCAACCCTCGCTATCGGACAGTCCAAAATGATTGGCCACGGCGCGGACGGCCTCGGCCGGCGCGTCCGATATCTGTTCGCCGGGCAGCGTCAGGACACGCGACTGGCCCAGGCAGCATAGCCGCGCGCGCAGCGCTTCGTTCAGCGCCCACAGGTAGGCGCCGCCTTCGGCATCGCTCATCTGCGCCGGGTCGAATCCGGCCAGTTCGGGGATGATGGCGGCGTCCTTTTGCGCTTTGAGGAGCCTGCCGCGGAGCCATTGCCGGCGGTCCGGGGACTTCAGCAGAACCAGCAGGAAATCCTTGAGTCCAATGGTCACAAATACGGCTTTGGAGGTCGGGTCGCGGGCCAGCAACAACTCGCCGAGGCTGTTGCAGATGTCGTTCACTTTGATCGCCACGATATCGTCCGGCGCATATCCGCGGCCCAGAAGGCGCGCGCACAAATCGAACAGGGGCGTCCATTCGGCGGGGTCCAGGGCGCCATCGTTGTTCCATAAACTATGGGCCTCGATCGCGCGCGGCCTGACGACGGCCATCTGTGTAAGAAAGAGCGGCTCCTTCAAGACGAAGCACGGCGTAATGAGCTCGAGGTAGCGCGCGAGCAGCGTGGAACAGCAGAAGGCGGCGTGGAAAATATAGTGGGCCCGGTTCGGGGCCGGGGGAAGTTCCGCGCCGGCGAGCAGCAGGTCGGCGGCAGGTATGTCATAACGCTCCTGGCTGGCGGGCTGAATGCGGCCATCGAGGAAACTGGAAGTTTTATAGGTCGCTCTTGACATGGGCACGAAGGAGATCGTGCTGTTGTCGAAGTCAATCTTTAGAGGATAGAAATCCGGTGAGAGGAACAACTCTTGAGCGGATTTCATCGCGTGTAGATATCCAAGAGTTGGATATAGTCCCATTACTCCTAGTTCTATCCACGCAGTTTAGCACGGATTGGTATCGCGGAGCCGTCCCGATCATGGAGCTACGCGCCCGCGGTAAAGCGTCCGCGTAGCTGGATTTACTCGTGACGCTGCGGCAAGCCTGAGTGGCTGTCGATGCGCTTGTGCCGTCAGGCCCAATTCCACTTCAGAATGCGTAAATCCAAGCGCCGACGGTTACGGCGCCGCCAAAACCGAGTCCAAATCCGGTAACCGACTGACTGCCAAACAGGCTCCCGCTTGTATTGCCCGCGGAAATGAGCACGATGTCGATGACCGCCACCGTGAGGGATGTAATCCGCCCCGAGGAGCCAGAAAGGTCCATGGCGCTGAACGGCCGATCACAATGGATCGGGTGCCATTTCTTGAGTAATCCGCTCGGCTTGGATTGGCCCCCCTCTTTTGCGCCCTTGAATCTTGCGACAATGTCCACGCCCACACCACCGCCGACGAATAGCATGTCGTAGGTAAGGCCAGAATAGACAGGGTCTTTCGCGTAGCTGCCGTTGCGGAAGCTGAAGACTCCGGCGCGGCCGGCCACGCCCGCCGCAAGGGTAAAGGTTCCGACGGCAGCGACCTCCCAATCGTCATGTTTTACGGAGGCGTCAGGAAAATAGGAAAGTGGCAGCACTTCGGAACCTCCATTGCGACGAATAGTCGTTTGGCTTCACGAGATTGGCGTGCGGCTCACCCGCAACCTTCACTAGGGAACCAGCTTGCATTGCTGCTTGTGGGTCCCGAAACTGTTGTGGGCGATCCCAATTAAAGATGCGCATTGGCATTTGTGCCCTCCTCTGAGATTCTCATGTACGGCCCTTTGGAGCAGCTTGAATCTCTAGCGGGTAGTGACGATTGTCCTAAGATCGTTTCACGCCGGCGAATCGCGATAATGGTCAGGCCACCGCCCTTCTTGAGCCATGATGGAACACGGCCAGAGTGGTGGTTTTCAACCAGTCGGCATAACGCCCAAAATACTCTAAGCAAAAGAGTCGAAACTACTTACCTTTTGGCATGGGCCGTGCAATACCTCGGACGTATTCGGGAGGCTCAGCGTATGCGACGGAATCGAATCGAGCTTGTGGCCCTGGCGGGCGCGATCATGATGGTCGCGGGCTTGGCGACTCCGGTTC
>JBEKNN010000185.1:0-18097 GCA_049522755.1 Bryobacteraceae bacterium | reverse complement strand
GTTGCAGGCGCAGCGCCGCATCCCGCACTGCGGTTGTAGCAACCCCCGGTAAGCGAATGTCTATAGCTTCCGCCTGCATGTGAAGGCTGTGGACGGCGACGCCCGTATGAGCGCTGCGGGTGCGCAGGAATTCGTTGCTCCACGGCGTGCGGTAGCCACAGATAACGTCGATTTCGCCGTCGGGATCGTTGAGGGACGCAGTTAGATCGTAGAGCAGGTCGAACAGGCGAGGATCGAAGTGATGGACTTCCCCCGTACGATGGTCGCGGAGATAGCGATCGAGTTTGGCCAACGCTTCCGGTACGTAATTCTCGCCGACCCGATAAACGATATCGAGTCTCTCATTGGTATGGGTATGATAGAAGCGAAGCCGGTATTCGCGTGGAGAGTGCTTAGTTGCTTGCCCGAGTGGAGCGGCAAGTAATAGCACAATGAGCCACAAAACGAAGTGGCGGATTCCTGGTCTCATCTGGATCTACTATCACTGTAGCACGCTTGGGGGCGAGACCGCTTAACCGGCAGCGCCTTTCCATGGGGGCGCTCGTCGATTAGAATCGTCATCCACGGCGGCGAAGGCTATCCGCATTGGTGCGGAATGGAAATGCGGGAGGCTTGACACCGTCGACCATAAATGCTAAGAGTTTTAACATTACAATGTTTAACATCCGCAGCCGCAGGGCGCCCACTCCCCTCGAGCAGTTCCTCTTGGACTATGTGTGGGCGCACGCCAATTGCACCGCGGAGATGTGCCGTGAAGGGCTGGCGAGCCAGCGCAGGCTTAAGGATTCGACCATCCGTACGATCCTGCGAAAGCTGGAAGAAAAGGGCTATGTGACTCACGCGGTGGACGGGCGGACTTTCGTTTACCGCGCAGTGGACACAAAGCGCAACGTAGCGGTGCAGGCGGCCAAGCAGCTTATCGACCGCTTTTGCGACGGGTCGGTGGAGGAGTTGCTGGTGGGGCTGGTGGACAACCAGCTACTGGAGCCGAAACAGTTGCAGCGGCTGGCGGAGAAGATTGCGTCGCGCAGGGAGAAGAAAGCATGACGTCGTTTCCAGTGGAGCTACGGTTCCTGGGGGAATGGGCGTTGCGGTCCTCGATCCTGATCGTGACAGGGGCGCTGCTGCTGCGGGCGCTGCGGGTGAAAGATCCATCCATCCGCCTGGCGGCATGGACAGCGATGCTCTGCGGCTCTTTGGCGATTCCGCTGGTCACCGCGGCGTTGCCGGCGATGCCGTTAGCGGTGATGCGTGGGGCAGCGCGGCCGGTCGAATTTCCAGTGGTGGTTTACGAAGTCGCGCCGGCGCCGCGGTCCGTAAAGTCCCGCCAGGCTGATGGCTTCGGCGGCGCCCCGAAGCCCTTCGAATGGGCGCGGGCCGCAGTGGTGATTTACGTCTCGATCGCCGGAGCATTACTGTTGCGCTTGTGCTTCGGCGTGGCGATGAGCCGCCGCTTGGTCCGCAGCAGCCGTGCTACCGGGCAGGCGACGGAAGGGATCGAGATTCGCGAATCGGACCGCGTGGCGTCGCCGGTGGCGCTGGGGATTATGCGTCCGGCGATCCTGCTCCCCGGCGATTGGCGCGAGTGGGATAGTGCGAAGCTGGAGGCGGTGCTGGCGCATGAGCGGTCGCACATCCGGCGGCGCGACCCGGCGGTGCAGTTGCTCTCGGCGATTCATCGGGCGCTGCTGTGGCATAGCCCGCTGAGCTGGTTCCTGCACCGGCGCATCGTGCGGGTGGCCGAGGAAGTAAGCGACGACGCGGCGGTGGCGGCTATTTGCGATCGCGCTTCGTACGCGGACGTGCTTTTGGATTTCATGCAACGCGCGATACGCGGCGCGAATTGGCAGGGAGTGCCCATGGCGCGATACGGCGCGCCGGCGGAGCGCATCCATCGGATTCTGGAGGGGACGGCGCTGTCGCGCGGAGTTACTCGCTGGAGTGTGGCGGCAATCCTGGCATTGGGCGCGCCGCTGGCGTATGTGGTTGCGGCGGTGCAGGCGGCTCCAATTCAGGCAACGGCGACGCAGCAGGCGGCCACCGGGAGTACCACCGGAAAGCCGCTTACCTTCGACGTAGCATCGGTTAAGCCGGCGATTGTGCCCGACGGGGTGACTGTCGTTGGCGAGATGAGGGGCGTTCGCAAAGGCTCTGGCATCGCTATTCCGCGCAATAGCGGAGGCCCCGGCACGGATGATCCCGGCCGGATTCACTTTCCGCTCATCAGTCTGAAAGCGCTTCTGGTCCGGGCCTGGGATTCGTACTTCGAAATCGAGGGCCCTGGTTGGCTGGATACTCAGATCGTCCAGGTTGACGCCACCATGCCGCCCGACACTACGAAAGCGCAATTCCAGGAAATGCTCCGTAACCTGATTACGGATCGGTTCCAGTTGAAACACCATACCGAAACGAAACAGATTACCGGTTACGCCCTGATGGTCACTAAGAACGGTCTGAAAATGGAGGAGTCGGCGGACCAGAACGGCGGCGCCCCGGGGCCGTTTTCGCCCGCTACTAAAAAGGGTCTGGACGGCTTTCTAGTATTGCCTCCACGTGCCGGGCCCTGGTGCATGTCGCAGACTACGCTGGGCGACCGCAGCCGCATGATCTGCCAACAGCAAACAACGCAGCAGCTTGCTCAAGAGTTGGGGCGGATGTTGAAATCCACCGTGACGGATGCGACGGGGCTTACGGCGAAATATGACTACACAGTAACCTTCGCGGGCGCCACCGAGCCGGGCGGTGCAATCGCATCCTCGTTGCCCGCAAGTCAGCCCGATGCCGCGGAGCCGCTGCCCGATATTTTCAGCGCCTTACAATCGCAGCTCGGGCTCAAACTGGAACAGAAGAAAGTGGCGGTGGAGGTGTTCGTCGTCGACCATATGGAGAAGACGCCCACCGGGAATTAGAGCAAGGAGGAGAAAATGACCACGATACAATTTCTAGCGGAATGGGCGTTGCGTTCCTCGATCCTGATCCTGACTGGCGCGCTGCTACTGTGGGCGCTGCGGGTAAAAGATCCGTCGGTACGCCTGGCGGCATGGACGGCGATGCTCTGCGGTTCCTTGGCGATGCCGCTGTTCACAGCCATGGCGCCCAGGATGCCGGTGCCCATGATACGCACGGCGCCTCAGCCAGTCGAAGCCCCAGTAGTGAACTACCCAGCCGCGCCGGCGCCGATTCGTGAAGTACCGCGTCGAGAAACGAATGTCTCCAAGCCCTTCGATTGGGCGCGCGCCGCGGTAGCGATTTATATCCTTATCGCCGGCGCGCTTCTGCTGCGCTTGTGCGCCGGCCTCGCGATGAGTCTGCGTCTGCTGCGCGGCAGCCGTGCGACCGGGCAGCCAACAGAGGGAATCGAGATTCGCGAATCGGACCACGTGGCGACGCCGGTGACGCTGGGGATTGCGCGCCCGGCAATCGTGCTCCCCGGCGATTGGCGCCGCTGGGATAGCGCAAAACTGGATGCGGTGCTGGCGCATGAGCGCTCGCACATAGGGCGGCGCGACCCGGCGGTGCAGCTGCTCTCGGCGATTCATCGGGCGCTGCTGTGGCACAGCCCGCTGAGCTGGTTCCTGCACCGGCGCATCGTGCGGGTGGCGGAAGAAGCGAGTGACGATGCGGCGGTGGCCGTAACCCGCGATCGCGCCTTGTATGCCGAAGTGCTGCTGGACTTCATGCGCCGATCGGGAGGCGCCCGGGTGCGGAGAGCGAGCTGGCAGGGAGTGCCGATGGCGCGGTACGGCCGGGCAGACGAGCGCATCCAGCGCGTACTCGATGGGACGGCGCTCTCGCGCGGAGTCACCCGATGGAGCGTGGCGGCGATTCTGGCATTGGGATCGCCGCTCGCGTACCTGGTGGCGGCAGCGCAGCCGCAGAGCGCTGCACAAGCACAGGCGGCGCCCGTTCCGGCGACGGCGCGAAAGCTGCCTGCATCGGACGCGCTCACGGTGAAGCCGTCTGGCCAGAGTTCCGTCGAAGCCTCTGCCGCGGCCCTTCCGGGCGGCCGATTGATGGCTCCGCAGGTCGTGGCCCAATCTGCGCCTGCGGCGAAGCCGGAATCCGCGCCCGTTACTCTGCGCGGTCTGGGTAACGTCGCCGCTTTCTACACCGTTACCGTCAAGCCCCGGGTCGACGGTCAGTTGATGTCGGTGAGCTTCACTGAGGGGAGTCTCGTCCAGGCCGGCCAGTTGCTGGCGTCCATCGACCCCCAACCCTATCAGATCCAACTCGATCAGGCTGAGGCGCAAATAACACGAGACCAGGCTCTCCTTCAGAACGCGCTCACCGATCTCGCCCGCTATGTAAGTCTGCAGAAGCAGAACGCGATTCCCGAGTCCCAGGTCGATGCGCAGAGAGTCGCGGCGGCGCAACTCGCAGGCAGCATAAAAGCCGAACATGCCAACGTCGAAAACGCGAAGCTCCAATTGAGTTACGCGCAGATCAGGGCGCCCATTACGGGCGTCGCCGGACTGCGTCTGGTGGATCCAGGCAATATTGTCCATGCCGCGGATCCCACAGGCATAGTGATCATTACCCAGCTTGAGCCCATCGCGGTTCTGTTCGCGATTCCGGAGGACAGCGTGCCTCAGGTGCGTGCGCGTCTCAGCGAGGGCGCGAGCACGCCGGTCGAGGCGTGGAACCGCGACGACACAGTAAAGATCGCGACTGGCCATCTGACGGCCATTGACAATCAGATTGACCAGGAAACCGGCACGGTGAAACTGAAAGCTGTATTCGACAACAAGGATGGCGCACTGTTCCCCGGCGCGTTCGTGAATGTGCGGCTGCTTATGAAGTGAAAGCTGTGGGACAGGCCTCCTGGCCTGTCGCTGGAGTTTCTACATTTCGGGAGCGATTCGGGCCAATTGTGGGACAGGCGCTTTCGCCTGCCAACCCCGCGCTCGACCAAGGCCAGGCATGGGATTGGCCGCCAGGCCGGCGCTTACCGGGTTGTACTCCACATAGTGAACCAGACGGTCCAGTTCCGCTTCATCCCGCACACGATGATCGAAGGATTCATCCTGCCAGAAGGCCTCCCCGGTTCGGCCAAGTATCAGGTTGGCTGGTCGCGCGGTGGAGTCTTTCAACCAACGCATGATCACCGGTAGTGACATCTTGGGCAGCAGCAGTACAGGAACATGGTTGGGCATGATCACCCAGGCTCGGAGTTGATAAAAGTGCCTTCCGCTCTGGCCATGCAAGAGAGCCTCGGCCACTACACGGGCTACCCGGGCATCCTGCAGCCATACCGGCCCGAAAGCAGCTTTGTCCACTTCACGGTGCAAGACGAGGAAGGCTCGGCCCGCGGATAGATTTGCGCCTGTGGGCGCCTGCAAGCGGCCGGGCTCGCGGGATGGAGCCAGCCAAACGCCAAGTGACAAACAGGAAGGTCGCCTCTGTGAGATCGGGATGCCAAGGGGGAAGCTTTCTGCGGTCGAACATAACGAGTTGGCAGGCGAAAGCGCCCGCCCCACATATAGTGGGGGTGGACACGTGGAAAATCGCAGGAAAATGTAGAAACTCCAGGGACAGGCCTCCTGGCCTGTCGGCGCGCCGGAGGTGCGAAGACTCGCCGCGCGCGAAGACTCGCGCATGAGGCGAAAAAGCCGCCTGAAAGGCGGCTGCAGGCAGGATTGCCCGCCCCACTTATGGAGTCACCACAATCTTGCCGAATTGCTCCTTCCGCTCGAGCCTTTCATGCGCGGCGCGAATTTCGGAAAGCGGATAGACGCTATCGATCACCGGCTCCATTTGTCCGCGGAAGACGAATTTCAGCACCTGATGCAGCTCGCCCATGGTTCCCATGAACGACCCCAGCAGGCTGTACTGTTTGCTGAAAAGGTACCGCAGATCCACATGCGCCTCGAAGCCTGTCGTGGCGCCGCACGTTACCAGGCGGCCGCCCGGCGCCAGCGATTCCACGCTCTTGGCCCATGTCGCCGCGCCGACGTGTTCCACCACTACGTCCACGCCGCGTTTGCCGGTGAGTTTCTTCACTTCCGCGGAAATATCCTGCTTGTAATGGTCGATGACGTGGTGGGCGCCCAACGCCCGCGCTTTAGCAAGCTTCTCTTCACCGCCCGCGGTGGCGATCACCCGGCACTGAAACATATTCGCGATCTGAATGGCGCAGGTTCCCACACCGCTCGATGCCGCCAGCACCAGAACCTCTTCGCCCGGTTGCAGTTTCGCGCGCGTCATCAACATGTGCCACGCCGTGAGAAAGACCAGAGGCGTGGCCGCTGCCTCTTCAAAGCTCATGCCGCCGGGAATCTCGATCGCGGTATATTCCGGCGCGGCCAGCAGCTCCACATCGCCGCCATCCACGCCATATCCGAACATGGTGAAACGGCGGCAGAGATTGTCGTTGCCCGCCAGGCAGTATGCGCACTGGCGGCAGCTCATGCCGGGGGAGAGCAGCACCCGCCACCCCGGCTTCACACGCTCGCAAAGTTCACCCACCTCGACAATCTCGCCCGCGATATCGCTGCCCAACACATGCGGCATGCTGAACTTCATGCCGGGAATGCCGGCGCGCACGAAAAGGTCGAGATGGTTCAGGGCGCAGGCGCGCACGCGCACCAGGACCTGGTTGGCCTTGATCTTGGGATCGGGCGCGTCCTCGTAGACCAGCGCCTCGGGTCCGCCATGCTGGTGAATTCGGGCCAGCTTCATCGAAAGATCTATTTCACCACGGTCAGGGTGACCTCTACTTTGTGGTCCGGCAGATCTTTTGTGGCGACTGTGATGTCTTTGGCTTTCAGCTTCCGCTTGATCATCATTTGCGCCAGCATGGTGCGCGCCTGGTCGCCGTAATCGGGCTGAAACGGACGGCCCACCATCAAACGCGCGTTGGCCAAAGCGAATTGCTTAAGCACTTCTTTCGACGAAAGCGGGGCCAGGTTTTTGAACAAAATAGCGCCCACTAGAGGCTTGTCTAGCCCCTCCTGAGCCAGCTTGGAGTATGCGCTGCCGGGATACTTATCGATGATCGTTTTGAACGTCTGCCGCGCCGCGTCGCCTTTGCCCGCTTCGAGCAGGTTGACGCCCTTGTTGTAGAGTTGCATGGCGGCCGGGCTGTCCTGCGCGAAACCGGTAGCAATAACGGACGCTACGACGAGCGCCGCGAACCGCGCGAGGACAAAGGTTAGTCTGAGCATGGGTTACCCTATGCACCCATTATGCCGCGCCCGTCCCCCGGAACCAAATAAAATAGATTCTGTAGGTTGTGCCGCCGGGTCCAGTGGATGGGCGTGCATTCACGCACCGGCGGCATGAGGGAAGAAGTTGGCGGTCTGTGCCGCCGGGTCCACTCTGTGGGCGCGCATTCACGGAGCAGCGGCCTGAATGCGATCTCCCGGCGCGCATCGCCGATGCCCACGCGGTGGCGCCTGCACGGCGGCCGTTGTCCATCAGCCGGGATCGACGGCCGCCGGCAACTGGTGGAACTTCAGCAGGCCGACCAGACCGGGGTGGCAGCCCATGTTGTAGCCCATGTCGTAGCCGACATCGAAGAGCCGCCTCGCTGGGCCGCGCATACGGTGAAGCGGCGGCTGGCAACCGCTGCGCAGGAGTCCGGATGTCATCGCTCTATCGCGGCGCTACGGGGTAGCTCTTGTCCCAGGTTGCCAGATTACCGATAGGCGCGCCGGAAATCACGATCTCCACGCGGCGATTCAGCGCCCGGCCCTGCTCCGTCGCATTCGAGCCCAGCGGGCGGCTGTTACCCAAGCTCCGCAAAGTCACCGCGCTAAAGGGAAGGCCGCCGCGCATCAGGGCGTCGCGCACTATTGCGGCGCGGGCGGAAGCTATCCGCTCCGCTTCGGGCGATGCGCTGTCGCTGCAGCCATCCACTTCAATATTGAGCCCGGGGTGAGCGGCCGCCAACGCCGCGATACGCTCTACCTTCTCCGTGATGGCCGCATCGGGCGTTATCCCATGGAAATTGACATCGGAGATAGTGGCCACCAGACCTTGCGGCGTATCGCGCGCCTCGAAGTATCCGTTGATCTGCTGTAGCAGGCTGACGCGCAAATCGCGCTGCGGCCGGTCATCGCGCGGCGGCGCGGCAATGGTTTCCGGCGCGATCGCTACCACCGGAGCGGCGGCTGGAGGAGTAGGAGCCGCCGCTTGCATAGCTTGCGCCTGCTGCGAAGCTTCTAATTGCGCACGGTCGGCGGATGCCTGCGCCTGCGCTTGCGCCGCTTGCGCCTGAGCCTGGCGAGCCTGCGCCTCGGCCTGGAGGCGTAACTGCTGCTCTTTAGCTGCCGTGGCCTGCGCCTGCGCCAATTCCGCGTCTTTGGCGCGCTGCACGGTTAGGGTGCGCGCGTCTTCGGCGGTTTGCGAAGCCTCGCGCGCGGCAGCGATCACCAGGCTCTTATCCACCTTCTGCGATTGCAGACCTTGCGCGTTTTGCAGGTCCTGCTGCGCCTTGGCTAATACGTCCGGCGCATATTGCTGCGCGCCCGCGGCTTGCGCGATCTGCACCGCGTTGATCGCCTGATAGATCTCGACCGTGGTTTCGTAATCGCTCATCGAAACCATCCGCCCGTTACCTTCGGCGGCTTTGACGTCGGCGGGAATGTTATAGGTGTATCCGTGGCGCGGCATCAACTCATAGCGAACCTGAATCGGCTCGATCGTCCCGATGGTATCCGGCCGGACCTGATTCTCAAGCACCACAACATCGCTCGGCTGGCGTACGGCGGCGTAGGGTTCGGCGGTCACAATCAGGCCGAACGCCTGCAGATCTGTGGTTACCTTCACATGAGCTTTGTCCGAGGATCCGGCGAGCAGCTCGCCCAGATTTTTCGGATGGCCCTCCGGCGTGATGGCCCACAGCACATAGGTGAGATATTCGTGTCCAAAACGCGTCGGCGCCGGCAGATGGTCAATGTGGGCGTCGATTTCGGTGCGCCCGGCTTTCGACTCAACCACGGCGTCACCCTTGGCCTCAGGCAAGAGCACGGTGCCGTGGAAATCGATCGGCGTGGGCCCGTTGCGGTACTGATAGTTGATCGCTTTTACCGTACGTTCGGTAACGGTTACGTTGTAAATTGGAACCTGCTGCGGCCACGCAGCAGCGGTGATGAATAATCCAAGTAGTGTGAATAGAGGCAATTGGCGATACATAACTTTCCTCCAACGCCTGGTTACTCGCAAGCTGCGTGCCAGATCGCCTGGCCGGCGGAACCAGAGTCCAATCCATTGTCAGTTGGTCTGTCCACGTGATCGATAACCAAAATCTCGATTGGGCCCTTTGTCGATTTCAGGTAGGCCCGCAACGCTCTGAGCCGACACGGTGACCTGCTGCCGGATCCAACGATACCTGCCTCCCGTCCGTTCCACGTAAGACCGGTTGACGATAGCAGCTTGATAGACGCGACTTCCAGTTTCGGTGCGCCGGTGGACTGGCTTAAGGAAAAGGGAACGGCCACCTCCGCCCCAACGGAACTGAAATGGAGCCCGCGAGTTGCATATCGTCTGCGTTAATTGAACTTGATCAACGCCAAGCTGATCTGAAGCGCCTGGTCTACCCGTTGCATGACGCTGTCCTCGGCCCGCCCAATCCGTTTGAGCAAACGCCTTCGGTCGACAGATCGGATCTGATTCAGTAAGACCGCAGACCGTTGAGCGAGGCCGTTGTCCGCGGTTTCCATTACCACCTCGGTGGGATACGGCTGAACGTCAAACTTGGACGTGATGGCGGCGGCGATGGTGATGGGACTGTGCTGGTTGGAGGTGTCGTTCTGAATGACTAAAGCCGGTCGGGTCTTTTGGATCTCAGCCTACCGTCGGGTCAAAGTTGACCAGATAGATGTCGCCTCGGCGGGGAAAGGCTACCTTTTGCGTGATGGAGCCTGCTTTCGCCCGCGCTGCCAGGCTTCTTCCTCCAACGGAAACCACTCCTGTGCTAATTCCAGATCCCGCTGAGCGTCGACCAGAGCGCCTTGCTTGAGCCGTTCGGCCAAATTGCTCTTGGTCTTTGCGGCAACGTTGCACATCACGGCATCCGAAATCAACCGGCTTCGGTTGCCTCTTGGCGCGATACGGTCGAGCACGCGGAGCGTCTCCTCCGGCAAGACAATATTTATGCGTTTCGTCACGGGCCTCCTGGGGGTCAATCGCCTTCTCCACCGCAACTTGACACACTATTGGTGTGTATATCAAATTGTCTCGCGTCCCGGAGTGTACGTCACCAAGAAGGGGTATTCCAACGCACTGCTCGAGGCGCCGCGCAGCAAGTAGCGGAACGCAACGCCATCGTTGTAGGCGCGGGTTTCGAGAGTCAGAGGCGCCGCGCCGTCGAGATCGAGCGCCAGCGTCCGGCAATAGTTCCGCACCGGATTCGACTTGCCATGCGGCATGGAATAGGTCTCATCTACCGAGCCTTCGCGCGCCGCCGCGATGCGAACATTCGGCCCTGGGACCACTTCGCCGGTCAGTTGCAGCCCTAGCGCGGCGTCGGCGATGACCGGCTTGCCGCGGTAAGTGACGGAGTATTTCAACTGCCCGCCGGCGGTGGAGATGGACATCTGCGCCCAGGCGCCCGCCGACAGGGCGAGGCATGCCAACAAAAGGTTCCGGATGAGCTTCACTATATATTGCGCCAGACATATCGCGCCAGACATATCACGCCAGACATTTCGGGCCAGACCTATCGCGCCAGACCATCCGGATCACTCCGGAGGAACTTTGGCCGCGACAGTGGCCCCGCTTCCGGGAGTCGGCCGCAGCTCACACGCACGCTGCCCGGCGCGCTCAGTGACGATTGGCGGAATAGCCTCGAGTTAGGTTAGCTTAAAACTTGGCTACAATGACCACTACACCGGCAACGCCCTGTCTCGGCCTGATCGGCGGCCTTGGCGTTGCAGCAACTGTCCACTACTACCAGGAATTGGTTAAAGCTCACGCGGCGCGCAGATGGACGCCGCAGTTACTCATCATCCACGCGGATGTGAATCGCGTACTGACTTACGTCAGAGACGGCAACATCACCCAACTGGCCGAATACCTGGCGGGCTTGGTCCATCGGTTACAGGGCGGCGGCGCCCGGATTGCCGCTGTCTCCGCAGTCACGCCGCACGTCTGCATTGCCGAACTGATCCGCATGTCTCCGCTCCCGCTGGTGAACCTGGTAGAGGAGGTTGCCGGCGAGATTCGCCGCCGGGGTCTCAAGCGCGTGGCCTTATTCGGTACGCGCTTCGTCATGGAGACCGGGCTGTTCGGTCAGTTGGCGGACGTCGCCAGCGTGATCGGACCAAAGGCGGACGAGATCGATTCCATCCATGAGATCTATCTGCAACTGGTGAGCGACGCCGCCGGATCCCAGCTACAGTTCCAGACACTGACACAGATTGCGCACGCGCTCTGCGAACGCGACCAGGTGGAAGCCATTGTTTTCGCCGGAACGGAGCTATCGCTGGTCTTCAACGAGGCGAACACCGATTTCCCGCACATCGACTGCGCCAGTCTGCATCTTGACGCCATAATGCGCCGCCTGGCCCCAGCGTCCGACTAGCGAGGCGGCGCATCCCCGCGATATCTCGCCCCAAGCGGCGGAGCTGGCCATTTGATCTACGTCAACAAGGCAACCCTGTTCGCGAAAGCACAAGTGGCCGGGGCGCGCCGCTCGCTACCCCAGTGACAGATAAATCAAATATTTAATTGCCCATCTCCTCGAATCCCTTCAATCACTTACGCTCAGCTCATCCTCGGAATCCTTGATCCGGCCTGATACTCTGTAATCGACAGGGCGTTTCCGCACCACGCGCAAGCCGGCCTTTTAATGCGGGCGGGCTTGTGCGCTCCATTTAGATACGGACCTTCCTGCAGGGGCCGGAACACCCTCCGACGGCGAAAATCCGAGAGCCCAGCCGGCCGCAACGAATCCCCATGCTCCTACCGTCTCCCAGTTCCGCGCCCAACTCCGCGTCTCAGCGCCTCTGCGTCGAAGCCCTAATCCCCCTGCAATCCAAACAATCCACACCCACTTACACGTTATTGGGTTCGTTCCGTCAAATTCGCAACTCCGCCCACCCCATAAACCCGACCCGGCGTGAAACCCGATGCTCTGGCGCCGCCAAACTTGCCATCGCGCCCGAGGCCGCGTCTTATAATCGTATTTTGCAGGCAGCCATCTCTTCACCGAAACCGGTTTCCAGGTCCGAAGCCGGCGTGCCCTGGTACGTCTGGTGTTCCGTAGCGGCCGTCACCAGTTGCATGATCGGCGTGCACTGGGATATTTCCTGGCACGAATCCATCGGCCGCGATAGCTTCTGGACTCCGGCCCATCTGGCGATCCATCTGTGCGGAATCCTGGCAGGCTTCGCGTCGGGGTATCTCATTCTTTCCACCACGTTCGATCGCCATTCGCCGCTGCGCAAATCCTCGGTGCGCGTGTGGGGTTTCCACGGCCCACTGGGCGCGTTCATCATGGCGTGGGGCGGCCTTTGCATGATTATTTCGGCGCCGTTCGACGACTGGTGGCACCGCGCGTATGGCCTCGATGTCAAGATTCTCAGCCCGCCGCATGCCGTGCTCGCCCTCGGCATTTTCGGCGTGCATTCCGGCGTGCTGGTCTTGATCCTGGCTTACATGAACCGCGCCCAGCGCGATCTGCGCGGCCGGTATCTGCTGCTCTTCCTCTACGTGGGCGGCATCATGCTGGTCGCACTGACTGCGTTCCAGATGGAATTGACGGCGCGGCCCATGATGCATACCGTGCATTTCTACCGCGTACTGGCGCTGACCGTCCCGCTGGTGCTGCCGCGCATCGCGCGCGCCACCGGATATAAATGGGCGGCAACCGCGGTGGCCGGCGTCTACACCGTGTTCCTCTTCCTGATCGGCCGCATTCTGTCGCTGTTCCCCGCCGAACCGAAATTGGGACCGGTCTATCAGCACGTCACGCACTTCGTGCCGCCCGAGTTTCCGCTGCTGCTGATTGTGCCCGCGCTCGCGCTGGACCTGATGTGGCAGCGCACCGGACACTGGGGGCGCTGGCGTCAATCTATCGTCTCGGGCATCGTGTTTCTGGCGGCGCTCGCGGCCGCGCAATGGCCGTTCGCCTGGTTTCTGATGAGCCCGGCGGCGCGCAACTGGTGGATCGGCGCCAACTACTTCGCGTACTTCCAGCGCCCGGGCTCCATCTACCTGCACTACCAATTCCTGCCGACCGAACACGGCTTGGCGCTGCTGCAGGAATTGGCGTTGGCGGTAGTGATCGCGGCCTTTACCATGTGGTTGGGCATCACTGGCGGTGACCGTATGCGGCAGGTTCGCCGATGAGGCGCCAAAGTGGGGCGGACCCCTGGGCTGACTACCTGGTCCGCGGCCGACGCCCCCGTCGGCCTCTTGGGAGTTGCCTCCCTCTTACGAGTTACCCAAAGCTTCTGCTCCTCCTCGCCCTTCCCCTAGCCGCCCATGTCGGCAGCCCCGACATATTCTTCCAAGGCGCCGCCGGCCCATACAAGCTGCTGGTAACCATCCGCCCTCCCGAAGTAGTCCCCGGCGTGGCCGAAATCGAAATCCGCAGCGCGTCCCCGGACGTGCGCCAGATCCACATTCTGCCGCTGCGCCTCACCACCCAACCGCAATTCGCGCCGCTGCCCGATTTGGCCCGGCCGTCGAAAGAAGATCCGCAATTCTTCACCGGTTCGCTCTGGTTGATGGCCACCGGATCCTGGCAAGTGCGCATTAATGCCGAGGGCAGCCTCGGCAGCGGCACGCTATCGGTCCCCGTTCCAGCGCTGCCCCAGCGCGTCTTGGGCGTCGAGCGGTTGCTGGGCGCGATTCTCGTTCCGCTCATGCTGGCGCTGGCGTTTGGCCTGGTGAGCATCGCCGGCGCCGCCGTGCGCGAGGCCCCGCTCGAGCCCGGAATCGCGCCCGATAGCGCACGCATCGGCCAAGCCCGCAAGGCCATGCTGGTCGCGGCGGCGATTGTCGCCGGCGCCCTTGGGTTCGGATGGTGGTGGTGGAATTCCGAGGACGGCATCTACCGCAACTATATTTTCAAGCCGCTCAGTTTGAACGCATCCGTCGTGGACGGCAGCCGCCTCACTCTGCGTCTCGAAAATCCCGGCTGGCTCAACCGACGCACCGACGATCTGTTGCCCGATCACGGTCATCTGATGCACCTCTATGTAATCCGTGTGCCGGACATGGATTTAGTCTGGCATCTGCACCCGGAGCTCAATCCCAATGACGTTTTCGTGCAGCAGTTGCCAACCATGCCCGCGGGCCGCTACGCGCTCTTCGGGGACATCGTCCACGCCAACGGCCTATCCGAAACCGCGATCGCGCAACTGACGCTCCCGGATATCGCAGGCCGCCCGCTAACTGGCGACGATGCAGGTTTGGCAGCCCCGGTGGCGCCGGCCCATGGCCTGCGTTCCGAGAATTCCGTGAGCCAGCTGGACGACGCCTACCGCATGATTTGGGACCGAGGCAAACCGCCGCTACACGCCCGCCAGCCCTACCTGTTTCAATTTCGCATCGAAGACGCGCAAGGCAAACCGGCCCCCGACATGGAGCTATATATGGGAATGCTGGGCCACGCCGCATTCGTCCGCACAGACCTCAGCGTGTTCGCGCACGTCCACCCTTCCGGCGATGTGCCCATGGCGGCGCTGGCCTTGACTCAACCCGCGTTGACTCAACCCGCGAATCCGCACGCCGGCCACGCCATGGCCGCCGCCGGCGCGCTGCCCTCGGCGGTTTCGTTCCCTTATGGATTTCCCAAACCCGGCGCCTACCGCATCTTCGTGCAGGTGAAGCGCGGCGGGCAAATTGAAACCGGCATCTTCGACGCGACCGTGGAGAACTAACGTGTCCGATTCAATTCAAGGACGAAGCGTGCTCGTAACCGGCGCCGGCCGCGGCATCGGCAAGCGCCTGGCGATGGGGTTCGCGCTGGCCGGCGCCAAGGTCGGGCTGCTCGCGCGCACTGAAGCCGAGTTGGACCTGACCAAGCTCGAAATCGAGCAGGCCGGCGGCACGGCAATCAAGCTTCGCGCCGATGTGCGCAGGCCCGACGAGATCTCCACCGCCGTCAACCGCATCATCGGCGCATTTGGCGATCTCCACGCGCTCATCGCCGCGGCGGGCGTGCCCGGTCCCATCGGCCCGCTGCTCGGCACGAAAACCAAGGCGTGGAACGAGGCCATCGAAACCAATCTGATCGGCATGGTGAATTCCTGCCGTGCGGCGCTGCCGCCGATGATCGAGAAGCGCTCGGGCAAAATCATCGCCATCGCGGGCAATGGCGCGGCTTTCGCGCGGCCCAACTTTTCGGCGTACGCCGCGTCCAAGGCCGCCGTGGTACGCTTCGCCGAATGCCTGGCCGAAGAGATGAGCGACCATAACGTGCAAGTGAACACCATCGTTCCCGGCGGCGCATACACTTCCATGACCGACGAGATTCTGCAAGCCGGCGAAGCCAAGGCCGGCCGCAAGGAAGTGGAAGAGGCCGAGCAGATCCGCATCACGGGCGGCATTGCGCCCGACAGGCAAATTCAACTCGCGCTATTCCTCGCTTCCGAGCGCGCCAACCACATCAGCGGCAAATTGATTTACGTAACCGACGATTGGAAGCGCTTCGAGCGCGACAACATGAAGCCGGAACTCTACACCCTGCGGCGCATGCAGCGCAGTTAGTGTCAGTGGCGCGGGCCCATGGCCTGCGGTTCCCGAGCCGCTCCGAGCGCTCGGGTTCCGTTACCGAGCCTGGGCGCCGGCTGCCGGGGCACTATCCACTTCCACCACGATGCTGACGATATTGCCTCCACTCGTCGCGCCGAGTATCGCCGGTCCCAGCGGGAATCCCGCCGGGATCGCAAAATTGATCTGCGTGGGTGAGCTATATTGAATCGCCGCCGGCGCGCCATTCAGCGTCAGCTGCATTCCAGCCGGGAATTGCGTCCCATTGGCCGGAAAGATGGAAGCATATGTCCCTGGATAAATCGCCCCGCCGGTGTTGGCGTTAATCGCCGGCCAGGCGATGGAAGGCAGCGCCGGGTTGGCCGGCTGAATCTGGAATCCGAACGGTTGCGACATCACCTGGAAGGCCGAGATCACGCTGGTCTCGGAGCTTCCGATGGCTGCGCCCGGCGGCACAGTCACGTTGGCGAGTACCTGCGTGGGGCTCACCACCCAAACATTGTTCACCTGAATATCGGTGGTTCCGAATCCCACGCTCACCTGGCCGGCCACGAAGTTGGTGTTCGATGCGTCGATCGCGACCATCGACGAAATGCCCGCTGGCAGCGCCGCCGGCGTCACCGAGGAGATTTGCGGCTGAGCCGCCGCTGGGTAGGTGAACGTCTGCGGGTCGCCGCTTTGCAGGAACATCGAGTTCTGCCCGTCTCCGTTGAATACCGTGAGCGTAGAGACCTGGCCGCTGTTTCCCGTGGGCGGCGTCACATTAATCACCCCGCCGTTGAATGTTCCCGGCGCCAGCAAGCCATCGAAGAAGACGCTGCTGCCGGGTCCGATATTGTTGCCGCTGACCGTAACGGTCCCATTGGCATTCGGCGTCGCCGCGCCGATCGTGGGTGGATCTTGAACCGTGAAGTTGACGCCATCGGGAAGCACATACATATCGTTGGCAGTGGTGAAAACCAGATGGCGCGGTCCGGCAGCCTGTTGCGCCTGCGGCACGTTGAAGTACAAAGCCCATGCCGTAGCGCCGTCCGGAATCACGGCGGAAGCGTTGCCCATCCCGAGCACCGCTACCGAAACCGGCGTAGCAGCCGGCGGATAATCCGGCGTCGCGGCGATTACAAACTGCGCGGATGACACGTTCACATACGCCGGCGTCACCGGCGTCTGGTTCGGGCCCAGATAGCTGTAAGTCAGCATGTCGTACATACTGACCGCGGATCGCGCTTGCACCGCGAAACTCGGCCCCGAGATATTCTGTCCGGCGATCACGTTGACGGAGGCCGCCAGTTGCAGGTTTTGCGTATTGGGGAAAAACTGCGTGGAGAAAACGCCGCTGGCCGCGAACGTGCGTCCCGTCAGATCGGCGGGCAGCAATATTCCGGAGCCGTTCGCCGGAATCGCATCGGGCGGCAGCGGATGCACGTACAACTGATATGAGCCGGGAGGCACTCCTTGAATCTGATAAGAGCCGTCGGGATTCGTCAGCGTGCTGACAGCCGGCCCCGTAGGCGAGATCGCCACCACGGAAGCAAGATTCACGCCGCTTCCACCGCTGAAGGTCACATTGCCGGAGATCGATCCGAAGTTGGCGGCCCAGCCCGGCCCTCCGTACAGTACGGAAATCGCCGCGAGATCGTCCGCATCGATGGGTCGCGCGCGCGACGTGTTCCGGATCACGTCCTGCGACATCGCGGCGCCGGTCCATGTGTGTTGCAGTCCAAGGGCGTGCCCGATTTCATGCACCACGGTGGTGAAGTAGCCCTCCAGATAGCTCTGGAAAGGGCTGCCTTCGGTGTTGGCGGTGTTGTTGGTGAGTATTACGGTAGAACGGGAAATCGGCACGAACAGGCCATTGGGGCCGTTCAGCGCTACCGGCGTCACGGGAAGATTGGGCGTGCCCATCCCCAGCAGGCCGGGCAGATCGTCGAACACGATGTCGGCGCCGGGCGTATTCTGCGGCGCCTGCGATTGCGATTCCAGACCGCCGAACGCCACCCGCAGATTCGAGCTGCTCACCGAATTCCAAACCGCCAGCGCCTGCTTGATCTCGCCCAGCACGGAGCCGAAACTGTCGTTCGGATAATAGATTGATGGGCCGCTATCGCTCACATAAAAGGAGACAGTATTGTTGGGAAGAGCCGCGAGATTGAATTGCGCGTATATCGGAGTAAATGGAGCGGTGCGGCTCTGGTAATAAACGTAGTGGTAATAAGCCTGGGCCGGAGCGCCCAACAACACAGCCATTGCCGCGAAAGCGGCCCAACGCCGGAATGTCCTGGAGTGCCTCACTAATGGGTCCCTTGAAGCGCCGCCGTGCCGACAACGGCCGCGATCTGCGTCTTCAAACCGCTCAGCGGCATCGTCAGCGTCTGGTCGTGCACCGCGCGGCCGGTATTGTGGTCGAGCATCGTTTCATGGCTGGCGGTGCGCG
>JBEKNN010000184.1:0-18188 GCA_049522755.1 Bryobacteraceae bacterium | reverse complement strand
ATGAAGGCTACACAAGAACTGCATGATCTGGGGCAGAGCATCTGGCTGGACAACATCACACGCGATCTGCTGGATAGCGGTACGCTCAAGCGTTACATCGATGAACTTTCCGTTACGGGGCTTACCTCAAATCCGACGATCTTCGACCAGGCGATCAAGAACAGCACTGCTTATGACGGCTCCATCCGCGAGAAGGTGAGTAAGGGCAAATCGGGTGAGACGCTCTTCTTTGAGTTGGCGCTCGAAGACCTCACTCGGGCCGCCGGCCTGTTTCAACCGGTTCACGAGCGTACGGAGGGAGTGGACGGGTGGGTGTCTTTAGAGGTTTCGCCGTTGCTGGCTTACGACACTCGCAGCACCTTGGCTGCCGCCAAGGATCTCCATGCGCGCGCGGGGCAGCCTAACCTGTTTATCAAGATCCCTGGCACCAAAGAAGGCCTCCCGGCGATCGAGGAGGCGATCTTTGCCGGCGTCCCGATTAACGTCACCCTCTTGTTTTCCCGCGAGCAGTATGTGGCGGCTGCGGAGGCGTTCCTGCGCGGCGTTGAGCGGCGCATCGATGCCGGGCTTAAGCCCAGTGTCGGCTCGGTCGCCTCGATCTTTATCAGCCGCTGGGACACCGCGGTGACGGGCAAGGCGCCCGACTCACTGCGCAATCAACTCGGCATCGCCATCGCGCAGCGCACCTACAAAGCCTATCGTACGTTGCTTGACTCTCCTCGCTGGCAGCGCGCATTCAACTTCGGGGCGCGGCCGCAGCGGCTGTTATGGGCCAGCACCGGGACCAAAGATCCCAAGGCGTCCGACGTCCTGTACATCAAGGCTCTCGCCTCGCCATTTACGGTGAACACGATGCCGGAAGGCACATTGAAGGCTTTCGCCGATCACGGTGAGTTGGGCGCGGTATTGCCTGCCGACGGCGGCGAATGCGAAGAAGTGTTGACACGGTTTGCGAAGGCCGGCATCGATGTCGACGCTTTGGCGAACCAGTTGCAGGATGAAGGCGCCAAGTCATTCGTCAAGTCCTGGAACGAACTGCTGGCGGTGATCGATTCCAAGAGCGCGGCGCTCAAGAAGGCTATCGCGAGTTGAAGGCAGAGAGTCCGAACATGACGCCACTCACGGAAACGAGTCCGGTTGTCGAACCACTGACCAACCGGAAGGCTTGGAAAGACCTCCAGACGCATTACAAGAAAATTGGCGAAGTCCACCTGCGCAATCTGTTCGCGGATGATCCCCGACGCGGAGAGCGACTGACGGCCGAGGCCGTGGGTATCTTTCTGGACTATTCGAAGAACCGTATCACGGATGAAACCGTCAAGCTGCTGATCGAACTGGCTGAGGAATCGGGCTTGCGTTCGCGAATCGACGCCATGTTTCGCGGCGACAAGATCAACGTCACGGAGAAGCGCGCGGTGCTGCACGTGGCCCTGCGCGCGCCGCAAGGAGACTCCATCGTAGTCGACGGCGAGAACGTAGTGCCGCAGGTTCATGCCGTGCTCGAGAAGATGACTGAGTTCTCCAACCGCGTCCGCAGCGGGGAGTGGAAGGGCCACACCGGCAAGCGCATTCGCAACGTCATCAACATTGGAATCGGCGGGTCCGACCTGGGACCGGTGATGGCTTACGAAGCGCTGAAGCACTACAGCGACCGGGATATGACATTCCGGTTCGTTTCCAACGTCGACGGGACTGACCTCAGTGAGGCGGTCCGCGATCTGGACCCGTCCGAGACGCTCTTTATCGTTTCTTCGAAGACGTTCACGACGCTAGAGACAATGACCAACGCGCACTCGGCTCGCGACTGGTCACTGGCCGGTCTGGGTGGCGATGAAAAGTCAGTCGCCCGACACTTTGTGGCAGTGTCGACGAACGCGGCGGACGTAGCGAAATTCGGCATCGATACGGCCAACATGTTCGGCTTCTGGGACTGGGTTGGCGGACGTTACTCCATGGACTCGGCCATTGGACTGTCGACCATGCTGGCCGTCGGACCGGACAACTTCCGCGCAATGTTGGACGGCTTCCACCAGATGGACGAGCATTTCCGCACCACTCCTTTCGAGCGAAACCTCCCGGTGCTGATGGGCCTTTTGACTGTCTGGTACACCGACTTTTTCGGCGCTGAGACGGCTGCCGTGTTGCCTTACGAGCAGTACCTGAAGCGATTTCCAGCCTATCTGCAGCAGTTGACGATGGAGAGCAATGGAAAGCACGTCACACTCGACGGTACGGAAGTCACTTATCCGACCGGTCCGATTTACTGGGGTGAGCCGGGAACCAACGGCCAACACTCTTTCTATCAGTTGATTCATCAGGGAACCCGGCTGATTCCTTGTGACTTCATCGCGTTCGGACACGCTCTAAATCTGCTTGGCCGCCATCACGACATGCTGCTGGCGAACGTATTTGCGCAGACCGAGGCGCTGGCGTTCGGCAAGACTCCTGAGCAGGTCAAGGCCGAGGGCACGGCGGATTGGCTTGTGCCGCACCGCGTTTTCACGGGCAACCGGCCGTCGAACACAATCCTCGCCGACCGGCTGACGCCGGAAAGTCTCGGCAAGCTTGTGGCGCTCTATGAGCACAGCGTGTTCACGCAAGGCACGATCTGGAGTATCAATTCTTTCGATCAGTGGGGCGTCGAACTCGGCAAGGCGCTGGCACAGCGCATCATCCCCGAGATCGAGAGTCCGACGGAGCCCGCGCTCCGGCATGACAGTTCGACGAACAATCTGATCCGCCGTTACCGCAGCATCAGAAAGACAGCAAAGGAGTGAGGATGCAACTGGGAATGATTGGTCTGGGAAGAATGGGAGCAAACATGGTGCGAAGGCTCCTCAGAGCGGGGCACCAGTGCGTAGTCTTCAACAGGTCGCCAAAAGCAGTGGAGGAGCTAGTTCAGGAGAAAGCGACTGGAGCCGTCGACCTGCGGGATCTTGTGAAGAAGCTGGCGAAGCCGCGGGCGATCTGGTTGATGGTACCGGCGGCAGCCGTCGATCAGACAATTTCCGAGCTACTGCCGAACCTTGACGCCGGCGATATAGTCATTGACGGCGGCAATTCCTATTACGTCGATGACATCGGTCGCGCAAAGGATCTTACTGCGAAGGGAATCCATTACGTTGACGTAGGAACGAGCGGCGGCGTCTGGGGTCTGGAGCGAGGTTACTGCATGATGATTGGGGGCGATGGGGACTCGGTAATGCATCTCGATCCGATCTTTAAAACGCTGGCGCCCGGCGCAGGCGACATCCCGCGCACTCCGGGACGAGAGAAGCTTGGCGGCAGCTCCGAACTAGGATACCTGCACTGCGGCCCCAGCGGCGCAGGCCATTTCGTCAAGATGGTCCACAACGGCATTGAGTACGGTCTGATGGCTGCCTACGCCGAGGGGCTGAGCATTTTGCGCAGCGCCAACGCCGGGAAATCGCAGGGCGCCATCGACGCGGAGACCACGCCGCTGCGCGACCCCGAACACTACCAATACGATTTCAACCTGCGCGACATCGCAGAGGTATGGCGGCGCGGTAGCGTAATCGCCTCGTGGTTACTCGATCTGACGTCAGCCAGCCTGGTGAAAGATCCCACGCTCTCGCAGTTCGCTGGCCGCGTCTCGGATTCGGGCGAGGGCCGGTGGACGATCAAGGCGGCTATCGACGAATCCGTGCCGGCGCCTGTTCTCTCTACCGCGCTCTACCAGCGCTTCACTTCGCGCGGGGAAGCGGATTATCAGGACAGATTGCTCTCGGCGATGCGCTTTGGGTTCGGCGGTCACCTGGAAAAGGCGGCCGGCAAGTAGCGTGGAAAGGAAACTGCGATGAGTGATTCCGATTCGGACGCCCTGGTTTTCTTTGGGGCAACCGGCGACCTGGCGTATAAGAAGATTTTCCCGGCGCTGCAGGCTATGCTGAAACGGGGCCACCTTAACGTGCCGGTGATCGGTATGGCGAGGGATGCCTGGGGCGTCGAACAGCTTCGTGCACGCGCGCACGACAGCCTCGTGGAACACGGCGGCCTGGATGCCGAAGCATTCGCCAAGCTGAGTAGTCTGCTGCGCTATGTGGGCGGTGACTACAGCGATCCCGCCACCTTTCAGGCGCTCCGTAAAGAACTCAATGGAGCGCAACGGCCGGCGCATTACCTGGCTATTCCGCCGCTGCTGTTCGGGAGCGTGGTGGAGCAGTTGTCAAGCGCGGGCTGCGCCCAGAACGCTCGCGTGATCGTCGAGAAACCTTTCGGCAATGACCTCGCCTCCGCGCGGCAACTCAACCGAACCCTGGAGGGCGTTTTCCCGGAGTCCGCGATTTTTCGTATTGATCACTATCTTGGGAAGCGGCCGGTGAACAACGTGATCGTCTTCCGATTCGCGAATGCATTCATGGAGCCGTTCTGGAATCGGAACTACATTGAAAGCGTACAGATCACTATGGCGGAAGATTTCGGGGTGGAAGGCCGCGGCTCTTTTTACGATCAGACCGGAACCATCCGCGACGTGATCCAAAACCATCTCTTCCAGATCTTGTGCAATCTCGCAATGGAACCTCCGGTCCGCACCGACAGCGAAACCATTCGCGATGAAAAGGTGAAGGTACTCAAGTCGATCCCAGCGATCGACGCAAGCAATCTGGTCCGCGGGCAATTCCGCGGCTATCTTCAGGAAAAAGGAGTCGCACCGGATTCGAACATGGAAACGTTTGCCGCCCTGCAACTGGAAGTCGATTCCTGGCGATGGAAAGGCGTGCCATTCTTCATTCGCGCCGGAAAGAACTTGCCGGTAACCTGCACGGAAGTTCTCGGGCGGCTTCGAAAGCCTCCGGCAGGGGTCGCGGATGACGCTCTGTCGCGAAATCATCTGCGGTTTCGCATCAGTCCAGAGATGACGATCGCAATAGGTACGACGGTGATGGGTCCGGGTGAGGTTCTGAAAGGCGAATCCGTCGAAATGATCGCCAGCCGTCATCCCCGGCCGGATGAGATGGATGCATATGAGCGTGTCTTGGGCGACGCCATGGCCGGTGACGCCACGCTGTTTGCGCGGGAAGATTACGTAGAAGAAGCTTGGAGAATCGTGGACCCGGTGCTGAAGGCCGATACTCCGATTTACGTATACGAGAAGGGAACCTGGGGGCCTGCTGTGCTTGACCACCGGGTTTCGCCTCCCGGAGGCTGGCATAATCCGAGCCCTACGGACCAGGAAGATTTCCGGGTTGCGGTTCAAGGAGGCGGATAGAATCGGAGATCTCTATGAGATTCGAAATATTTGATGAACCCGATTCGGTGGCGCAAGCGGCCGCAGCTGCGATCGCTGCCGACGCTCGCGCAGCTATGACTGCTCGCGGGCGTTTTGCCTGGGCAGTGAGCGGCGGCCACACTCCTTGGATCATGTTGCGCGAGCTCGCAAACGAAGACATCCCTTGGGCCGGTATCACGTTTTTCAGGTCGATGAGCGGTTGGCCCCTGAAGGAGATCCGGATCGGAACCTGACTCATTTGCGCGAAAGTTTGCTCAAGCACGCCCCGCTCCGCCCCGAGCAAATCCATGCGATGCCAGTGGAATCCACCGATCTGGAAGCCGCATCCATGCAATATGCCGTCGAACTCGGCAAAGTCGCCGGAACGCCGCCGGTGCTCGACCTTGTCCACCTCGGCCTCGGCCCGGACGGCCATACGGCCTCGCTAGTCCCTGGCGATTCGGTCCTCGATGTTGCCAGCGCGGACGTGGCACTGAGCGGCATCTACCAGGGCCGGCGCAGGATGACCTTGACCTATTCCGCCCTCGATCGCGCGCGCCGTGTCCTGTGGGTTGTGACCGGGAGTGAGAAGAGCGAAATGCTCCATCGCCTGCTTGAAGGCGATGTATCGATTCCCGCCGGGAGGGTTCGCCGGGAACAGGCTGTCGTGATGGCCGACTGCGCGGCAGCCGGCCAGCGGACCGCCGAATACACATCGGGAGCCTAACATGCGAGTAGGAATCGCCACCGATTCGCGAAGCGGGCCACGGGGCGGGACGCAATCGGGCGGGGCGCTGAACGTCATCGCACAGAATATCCCGTGGTTCCCGCGAGGCTCGGCCGACCTTGGGCAATCAAACAGGACGCTGCTGACTTATGACGGCGCCGGCGATTTCGAGACCGATACGGCGGCTGGCATCCGTGATCACGCAATGCCGTCTATTGTGAATGGGCTTTCACTCTCGAAGCTCCGCGCACTCGACGCCACATATTTCATCTTCAGCGATTACGCACGCCCCGCCCGACTCACCAGCAGGTAGAGTAACTCGCGTCGGTGGGCGCCATTCCGGTGCTGGTAACGCTCCGGGCCGCCGATGCGAACGAAGTCGTGGAGGCGTATCGCGCCAACCCTTGCCGGCCTTCGATCAAACCAAATACGCGGCGGCGTCCGGTTTGGCGCGGGCTCCTACGTCTTAGCTGACGCACCCGCCGGAAATCCCGAATTCGCCGTCCTCATCCGGCGCCACGGGTTTCACGGCGCCATTTGACCGCGCGCGTCCTTGACTATCTGCAAGAAGCGTCGCGTCAGTTCGCGAATCCAATCCGGCTCACGCCGCCGGACAGCCTCCGGAGAGATCAAATCCCGGCCAATTCCCACTGCCGTGGCTCCCGCCAGAATGAAATCGCCGGTGTTCCGCTCAGTTACGCCCCCTGAGGCAATCAATGATATATGTGGGAACGGCGACTTGAGGGCTCTGATGTAACTGGCGCCGCCGAGCAGTGAGCAGGGAAATACCTTGACGAAGTCCGAGCCCGCCTTCCATGCCGCCATGATTTCGCTCGGCGTCAATGCGCCCGGAAAAACCAGTACATTCTGTTTTAACGCGAACTCCACAATTTGAAGATCGAGCCCCGTGCTGGTCAGAAACTTGGCGCCAGCGTCCAGACAGCGCGCCGCCGTTTGGACGTCGCCGATTGTACCGGCGCCAACTATCACCTCGGGCCTCTTGCGCGCGAGCGCGGAAATCACATCGAGCGCTCCGGGAGTGGTCATCGTCACTTCCGCGATGGGAATCCCACTGTTCGCAACCGCCTCTACAGCGAACAAAGCATCCTCTGCGGAGGAGAGCCGAATTGCGGGAATGATCCCGATCTGCTCTATACGCGATTTTACTGTCTCCTTATTCATAAGCCTCCGATTTCGAAATGGGAATCAGCGGCTCGGGCGGCTTGCGTACGCGCGTTTTGAGGATGACGATATCTCCGAATTTGACCCGGAGATCCAGCTTGTGCGGCGCCGGTGAATCCCGGTGCAGGATCCGATGGCCAATCACCCACCACCTGCGCTTCTGCTCCCCGGGGAAGTCGTTGTTCCCATCGCCGAATTTGCTCTTCGCACGAATGTCGTATCGGCCTTCCTCGGGAAGATGCAGCATCATGTCCGCCTTACGCAGAGTCGCTTGGATGTCGCCCGTGAAGCTATCGATGTTCATGCGATATCCTACATCGACCGAGGCTTCTTTAGCCAGAGGATCGAGTATATTCGGCGGCGGGAAAGGCCGATGCCATGCTTCCACCGTCAGCACGCCAATCGAGTTCGCCAGCCTGAGCGTGCCGCCAACTGGAATATCCATGCGCTCCGTCTTGGTCACCTGCGCCGTCTGCCTGGGCTCGCCAGCGGCAGCCGGCCGACAACCGTCTCCGAATCCAATCAGCGCCACTATTCGCATGGTCATTCGAAGTATACTCCGATAATTACTGCGTTTGGCCTCCGCCACCCTGCGTTGCCCTGCGCGTCGCAGCGCGCCGGTACCGAACACCAACGTCCCCAGGCGCTCTCAGCTTGTTGGCGTGGCGCTGGAACAGTATCGAGATCTCGTGTGATAGCGGAATGATCGATTGTACACAAGATTGGGGATTGATGACCATTTAGCCGGGCTGGATCTCCTGTTTAGCGTACCGGCAAATGAACGGTGAAGCCTCAAGCGCGGTTCTCACCAGTTGGCTTCTAGTGCGCACGCTGGCCTTTGTGTACAACCGTTGCAAAGTAGTCTTAATCATCGATTCTGAAATGCCAACTCTCACTCCTATCTTTCTGTTCGACAGGCCTTCGATGACTCCTTGTAGTACCGTATGTTCTCTTTCCGTCAACCTGTCGAACCATCGATCCTCCTTAGCTGAATAACGCGCGGCGATTAGTTGCATCACCTTATGGTCAACCCAGCCTTCGCCATTTGCCACCAGCAGGATCGCCTGGATAAGCCATTCCGTGGAGTCCGAATAGGAGAAGAGATCGTCGGTCAGGAGTTTGCAGGTTCCGTGTGTTGAACGTTGAACAAGCCGAAGCACTTCCGGCTTCAATCCTTTCGTCACCAACAGAAGGAAGTGGATCCAGTCGTGCCGGAACGGCACGATCGCCTTCATGTCTTGGTTGATAGTGACGGGAACCGCGGTTATCGAGGTTGGGAATGAATGGGCTAGGATCATCCCCCTTACGACCATGAGGAGAGACCCTCTCGGGATGAGACGCGTCGCGGAATGTTCAACCGCCGACGCGGATATGTGGTCTTGAGCGTCCGTGATCACGTCAACCTTCATATCCTTCGGGCTTACCCAAGGAATCGGTCCACTCCAAAACGCCGGGTCTGCTTTGCTCGGGGTTCCACCTCCCAGTACTTCACCAATCAAATTGAACGAAGACCAAGCCCAACCTAAGGGCAATTTCCACGGTTCGGTCTGCGAATCCAGAAGGAGTTGACGATCCCCAAGGAGTGGCGCTGGTGGTTCGTCATCGGCGTCTTGAGGGACGAGTTGGCCGCGGACGGCGAGGTTGAGGATGGTCTGGCGGAGTTGCTTGATCTGGTCGGGGCGGGTGGTGACGCGCGGGAGATGGTTGAGGTAGAACCGGGCGTGCTCGCGGAAGACTTCGGGCGCGTCTGTGTCGTCGGGCTGGTTCAATCGGTGCAAGGATGCTGCGGCCAGCCTGTCCCGCCTGTTCTCCCGCTCAGACTGCGCCGCCTCCGGCCGATCACATAGCCCCATCAATTCATCCACCTTGGCGACGATTCGGCGCTGTTCGGCTTGTGGTGCGAGCGCAATAGGAATGCTATTCATCTTCGTCCGATTCATTTTTGGCTGCGCCGTCCCAGTCGCGTATGCTTTTAAGTCGATGGCGTTGATGTGGAGTTCGATGAATCGGAGAAGGCCTTCAGAAATGCCGTCCAAGACGTGCGCGTGATTATTCACCCAGTACTTTCCGCGAGCGATGAAGGCAATGGGAGTCGACCGGTTGATCAGGTTCGCGCCGTCTTCGCCGATCAATAGGAGAGGCTTGTCGAAAAGGTAGCTGTCGATCTTGTCGATGACACCTGAAGCCCCGTAATAGTCGTAAGTTTTTGCTCGCCCATTTCGTTCTTCCTTAGATACTGGAATCCTCTCGCCATCACGTGAGATCATGATCTGTCCGAACGGCGCCCGGACCCAATTCGGGGGAATGCCAAAAGACAATTCGTCACGCTTAATCGGTGGAAGGGTAGTTTCGGCCCGGGTTTTGCAGTCTTTAGCCAACTGTGCCTTTTCTGCCCGAATTCGCTTAAGCAGTTCGGAGGCAGGTTCATCTTTCGGATCTTGCTCCACCAACTTTCCCCGGACGGCCAAATCGAGGAAGAATTGCCGTAACCGCGGGATCGCGTCCGGCGCATCGCTGATGCTTTCGAAATGGTTGAGAAGATGCGAGGGGTTCATCGCGTCAGCGCCTCAGCGAGAATCGCTTTAAGCTTATCGCGCAACGCTGCCGTCTGCTTTTCAGCCTCATCCAACTTGGCGAGCAACTCCTCAGGGTCGCCGTGGTCATCCGTAACAGTGTGGGGATTCTTGAAATCGAGATTATAGCCGCGGGCCTTTACCTCGTCGGCAGTGACCTTCCACGCTACTTCACTTTCCTCGCGGCTTTTGCGCTTCGCGCCACCCCACCAATCGACGCAGGGCTTGAAGTGCTCGATGCGGATGGGCTTGGTCATCGAGTAGGCCTTTTGCCCGCCTGGTATGCGATGCTCGTAAAACCAGATGTCTCGAGTCGGCTCGCCCTTCTCGAAGAACAGCAGGTTGGTACCGATGCTGGCGTACGGTTTGAAGACGCTGTTGGGCAGACGCACGATGGTGTGGAGGTTGCACTCCTTCATCGGTTCCTCCTTGAGGCGCGTCTTGACCCCTTCGCCGAAGAGAGAGCCGTCCGGCAGCACGACGGCGGCGCGGCCGGTTGGTTTGAGTAAGCGGATGATGAGGGCTAGAAAGAGGTCTGCCGTTTCGCGGGTCTGGAACTGCTTAGGGAAGTTGCTCTCAATGCCGTCTTCTTCCTTGCCGCCGAAGGGCGGATTGGTGAGGACAATATCCACGCGGTCCCCGGCGGTATAGCTGATGTAGGGCCGGGCCAAGGTGTTGTCGTGCCGCACGAAGCTGGGATTCTCGATGCCGTGCAGCAGCATGTTGGTGACAGAGCATGTGGGGAAGCTGCTTCTTCTCCACGGCGCGCAAGGCCTCCTGCATGGTCTGCTCGTCCTTTAGCTTTTTCACGTAGCGGTCGCGCATGTGGCGCAACGCACATGTCGGAAAGCCGCCGGTGCCGCAGGCGGGGTCGAAGAGAAGCTCGCCGGGCTTGGGGTCGATGCGGTCCACCATGAAGGCGGTGACGGCGCGAGGGGTGTAATACTCGCCGGCGTTCCCGGCGCTTTGCAGATCGTTGAGCACCTGTTCGTAGATGTCGCCGAAGTGCTGGCGCTCGGCCAGGTTGTTGAAATCCACGCCGTTGATCTTGTTGATCACCTGGCGTATGAGCTGGCCGGACTTCATGTAGTTATAAGCATCCTCGAAGACGTCCCGCACCACGCGGCGGCGGTCGGCGAGCTTGCCGGCGATGGAGAGCTCCTTGAGCTGCGGGAAGAGCTGGGTGTTGATGAAGGCGAGCAGCTCTTCGCCGGTAATGCCTTCGGGGTCGGCGGCCCAGGCGCGCCAGCGGAGATCCTTGGGGATGGGCGAGCGGTAACTATCCTGCATCATTTCCAGTTGCTGATCCTGGTCGTCGATGATTTTCAGGAAGAACATCCAGCAGAGCTGGGAGATGCGCTGGGCGTCGCCATCGACGCCAACATCCTGGCGCATGATGTCTTGAATGGATTTGACAGTGTTGCGGACAGACATGGTGTAGGTGCAATGCTGTTCATTGTAACGCCGCCGATCTCGACTCAAGTCGAAGCGCGTTCACACGAGTGTGAACGCTGCACGCATGAGTGCGTGCGCCACAACTTAGGCGGCTTCCGGGTAAAGAGCGGATTGCAGTTCATGGACGGCGCGCTCGAAATCGGCGCGGGCGCCGAAGTGGCGAATGAGCTGGAGCGGCGTACCCATGGCATCGAAAGGTGAGATCTGGAGCACGCGAGGGTCGTCAAGGTTGATGGCGCCCTGATCCTGATATTTCTGCAGAAGCGCCTCCAGCACGGCGCGGGCCTGCGGGCCGTACTTGGTGAAGACATCGCGCTTGCGGACGCTGTCGGCGCGCTCGCGGCGGGTGCGTGGCGGCTGGTCGAAGGCGACGTGGCAGATGAGGTCGAAGGGGTCGAGGTCTTTGCCGACTTCCTCGGCGAGCGGATCGAGGGGCAGGCCTTCGGCTTCGAGTTGTTCAAGAATAGCTTGCTTGCGCCGCTCGGAATTCCAGCGGGTAAGGAACTGGTCGAGACTGGTGAAGCGTTTCCTGAGTGCGTTCCGGGTGTAATCGCGCAGGCTCTCGGTGACCAGGCGGCCGTTCTCATCGAGATACTCGACGCGCTCGGTGAGGATGGCGGCGCCGATGCCATCGACATAGATCTTGCGGCGCTTCTCGCCGTTGGGCGTGATGGTTATATCGGGCGGAGCGCCATCGACGATGACTTCATCGGCGGATGGCTCGGGCGGGATGAGGTCCGCGTCGGCGGCGGCTTCGTTGGCGTCGTCATGGCCGGCGGCGGGGGGCGCGGTGTCGGGTGGGGTGATGGGGTCATTCTCGCCGGGCTCGTAGATCTGGACGGGATCGCCATCGAAGTCGGGGTCAGCGAAGTGGTTGGTGGCGCCGCGGAAATCCATGAGGGCGAAATAGAAACTTTTTGGTGTCCTCATGGACGCGGGCGCCGCGGCCGACGATTTGCTTGAACTCGGTCATAGAGCCCACGGCTCGATCGAGGACGATCAAGCGGCAGGTCTGGGCATCGACGCCGGTGGAGAGTAAGCGGGAGGTGGTGACGATGACGGTATACTTCGATTCGGGATCGATGAAGTTGTCGAGCTCGGCTTGGCCTTCGGTGTCGCTGACGGTGATGCGCATGACGTAGCGGATGTTCTCGGAGCAGAGGTCCTGGTTTTCATTGATGAGGGCCTGACGCATGCGGGCGGCGTGCTCTTCATCCACGCAGAAGACAATGGTTTTCTGGAAGCGGTCGCCACTCTCCTTGAGAAGGGCGGAGACCTTTTGAGCCACTACCTTGGTGCGGTCGTCGAGGACGAGGACGCGGTCGTAGTCTTTGGTGTTGTAGAGGCGGTCTTCGATCTCGATGCCTTCGCGGTCGGTTTTGCCGCGCTCGGGGCGGTAGCCTTCGACGTCCAGGTCGATGTGGACCTTGACGACTTTGTAAGGCGCAAGGAAGCCGTCGCGAATGCCTTCCCTGAGCGAGTAAGTGTAGACGGGTTGGCCGAAGTAATCGATGTTGGAGATGTACTCGGTTTCTTTAGGCGTGGCGGTGAGGCCGATCTGGGTGGCGGTGGAGAAATATTGGAGGATTTCGCGCCAGGCCGAATCGGCGTCGGCGCTGCCGCGATGGCACTCGTCGATGACGATGAGGTCGAAGAAGCCGGGGGAGAACTCGCGGAAGGGTTTCTGGCGATCCTCGGGGCCGGTGATGGCTTGATAGAGGCCGAGATAGATTTCGTAGGCGGTGTCGATGCGGCGCTTCTTATCAAGCGCGAGAGTGAGCTCCTCTTTCGTGCCGTCGGCGCGCTCGATGGTCTTAGTGTTCGTGCTGAGCTTGGCCATGGCGGCGCCGAAGGGACGGAAATCGTTGACCATAGTTTGGTCGATAAGGATATTGCGGTCGGCAAGGAAGAGGATGCGCTTCTTGCGGCCGGCTTTCCAGAGGCGCCAGATGATTTGAAAGGCGGTGTAGGTTTTACCGGTGCCGGTGGCCATCACGAGGAGGACGCGGTCCTGGCCCTTGGCGATGGCCTCGACTGCGGAGTTGATCGCGTTGCATTGATAATAGCGCGGGGCCTTGCCACCGCCGTCGCCGTAATAATCCTGGAGGACGATCTGCTCCGCGCCGGGAGTCAGGCCTTTCCACGCGCGGTATTTTGCTCAGAGCGCGGCGGGCGAGGGGAAGGCATCGAGGGCGATGGTGGTTTCCGTCTGTGGGCTTGTACCGGTGCGGTCGTGGAAGACAAATCCGTCGCCGTTGGAGGAAAACACAAAGGGAATGTCGAGGGTGACGGCGTAGTCGAGCGCCTGCTGCATCGCATCGCCGACGCTGTGGGTGTTGTCTTTGGCTTCAATCAGGGCGATGGGGATGTTGGGCTTGAAGTAGAGAATGTAATCGGCGCGCTTGGCCTTGCCGCGGGTGACGAGTTTGCCGCGAACGATGATGCGGCCTTTGGTAAAGCTGACCTCTTCGCGTAGCTGCGTCATCTCGTCCCAGCCTGCCAATTTTACGGCGGGGGTGATGTATTTGGTGCAGATGTCGCGTTCGCTGAGGTCTTTTTTGTCCATGTAAGAGCACTGCGTGAGAGTAGTGCGCGAGATTACTTCGCCCGTGGTTTCATCGGGTGGCGCCATCTCTAATATAGCGGGCGATTCACCACCCCTGGTCGCGGGCCGGCTGCGATTATGCGGGGAACGGCTCAGACCGGCAAGCGTCCAAGAATATTCTCACGCTATTTTTTGACGTACTTCTTCACATCCTTGGCGCCCACTTCGGCGCCGTATATCGTGCCCTGAGCGTCTACTGCCACGCCCTCGGCCGCGGTGGTAGAGCCCGTTCCCGGCGAAGGGTCGGGAATGAAAGCGGTCACTGAGCCGTCTTTGGCGCTGCCGATGCGGATGCCGCGTTTCCATCCCGGATTGTGGCCGTAACCGTCGCGGTCGGTGGATTCGGAGTCGGCCACGTACATCGCGTCGTTCTTGTCGATGAAGATGCCGCTGGGCCGGCTGAACTGCTTCCACTCTTCGAGGAAGTTTCCGTCCTGGTCGAAGATCTGAATGCGGTTGTTGCCGCGGTCGCCAACGAACAGGCGGCCCTTGGAATCGAACGCCAGCGTATGCGGCATCTCAAACTGGCCGGGGCCCGAACCGTGGCCGCCCCATTGCTTGATGAACTTTCCATCCTTCGTGAATTTGACCACGCGCGCATTGCCGCGGCCGACGTTGTGGCCGTCGGAGACGAAGATGTCGCCGTTGGGCGCGATGGCGACCGCATTCGGCTGATTGAATGTATCGGGACCGTCGCCGGCGACGCCCGCCTTGCCGAGCGTCATCAAAACCTTGCCTTCGGGACTGAGCTTGAATACCTGCTGGCCCTTGCCATTCGCGCCCTGGCCGTCGGTGAGCCAAATGGTCCCATCCTTTTCGATCAGGATGCCGTGCGGGAAAACGAACATGCCCTCGCCCCAACTTTTCAGCAGCTTGCCGGAGGGGTCGAATTCCAAAACCGGCGGCAGGTTCGAGTTGGCGCAGGAGTTCGCGCCGCATCGCTCGGCTACCCAGATGTGGCCGCTGGGCGCGACAAACACCGCGCTGGTGGAGCCCATGGTCCGTCCGGCGGGCAACTGGAACCAGTTCTCGACGGTTCGATAGGAGTTGGTTTGGGAATTGGGCTGGGAGTGCCCCTGCGGGACGGCGAAGTTAGCGGCGGCGATGAGGGCGAGGATAATCCGGCCTGAGTTTGCCATGACGGGCCGATTATACTCCAGCGACTGGACGACAATGGGGACGACAATGGTATCGAGCGGAGGGCTTATGACCAAACTGATGCCGGCGGTTTTCTTCGGTCACGGCAACCCCATGAATGCGGTGCTTCACAACGGCTATACGGAGGCATGGGCGGCGGTGGGACGGCAAATTCCCAGGCCGAAAGCGATCCTTTGCGTTTCGGCCCACTGGTTCGTGCCAGAGACAGGCGTCACCATCGCGACCGCGCCGCGGACGGTGCACGATTTCGGCGGCTTTCCCGCCGAACTTTACGCGGTGAAGTATCCGGCGCCCGGCGATCCGGAACTGGCGGGGCGGGTTCAGGGCCTGCTGGCGCCGCTGCCCGTCAAGCTCGATCCAAGCTGGGGATTGGATCATGGAACCTGGTCGGTGATGCGCCACGTCTATCCGGACGCCGATATCCCGGTGGTCCAACTCAGCATCGACGAAAGGCAGCCGGCGAGCTTTCACTACGAGATTGGCGAGCGCCTGGCGCCGTTGCGCGAAGAGGGCGTGCTGATTGCGGGCAGCGGCAATCTGGTTCACAATCTGCACGCGTATGCCTGGGGCAGGCACGTCGTGGAGCCGTATGACTGGGCCGTTCGCTTCGAGCGGCAGACGCGCGAAATGATTGGCGCGCGCGAACACGGGCCACTGGTCGATTACGAGCGGCTGGGCAGAGACGCCCGCCTTTCGATTCCCACGCCGGACCACTATTTGCCGCTGCTCTACGTGATCGCGGCGCGTCAGGAACGCGACGCCGTCAGCTTCCCCGTGGAGGGGGTGGACGGAGGGTCTATCTCTATGCTGAGCGTGATGGTGGGTTAGGTTTATTTCCCGAGCGCTGGCGCGGCTCGCACTTGGAAGTCGGAACCTTCCTCGCAGACCATGGCCCGCGCCACTTCTATTGCCTCTTGGCGTGCCACTCGATGGTTTGTCCGCCGCCGCCGGCCGAGCTTTGGAATACGATTTCGTTGTCTTTGATCTTGCCGTCGTAGGTCAGCTTCATTTCGTTGTCGCCGAACTTGGCGGTGATGGTGAAAGTGATGGAGTCGCCATCGATCTTGCCGTCGGTGATGGTGGATTTGCCCATCATCGAGCTGGTAGTTTCGCCGGTGACCTTGCTGCCTTCTACTTTGAAGACGAAGGTCCGCTCCATGGACCCATTGGGTCCTTCAGCAGTGGCTTTCCAGGCGCCGTTGATGTCGGCAGCCATGGCGGCTGCTGCGAGCACTGCGAGTAATGCGATCAAGCGTTTCATGGGATCTCCTTTGCGGGTGTCCGGCCGCTGCGGGCCACGTTCATCGCGTTGCGTATGGTCAAACTATAATCGGCGGCGCGCGGCGAAATCAAGGGCAAGCTAAGAGAAGGCGCTGGTACCGCGACCGGGTGTTTTTATCTGTGCGCTGCGAAAAATCGCTCCCTGACGGTCGTGGCTTCGATCGGAGCTGCGACGCGTCGGCAAGCGGTATTACGGTAGCGCCGTATCTCCTCAATGATTGGGCGAAACACTAACAAGTCTGCATGATTTTTCTCTGTTCCACAGCGTAGACGATCACGTCTCCGCCCGCAGCTACTGACTTGTATCTATACCAATCCACGCCGCTGATGAAGCTTCCTGAATTCGGTGCCCGGTTTGCGCCGCTGCGTCGTTACGCGGGATCCTGAAACAGATGAGGCTATTGTCGATAACGGTGTAAGTGACGCCCTGAAATCGATCTGTCATGTAAGAGCGTGCTCCTGATAACGAGTGTGGGAATCGCCTGACGGAATCGGCGGGAGAGAGTGGCTCCATCGGAGCTACCACCGAGTGTATGCCGCACTGCGGCGGATGGCTTCGCTGACCGCATGTTAACCTAAAAAAACGCTCCCCGAACAATGAAAAACGCCGCTGCCGCCGGGCCGAAATTTCAACAACTGGTCGAGATCATGCAACGGCTGCGCGGGCCCGATGGCTGTCCGTGGGACCGCGAACAGACCTTCGATAGCATCAAGCCTTACACGCTGGAAGAGACCTATGAGGTGATCGATGCCATCGACCGGCGCGATTATCCCGGGCTCGCCGAAGAACTGGGCGATTTCATGCTGCAGGCGGTTTTCTATGCGCAAATGGCCGCCGAAGAGAATCTTTTTGCTATCGGCGACGCGCTCGACGCCATCAACCAAAAGCTGATTCGCCGCCATCCGCACGTGTTCGCCGAGCAATCGGCGGAAAACGCGGGCGACGTGCTGCGTATCTGGGGCGAAGTGAAGGCCGCCGAAAAGAAAGACCGCGGCGCGGCGAAAGACGGCCTGCTGGCGGGCGTTCCGCGCGCGCTGCCGGCGCTGGTGGAGGCGCAGCAGATCGCTTCGCGCGCTGCCGCAGCCGGTTTCGATTGGGAGAATCCCGAGCAGGTGATCGAGAAGCTGCACGAAGAGCTCGCCGAGTTTGACGAAGCGCGGCGTAACGCGTCGCAGCCGTCGCTTGAAGACGAATTGGGCGACTTATTGTTCGTGCTGGTCAATCTGGCGCGGTTCGTCAAGGTGGATCCAGAACAGGCGCTGCGCAAGACCAACGCGAAGTTTCGCCAGCGGTTCTGCTACATCGAGCGCAAACTGGGCGAAATTGGGAAGACTCTCGCGCAATCGAATATCGAAGAAATGGAGGCGCTGTGGCAGGAAGCGAAGCGGGCGGCAACGCCGTAATCGAGATCCGCAAGTTGACCGAGCTCGATGAGTTCCGCGCCGCGGTCCAGTTGCAAAAAGTCATCTGGGGCTTCGACGATATCGATCTGCTGCCGCTGCGTTTTTTCGTGGTGGCGAGTCGGGTGGGCGGGCAGGTTCTGGGCGCGTTCGACGGTGAAGCCATGATCGGGTTCTGTCTGGGAATTCCGGGCGTCAAGCCTGGCGGACACGCTTACCTGCACAGCCACATGCTGGGCGTGCTGCCGGAATATCACAACCTCGGCATCGGGCGCCGCCTCAAGTTGCGGCAACGCGAAGACGCGCTTGCGCGTGGCATTCCGCTCATCGAATGGACCTTCGATCCGCTCGAATTGAAAAATGCGTTTTTTAATATTGAGCGGCTGGGGGCCATTGTGCGGCGGTACTCGGTGAATCAATATGGCGATACTTCGAGCCCGTTGCACGGTGGGCTGCCTACCGATCGGTGCTATGCGGAGTGGTGGATTGGGTCGGCGCGCGTGCACGAGATTCTGGAGAGACGTGGGGCGGACCCCCTGGTCCGCACGGGTCCCCCCGGACCCGTTGCCGATCGAT
>JBEKNN010000183.1:0-18419 GCA_049522755.1 Bryobacteraceae bacterium | reverse complement strand
AGGCGTTGTTATGCGCCCCTTCCGGCGTACAGGTGGCGGCAGTCCAGGTTGCAGAGGCCGAGTAGCAGCCGCCAGAACCATCGGCGAATTTATACATCGCGCCGAAATGGCCCGGGCCATAGGTGAGGCGATACTTCAGCGCGTCGTCCCAACGGGTGTCCTCGGTGTCGCCGCCGCCGGCCATCGTGCCGTTATATCCGATGTACGAAAAGGCATAGCTGCCGCCGGCCGGATCGTAAACCAGCATCGCATCGGTACCGAGAGCTCGCTGACGGCCGAAGGTCAGCGTGCCGAGATACGCGGACGATATACCGGCATAGAATTCGTCATTGAAAGTCTGGCCCGCGCGCGCGCCGTCGATGGCTTCCGAATAGCTGCTCCTGGGAAGGCCGTTGTTGCCGATGTCGGTGACTGACGCGTTGGCGAGCTGGCCGGACTGCGGATTGATGCCAGTTGAAGCGTTGAACACAACGGACCAGCCATGCGAAAACTCTTCCTTGCCCCTGATGCCCAGACTCGTCTGCTGCAGGTTGTTCGGTGCGACGACGAATCGATGTTGATAGCCGTTTCGGTTGACCAGAGATTCGCCTTCATAGTTAGTGGCGTTTTCCGGTAAGCCGTGGCTGACCCAGCCGACGCCGATGTCATAGGCGCCATACAGCGTGATGCCGTGCCAGGTCAGCGTGCAATCGGTGGTGGCGAACTCGTGGCCGCTCGCGCAGACGTCGGGGGTGATCGGCTGCATCTTAATGTCGACTGTGGCGTCCTGGCCAACCGCCAGGCTGACTCCGGTGCGCGTTTCATCGGCGAACCCTTGTTTTGCCGCTCGAATCTCGATGCGCCCCGGAGGCAGGCCGGACGCCTGATAGCGCCCCCCGCCGTCGGTTGCGATGGTGCGCGTGGCGCCTGTGTCTACGTTCCTGATTGTCACCGCGACATTGGGAACGGCTGCGCCGGTTGGGCCCGTCACTACGCCGGAAAGGCTCGCTCCCGTTTGGGCCCACGCCGGGAACGCCCCCATCGCAAGCCACAAAAGCAGCAAGAAGGGTTGGGCCAGCGGTCTGAAGAATGGGTTGTGCATGTCAGTTTTGAATTTCAGTGTAACGTATAAAAGACAACATGCCAACAGCGGGCAACTGGAATCCGCCGCGGTTCGCTAAAATGCTTCAATGGGGCTTGAATCGCCCGCCAGCCAGTCTTTTTCGTTTCAATGGAACGGCGAGCAGGTGGAAGTGCGCGCTGCCGCGGTGCAGACCACGCTGCTCGAATACCTGCGCGCTCGCGGACTTACGGGTTCCAAAGAAGGTTGCGCAGAGGGTGAATGCGGGGCCTGCACCGTGGTCATGGTGAAGGCACACGGGGCGCGCTCCGCGTACCGCGCCGTGAACAGTTGCCTGCTGTTGCTTCCTTCCGTTGCCGGCCAGGAAATTTACACTATTGAAGCACTGGCTTCGGGCGGCGAGTTGCACGAAGCGCAGCGAGCCATGGCCAGCGCGGGCGGATCGCAATGCGGTTACTGCACTCCAGGCTTTGTGATGAGTCTGTTCGCGGAACAGTATCGCCCTGGCCGCACCGGACCTTGCGACGTGCAGGCTATGGGCGGAAACCTTTGCCGCTGCACCGGGTACCGGCCGATCCGCGATGCTGCGCTCTCGCTTGGTCCGGCGCCGGACGATCGATTCCAACGGCGGCTTTCACACGCGGCGCCGAGCGTCGAAGGCATGTCGTACACAGGACCGGACGGCGTCTTTTCACGTCCCGGTACGCTTGCCGAATGCCTGTCGCTGCTGGCGGAGCACGCGGGGGGCGTGCGGGGTGTGCGGATGGTGGCGGGCGCAACGGACCTGGCGGTGGAATCCAATTTGCACGGCCGCAAGTTTCCGCATCTGGTAAGCGTGGAGGCACTACAAGAGCTGCGTGTGTTCGAAGATGGCGCCGCGGCGGTGGAAATTGGCGCAGGGCTCACGCTGGAGGAAATCGCCGCGCGATGGAACGGCGCGCCGGAAGTGTTTGGCGAATGGCTGCATTTGTTCGCCTCGCCGCTGATTCGGAACCGCGCGACGCTGGGCGGAAATCTGGCCACCGCATCGCCCATCGGGGATGCCGCGCCGCTGCTGCTGGCGCTGGATGCCGAGGTCAAGATCGCCGGCCAATCCGGCATTCGCACTTTGCCGCTGGACGCGTTTTTCACGGGCTACCGCCGCACGGCGATGGAGGCCGGAGAGTTGCTGGTTTCCGTGCGGATTCCCAAACCGCTTCCAGTTGCGATCCGGTTCTTCAAGGCTTCGAAGCGGCGCCTCGATGATATCAGTACCGTGGCCGCGTGCTTCGCGCTGCGGCTTGACCGCACTGGACGCGTGGACGCGGCGCGCATCGCTTATGGAGGCGTGGCCGAAGTTCCCAGGCGCGTTACGCAGGCGGAAGACGAATTGGTTGGCCGCGTTTGGAACCACGCTGGCCTGCGCCGGGCACAGCGCGCCATAGAGCGCACGCTGCAGCCGATGAGCGACCATCGCGGATCGGCGGCTTACCGGCTGGCGCTGGCGCAGCGGTTGCTCGAAAAGTTCCAGTTCGAACTGGAGGCTGCTGCGGCATGAATATCGCCGGGAAACCGCTGCCGCATGAGAGCGCCGAAGGCCACGTCACAGGCTCCGCGTTGTATACCGACGATCTGGTGACGCGCTTCCCGGGCCTGTTGCACGTGTGGCCGGTGATGGCGCCGCATGCGCACGCGAAGGTGCTGGCTTTGGACGCGTCCGCGGCATTGAAGCACGCCGGCGTGGTTACTGTGTTGACCGGCGAAGACGTTCCCGGTGAAGGCGATTCGGGCTCGAGCCGGCGTGATGAGCCGCTGTTTCCCGCCGAAGTTTTGTATCACCAGCAGCCGGTTGCCTGGGTGTTGGCGGAAAATCTCGGCGCGGCGAAGAGAGCGGCGAGCAGCGTGGCAGTGCGATACGAAGCTTTGCCGGCCATCGTTACCATGCAGCAAGCCATCGAGCAGCGGAGCTTCCATTCCGATCCCGCGCATCTGCGACGCGGCGATGCCGGTGGCGCTATCGCTGCGAGCCCGCACCGCTTACACGGAGAGTTGTACATCGGCGGTCAGGAGCACTTCTATCTGGAAACGCAAAGCGCCATCGCCTGGCTGGATGAATCCGGCGGCGTCTCGCTGCACTCTTCGACGCAGCATCCCACGGAGACGCAAGTCATTGTGGCGCGGGTTTTGGGCATTGCGGAAAACCGCGTAACGGTGGAGTGCCTGCGCATGGGCGGCGCCTTCGGCGGCAAGGAAGTGCAGGCCAATCCGTGGGCGGCCATTGCTGCGCTGGGTGCGTGGAAGACGCGCCGGCCCGTGCGTGTGTGGCTGCCGCGCGCTCTCGACATGGCGCTTACGGGCAAACGCCATCCGTTCTATGCGCGATATACCGTAGGCCACGATGAGACGGGCCGATTGCTGGGACTTGACCTGGAACTGTATTCCGATGGCGGCTGGAGTCTTGACCTTTCCGAGCCGGTTCTGTGGCGTGCCATTTTTCATGTCGATAACGCGTATCTGCTGCCCGCCGTCGACGTCACCGGCTACGTGTGCCGCACGCACAAGACATCGCAAACCGCCTTCCGTGGATTCGGCGGACCGCAAGGCATGCTGGTGATTGAAGACGCGCTGGACCGCATCGCGCGCTCGCTGGGGATGACGCCGGAGGCCGTGCGCGAGCGCAATTTCTACCGCGCCGGAGATTCCACTCACTACGGCATGGAGGTGAGAGACGCGGGGCGCATGGCGCGCATCTGGGAAGAGCTGAAGGCCACCAGTTCGTTCGCGGCGCGGCGCGAAGAAATCCGCTCGCACAATTTGCGGAACGAGCATTACAAGCGCGGAATCGCCATCACGCCGGTGAAGTTCGGCATCTCTTTTACGGCGACGTTCTTCAACCAGGCCGGGGCTTTGGTGCTGATTTATCGCGACGGCAGCGTGCAGGTGAATCACGGCGGAACCGAAATGGGGCAGGGTCTCTACACGAAGATGGGCCAGGTGGCGGCGCAAACTCTGGGCGTGCCGTTGGAGTGGATTCGCACGATGCCGACGCGCACGGATAAGGTGCCCAACACGTCGGCGACGGCTGCATCGGCTGGCGCGGATTTGAACGGCGCGGCGGTGGCGGATGCGTGCGAGCAATTGAAGCACAGGTTTGCAGCGGTGGCCGCGGAGTTGCTGGGCTGCGCCGCCGACCAGGTGCAGTTCGCGGATGGGATGGTCTCTTGCGACGGCGCGGCCGGAGTAACTTTCGTGGAAGTGGTGGAGGCCGCTTACCGTCAGAGGGTCGCGCTTTTCGCGCAGGGCTACTACCGCACGCCCGGCATCAGTTACGACCCGAAGACCGGCCAGGGCAAGCCGTTCCATTATTTCGCTTACGGCGCGGCCGTCTCGGAAGTGGAGTTGGATGGTTTCACGGGCGACTGCCGTGTCCGGCGCGTCGACATTCTGGAGGACGTGGGCAACTCGCTTTCGCCCATCGTCGATCGCGGGCAGATTGAGGGCGGCTTCCTGCAAGGCCTCGGCTGGCTGGTGACGGAGGAGTTGCTGTGGACTCCCGAGGGCCGCGTGGCGACCAACAGCGCGTCCACTTATAAGCTACCTTCGTGGTCGGAATTGCCGGAGGATTTCCGCGTGGCGTTTCTGGAGCGTGCGGCGGAACCGGGCGTGATCTTCGGCAGCAAGGCCGTGGGCGAGCCGCCGTTGATGCTGGCGATCTCAGTGCGCGAGGCGATTCGCGAGGCGATAGCGGCATACGGCACGACCTTTGACATCAGCCGCGTCGTGGAACTCGACAGCCCGGCGACGCCGGAACGCGTGTATTGGGCGATTCAGCGAGCACGTTCGGCGCAAACGGAAATCGCCGAGCCGGCCGCTGCAGCGGTCCGAATATGATTCTGCGCGCCGCGATTTTTCACACGCCGCGCAATCCGTTCCGGGACGACAATGCACTGGAAGTTTTCGCGGACGGCGCGCTGCTGGTGGAAAACGGCAGAGTGGCGGCATGCGGAGACTATCTCGAAGTGCGCGCGCAATATCCGGAGGCAGACGTGCGTGACATGCGCGAGGGCGTGCTGTTGCCGGGGTTCGTCGATGCGCACATCCATTATCCGCAGGTGCGCGCGCTGGGCGGCATTGGATACTCGCTGCTCGATTGGCTGGAAAATATCACGCTGCCTGAGGAGGTGAAGTTCGCGCATCCCTCATATGCCAGAGCAGTGGCGCAAGAATTTCTGCACTTGCTCGCATCGCATGGAACCACTACCGCGCTGGTGTTTGGCGCGCACTTCGCCAGCGCCACCGCCGAGCTGTTGGAACAGGCGCAAGCATCGGGCTTGCGGATCGTTAGCGGATTGGTGCTGGCCGACAGGCATCTATTGCCGGCGTTGTACCAATCCCCCGAGGAGGCCTACCGGGAAAGCGCGGCATTGATTCGCCGCTTTCATGACGCGGGCCGGTTGCTGTACGCGGTGACGCCGCGGTTTGCGCTCTCCGCGTCGGAAGCTATTTTGGAAGTTTGCGCGACGCTGCTTGCCGAGAACCCCGGCGTGCGTTTCCAAACTCACATGAACGAGAGCGTGGAAGAGATCGAATCGGTTGCTGGTCTGTTTCCGGGCGCGAGCGACTATCTGGCGGTGTATGAGCGCTTCGGGCTGGCGCAGCGGCGATCGGTTTTTGCGCACAATATTCATCCCGCGTCTGGCGAACTGGAAAGGCTCGCGGCGTGCGACAGCGCGGTAGCCTTTTGCCCAGCCAGCAATGCGGCGTTAGGCAGCGGGTTCTTTCCATTGCAGCGGCACGTGCAGGCGGGCGTGCGCTTCGCGCTGGGTACTGACGTTGGCGGCGGCACGGGATTCGGAATGTTGAAGGAGGGATTGCTGGCTTATTTGACGCAACGGCTCGCGCCCAACCCGGTGACTCTCAATGCGGCGCACCTTCTCTACCTTGCGACGCGCGCTGGGGCGGACGCTCTGGGGCTTGAAGACCAAATCGGGGATTTCACGGTGGGCAAATTCGCCGACTTCGTCTATGTGCGTCCGCCGGAAACCAGTCCCTTGATGGCTGTTATGCGAAACCCGATATCTCCCGAACGCCTGCTGGGCGCTATCTTCACCTTGGCCGGAGCTGAGTGTATAGAGGAAACCTGTGTCGAGGGAAAGCCGGTGTTCCAAGCCGCATGACTCGGCAGATGACTCGACACATGACTTTGGAACAGATCAACGCTCTCACTCGCGAGGACTTTGTCAAGGCACTCGGCTGGGTGTTCGAAGACTCGCCCTGGGTTGCCGAAGCGGCCTGGAGTTTGCGGCCATTCGCGTCACCGGGCGAGTTACATGGCGCGATGCGGCAACAGGTGGAAGTCGCGCCGCGAGAGCGCCAATTGACGCTGCTACGCGCGCATCCTGACCTTGGCAACCGCGTGCGAATGAGCGAAGCATCCACTCGCGAACAAGCCGGCGCGGGGTTGAACCAGCTTACGCCGGAAGAACAGGATTCGCTGCTGGCGTTGAACGGGGAATACCGCGAGCGTTTCGGATTCCCCTTCCTGTTCGCGGTAAGAGGCAGTGGCAATCGCGATATCATCGAGGCGTTGCGCCGTCGGATTGGGGCCACCCCGGAGAGTGAGTTACGGGAAGCGCTGGAACAGGTCTATCGCATCGCCTGGTTTCGATTGGAAGAGCTGATTGGTGGTGGTACTTAAGTGCGGCAGATTGACAATTTGTGGGGCGGCCAATCCTGGCTGCCGCCGGCTTTCAGCCGGCGCTCGCCTGGTGCGAACTGGCGCATGGCCCGATAGAGCCGCCTGAAAGGCGGCTGCAGGCAAGATTGCCTGCCCCACAAAGGAGGTAAGTGAAGAGTGGAACGGTTCGCCAGCGGTTGGAAGCGTAACTACTACGGTAAAGGCGATGTCACTGTCTATCGTCTACACCGCGACGGGGCTGTCCCCGAGGGCTGCTGCCCGGTATTTGGCGCGAATGTAATGATGCTGCTATATGGCGATGCTTTTTGGCCCACTTACACAACGGGTGATAACACTAACCTGGTGGCCACCGATTCGATGAAGAATTTCATTCAGCGCGAAACGCTGAATTATACAGGTTTCCACCTGGAAAGTTACTGCCGCTTTCTCTGCGATAAGTTTCTTGCTACTTATCCGCACACGGCCGGCGCGCAAGTGTCGGCGTCGGAGATTCCTTATTCGGGCGTGGGGGAAGGCGGCATGGCATTTGCGCCGGAGGGACCGGACCGCGCTTTCGCCCGCGTGGAAATGAGCCGTTCCGCCGATGGGCTTGACATAGCGGAAGTGCGCTCGGGAATTCGCGGCTTCCGGCTGCTCCGCTTGGGCGGCAGCGCTTTTAATGGCTTCGTGCGCGATCAGTATACAACGTTGCCCGATATCAAGAATCGGCCGCTGCACATGTGGTTGGACGTGGAGTGGAGTTACACGAGCTTCGAGGCTGCGTTTCAAGATGGGGCTACATCTCAAGAAGCCGCGGCGAAGAGCGTGCGCGGAATCGTCCACGATGTCTTTGCCGGTTTCGAATCGGGCAGCATTCAGGAAGTCATCTACCAGATAGGTTGCCGGGTGCTGGAAGACATTCCGACTATCTCGCAGATCGACCTCGAAGCTAACAACCGTACTTGGGATACCATCGTGGAGCAGGGCGATATGATGGGCGTTTACACCGATTCGCGGCCACCTTATGGCTGCCTGGGTTTGAGTCTGCGGAGATAACATTTGGCGCGGCTTTCCACACACGTTTTGGACACATCGCAAGGGCGGCCGGCGGCGGGTCTGGCAGTGAGTCTCTATCGCATCGCCGAGACGGGACGCGAGCATTGCGCCAGCGCGGTCACTAATCGCGACGGGCGCACGGATGAGCCTCTGCTTTCGGGCGATCGAATTCCGACGGGCGTTTACGAGCTGGTCTTCGCGGCGGGCACATACTTGCGGCGACAAGGAGTGACACTCGCCGAGCCGGCTTTCCTCGATGAAGTCGTGATTCGTTTCGGCGTCGCTGAGGAGACCGGTATTTACCATGTCCCGCTGCTGCTCTCGCCATACGGGTATAGCACGTATAGGGGCTCGTGATGGGTAGATGGGGTAGCGCCGCGCGCACGGCCGTGGAGCGGTGCCGTCTGCTTGCCAGTTACACTGAAGAACCGGGACGCATTACGCGCACTTACCTTTCGGCGCCGATGAAGGATGTACACGAGATCGTTGGTCGATGGCTGAGTGAGGCTGGCTGTGAGGTTCGGATCGACGCGGTGGGTAATCTGCGCGCGACCTGTAGGGCGGACCCCGTGGTCCGCGGCCGCCCTCCCGGTCGGCCTCCTCGCGATCATGCGGAGCAGATGTCGTTGGCAAATAGCGGGTCCGGGGGGACCCGCGCGGACCAGGGGGTCCGCCCCACTTTCGTCATTGGGTCGCACCTTGATACCGTTCCTGATGCGGGCGCTTTCGACGGCATCCTGGGCGTTGTGCTGGGCGTGGCGCTGCTCGAGAATTTGGCTGGCCGTGGGCTGCCTTATGCCATCGAGTTAATCGGCTTCTCCGAGGAAGAAGGCGTGCGGTATGGCGTCCCCTTCATTGGCAGCCGCGCCGTGGTGGGCAGTTTAGACGCATGCCTCATTGAGCGGATCTCCGGCGCCATTCGCGATTTCGGTCTCGACCCGGCGCGTATTCCCGATGCCAAACTGCCGCCCAATGTTTTCGGCTACCTGGAGTTTCACATCGAGCAAGGTCCGGTGCTGGAGCATCTCGGCCTGCCACTCGGTGTTGTGGATGGCATCGCCGGGCAAAGCCGGCTGATGCTTCATTTCGAAGGCAACGCCAATCACGCGGGCACGACTCCGATGGCGCTGCGTCACGATGCCCTGGCGGGCGCGGCAGAGTGGATCGGCGCCGTGGAGCGCATCGCGCACGAGGTTCGGGAACTTGTGGCCACGGTGGGACGCATTGCCGTTGAACCCGGCGCAGGCAACGTGATCGCTGGCGCTGCGCATGTGAGCCTCGACGTGCGTCACGCATCGGATGAAACGCGTCGGCGCGGCGTCCGGAGCATTCTGGAAGCGGCCCAAGCCATCGCCCAGCACCGCGGGTTGAGTCTTCGCACTGAGCCCTGCCTCGATCAAAGCGCCGTCGCTATGGACGCGGAGCTCACCGCGAGATTGTGGCGCGCCACCGCCGCGGAAGGCATCCCTGCGCATAGCATCACGAGCGGCGCGGGGCATGATGCCATGATTCTGGCGCCGCATTTCCCCGCGGCCATGCTGTTCGTGCGCAGCCCCGGCGGCGTCAGCCACCATCCCGACGAAACCGTAAACGTGGAAGACGTGGAGGCCGCGCTGGCATGCGGCTCACGATTCCTTGCCGATCTGGAGCGCCAGTATGCCTGACCTCGTGATCCGCGGTGGAAACGCCGTGTTAGTGGGACAGGCCTCCTGGCCTGTCTATGCTGAACCGCGCGTCGATATCGCCGTAGAAGCGGGCCAAATCGTCGAAATCGGGAATGAAATTTCCGGCGCAGCGGAAGAAATCGACGCGCGCGGTCTCACGATTTTCCCAGCCGTTCTGGATTGCCACGTCCACTTCAACGAGCCTGGCCGCACGGATTGGGAAGGCGCTGCCAGCGGTAGTCGCGCACTGGCTGCGGGGGGCGGCGCGACTTTCATCGACATGCCGCTGAATTCGACACCCTGCACGCTTTCCGCGTCCGATTTTGAATCGAAGCGCGAGGCGCTTGAGCGCTCATCCATCGCGGATTTCGCCTTGTGGGGCGGCCTGGTTCCGGGCCGCGTCGGAGCGCTCGCGGAGTTGGCGGAGTGCGGCGCGGTGGGCTTCAAAGCGTTCCTCTCGAATTCCGGGTTGCCGGAGTTTCCGCGCGCCGACGACTTCACGCTCTACGAGGGCATGCGCGAAGCCGCGCGGTTGAACTTGCCTGTGGCCGTCCACGCGGAAAGCGAAGAATTGACCGCGGGCCTCGCGCGGCGAGTGATCGAGGCCGGCCGCACATCCATCCGCGATTATCTGGATTCGCGCCCTGTGCTCGCCGAAGTCGAGGCTATCCAGCGCGCCGGGTTGATCGCCGCCGAAACTGGCGCGAAGCTGCACATTGTCCACGTGAGTTCCGGCCGCGGCGTGGCGGCTGCGCTCGAAGCGCGTGCGCGCGGCGCGAACATAACCATTGAGACCTGTGCGCATTACCTATACTTCACCGAAGAAGACGTGGAGCGCCTGGGCGCCGTAGCTAAGTGCGCGCCGCCGTTGCGCAGCGCCGCCGAGAGCGAATCGCTGTGGGGCCATCTCATGGCGGGCGATGTGGACGTGGTGGCTTCGGATCACTCGCCCGCTTTGCCATCCATGAAGGATGGCGCAGATTTCTTCTCTATCTGGGGCGGCATCGCGGGAGTGCAATCCACGCTGGCCGTCCTTTTGGACCGCGGCCATTTCGCGCGCGCCCTGCCGCTGCAGCGGATTGCCGAGCTTACCGCGGCGTCGCCGGCGCGCCGTTTCAGCTTGCCGCGCAAGGGCTCCATCGCGCCGGGGATGGACGCCGATTTTGTGCTGGTCGATTTGAGCGCGTGCGATACTTTGAAGCGCGACGGCTTATTCCAACGGCATTCCTTCAGCCCGTACGTGGGCGAGACGTTCCGCGGCCGCGTTTGCCGCACTATAAGGCGGGGTGAAACGATTTTTCAGGACGGCAGAATCGCGGCGCGAAGTTGTGGAAGACTGCTGCGGCCGAGGACTACAGACGATGCATCACTTGGGACAAACCCGTAGCGCGATCCGCGCCGATCACTTGTTACAGACGCCCGATACCTTCGTGCGCGCTCCGCTGCCCGGCATGGTCGCGGCGACGGCCGTGGTTCACGTTGGCCCCGCGCTGGGCGCGAAGTTCACGCAATACACGGCGGAACTGGAGGCTGGCGGCGCGCTGGGCCCCGCGCAAGCGCAACGCTTCGTCTACGTGATCGAGGGCGATTTGGAAAGCGGCGGCCTGCGACTGGGTCCGGACCATTACACTTTCGCGCCGCAGGATACGACGGCAGCATGGACGTCGCCGCAAGGCGCGCGCATGGCGGTGATCGAAAAGAATTACCAGCCCCTGGAGGGCTCGCCAGCGCCGGCCGCATTCACTGGCGACGAGAGTGCGGTCGAACCGCAAGCGCTGTTGAACGATCCCGCCATCCAAGTGCGCCGCCTGCTTCCGGAAGACACCGCGTTCGACTTCGCGGTGAACACGATGACTTACGATCCCGGCGCGTCACTGCCCATGGTTGAGATGCATGTGATGGAGCACGGCCTGCTGATGCTGGCCGGCGAAGGCATCTATCGTTTGGGCGACTGCTGGTATCCGGTGGCCGCCGGCGATTTTATCTGGATGGCGCCGTATTGCCCGCAATGGTTTGGCGCGCTGGGCAAAAAGCCGGCGAAGTATCTTATCTATAAGGATTGGAACCGGCATCCGCTGGCGTAGCATCATGAACCTGGAAATTCAAACTGCGCAGCTCTCGGCGGAACTGGATGCGCTGGCGTCATTTTCGGAAGCGCCCGCACCCGCTGTCACGCGCGTGGTGTTTTCCGAAACCGACCGGAAAGCCCGCGGATACGTGAAGCGGCTAAGCGCCGACGCGGGCCTTGCCATACGCGAAGACGCCGTGGGCAACACGTTCGCGCGCTGGGCCGGCAGCGAGCCCGACCTTGCCGCGGTTGCCACGGGTTCGCACATCGACGCTATCCCTAACGCCGGACGTTACGACGGAACAGTCGGCGTGCTGGGCGGTCTCGAAGCCATCCGCGCGTTGCAGCGTAGCGGATTCCGCCCGCGCCGCTCCATCGAACTGGTGATCTTCACCTCCGAGGAGCCGACGCGCTTCGGCATCGGTTGCATCGGCAGCCGGCTGATGGCGGGCTTGCTCGACGCGGCGGCCGATACTCGTCTGGTGGGCAAGGACGGTGAGACGCTGAACCACTGGCGCACGGCCGCGGGATTCGGCGGCGACCTCGCCGGCGTGCGCCTGCCGCAGGGCCACTACGCCACGTTCGTGGAGCTGCATATCGAGCAAGGCCCGCTGCTGGAACGCGCTGGTATCCCGCTGGGAGTGGTGACTGCCATCGCTGCTCCGGCAAGCTTGCGCATCAGGATTGAAGGCGAAGGCGGCCATGCAGGCGCGGTATTAATGCCCGCCCGCAAGGACGCATTCTGCGCTGCTGCGGAACTGGTTCTCGCGGTGGAGAGCGCCGCCAAATCGACCGGCGTCATCGATACCGTGGCTACCGTCGGAGTCTGCGAAGTTTTTCCGGGGGCTATCAACAGCATCCCCAGCGAAGTCCGCCTGGAGGTGGACGTCCGCGATACGAATGAGGCGCGACGCGACGCCGTGCTCGCGCAAATCCGCGACGCATGCGAGGACGTGGCGAAGCGGCGCGGGGTTGCCGTGAACGCGGAAACGATCAACGCCGATACGCCCGCGCAATGCGATGCGAGAGTGGTGGAGTCGCTCACCCGCGCCTGCGCCACGCATGGGTTCGGCTTTCAAACTATGGTGAGCCGCGCTTATCACGACTCACTGTTTATGTCGCGGATTGCGCCCACGGCCATGCTGTTCATCCCGTGCCGCGGCGGCGTGAGTCACCGTCCCGACGAGTATGCGTCTGCGGAAGCGATCGCGTGCGGGGTGCTGGCGCTGGCGGAGACATTGGCCGATCTGGCGAGTGGGTAATTGCGGCGCCGAGGAAGACGCGTTCACACGAGTGTGAACGCTGCACGCATAAGTGCGTGCGCCACGAATCGCACATAATGGAGGAACGTCATGAGACCCACTGTTTTTCCATCCTTGCCGCTGCTTGCGCTGGCCGCGTTTGCATTGCTCCCATCCCCGCCCTCACGCGCGGCGACTTGCGCCGACCTGGCCGCGCTCCAACTTCCCGAAGCCACCATCGCCACCGCGCAATCCGTGCCAAAAGGCTCCTTCGCTTCACCCGGTGGACCGGTCAAGACCGCGGTGGACTTCTGCCGCGTGGCGATGGTCTTGAAGCCGTCGGCCGATTCGGATATTCACGTCGAAATCTGGCTGCCCGCCTCGGGTTGGAACGGCAAATTCCAGGGCATCGGCAACGGAGGCTTCGCCGGGTCCATCGATTTCAATGCGCTCGCCGCTGCCGTTGCGCATGGCTACGCAACCGCTGCCACGGATACCGGCCACCAGGCCGGCGGAACCGATGCGTCCTGGGCGCTGAACCATCCCGAGAAGATCGCCGACTTCGGATCTCGCGCCATCCACGTGACTGCCGAGGCGGCCAAGGGCGTGATATTCGCGTTCTATGGGGCAGCGCCGAAGCGCTCCTATTTCAACTCGTGCTCGAACGGCGGACGCCAGGCGCTGATGGAGGCGGAGCGCTATCCGGCCGACTATGACGGCATCGTCGCCGGCGCTCCCGCCAACTACTGGACGCACCTGCTGACCACCGCCATCTTCAACCTGCAAGCCTTGTCGGAGCCGGGCAGTGCGATATCCGCATCCAAGCTGCCGGCCATCGAAAGCGCCGCGCTGGCGGCCTGCGACGCGCTCGATGGCGTGAAGGATGGCGTCATCGAAAACCCGGCGCAATGCCGCTTCGATCCTGGCGTACTGCTGTGCAAGGGCGCGGAGACAGACGCGTGTCTTACGGCGCCGCAGATCGCCGCGGTGCGCAAGATTTATGGCGGGGCAAAGACATCGAAGGGTGAGGCGATTCTGCCGGGTTTCGCTCCGGGTGGCGAAGCGGAACAGGGCGACTGGGCGGCATGGATCACTGGCGCCGGTGGGAACCCGAGCCTGCAAAACGCCTTCGGAACCAACTTCTTCAAGTACATGGTCTATGACGAAGCCGCGTGGGATTTTAAGACTTCCACAACGGACCATAACGTTAAGCTGGCCGACGACAAAATGGCGCTCGCTTTGAACGCCACCGATCCCGAGTTGAAGAAATTCGAAAGCCGCGGCGGGAAGCTGATTCTCTACCACGGCTGGAGCGACGCGGCGATTCCCCCACAGAATACGATCGATTACTACCGGAGCGTGGTGAAAAAGATGGGCTCAAAAGACGCCGCCGCGTTCGTTCGCCTGTTCATGGTTCCAGGGATGGGTCACTGCGGCGGCGGTAACGGTCCTAACGTTTTCGGCCAGGCAGGCGTGCCGCGTACCGACCCCGAGCACGATATCGAGGGGGCGCTGGAGCGCTGGGTGGAGCAGGGAGCGGCGCCGGAGCAGGTGGTGGCCAGTAAGTTGAAACCGGGAACCAATCCCCCGGTGGCGGTACGTACGCGACCGCTATGCGCTTATCCAGAGACTGCGCATTGGAAGGGCAGCGGGAGTACGGATGACGCGGGTAGTTTTGTTTGCAAGTGAGGAGCCGGCTGAAAGCCGGCTGCAGCCAGGATTGGCTGCCCCACAAGAGTAGTGCAAGCACAGGCTGCAGAAAGGCACAGGCTTGCAAAAGAGCATGGGGCGCTGCAAGAGCACAAGGCTGCAAGAGATATTGGTTTGTTAGTGGTTATTTTTTGGGTAACTCTGCGAGTAACTCCTTGACGGCGGCGTCGAGTTGTGAATCTTTGCCGGTGTAGCTCTCGCCGATCGGCCTGGACACTTCTACGTCGACAGGGCGCGGATGCAGTTCCATGTCTTTGCCGTCGACTCCGGTGATGCGCGTGCCTGGCATACGCATCGCGGTGCCGTCTACCAGGGTCATCGATCCGGTGTAGATGATCCACCCGGATGTCGGCTCGCCTACTACCTTGCCGAGCTTCAAGGTCCGGTAGCCTTCCGTGAAATCCTCGGCGTCGGAGAGTGAGTGTTGATTCGTCACTAACACAGTCGGCAACTCAAGCGCGCGCTGTCCTAACTCGGTTCGCGCAGGCCCGGTAGGCGCGTCCCGGCCTGTCATGGTCAGATACGGACGGCGCGACAGGACGTCGAGCGCGTAAGCGTTCACGAAGCCGCCGTTGTTATTGCGAATGTCGATCACTACGCCATCCTTGGCATGGTTCTCCGCGTCCAGATCGAGATACAACTGTGTCAGCGCCTGTTCCGACATATCGCGCATGTGAATGTAACCCAAGCGGCCGCTGCTTACCTTCAGCACGTACGCGCGATTGTCCTCCACCCACTTCCTATACATCTGTTCGGCGAGCGATGCCACCGGCAGCACAGTTACATCGTGTCCGCCGATGTCCAGCACCACGCGCTTACCGGCCATGTGGTCCAGTAACTCATCGAGGTTCACATGCGCCCCAAGCGGCGTACCGTTCACTTTGAGCAGCTCCTCGCCGGTCTGAATCTTCGCCAGCGCGGCGGGCGAATGCGGCAACACTTCGGTGATCTTCAACTTACCCGAACTCTCATATTCGGCGCGATCGAAGCTTAGGCCGAGTTGCCCTACGCCCTCGCCGCGTCCACCGCCGCCCGCCGCGCCGGCCGCGGGAGCAGTGATTCCCGAGTGCGACGAGTTCAGCTCGCCGATCATCATGCGCAAAACGCGGCGCATCTCGTCGGGGTTGGCGGCAGCCTCAATCAAGGGGGCGTACGTCTTGCGCACCGCGTCCCAATCGGCCCCGTGATACTTCGGGTCGTAGTAGTTATCGCGCTGGCCCGCCCAGGCTTCTTCGAACACGGCCATCTTTTCCTTGGCGAAATCCACATCCATCTCGGCGTTGACGTTCACCGCGCGCACCTGGCGATTGTCCACCCCGATGGCGTTCACGCGGCCGCCTTCCAGGTAGTAGACCTCCTTGGAATCGGGCGAAAATTGCGCGCGCTGCTTGCCGCCAGGCGTAGTGGTCAACTGGCGCGCGGTGCGGCCGCCACCGCCGCCACCGCGGCCGCCTCTGCCGCCGCCACCGCCCGCGCTGTCGGTCTCCATGGGATAGAGATACAGGCTCTGCTGCCCGGCCACGGTCGCCGTAAACAAAAGCAGTTTCCCATCGGGGCTGATTTGTGGATTGGAAATGTCCAGACCCAGAGGCAACATCGAAATGCGCTCGCGAATGCCGTCGAAATCGATCTCCACGGGCTTGGCCGGCGGCTTGGCTTCTGCGCCAGCCGCGCCACCGCGGCCGCGCGGAGCATCGGGCTTAAACAAATCGTCGAAGCGCTCCTCGGCGAATTTCGGTTGGGCGGGCGTGAGATCGATACGCGCGATTTGCGGCGTCTCCGTACGCTGGCCGGTTTGGTAAAGCAGATACTTGCCATCGGGACTGAAGTGAATCGAGTTGACGTTGGAATTCGCCAGGAAGCTGATCTGGCGCCCGGTGCCGCCGGCCGCGGGAACCACGTAGACGTTGCGCAGTCCGCTATCGCCGGTCGCCGCGTAGGCGATCCATTTGCCGTCGCCCGACCATTCGAAGACGCCGCCGTTGAAACCGCCGCCGAGGTATCCGGACACCAGCAGACGGTCTTGCTTCGATTCCGGATCGATCACGCGCAGCTCGTGCTTGTCGTGGACGTAGGCGATGGTTTTGCCGTCCGGTGAAAAGCGCGGACTCTGATCCGACTTGGGGCCGCTGGTTAACTGCGCCTCGGTCCGGTGCGTGAAGTCATAGAGGAACACGTGCATGATGGCGTCGCGCTGGCTCACATAGACGATGCGCGAGGAATCCGGCGCCCACGCGACCTGCGATTCCGGTCCGGGCGTATGCGTGACCTGCAGAGCTTCGCCGCCATCGCGGGCCGACGCCGCGAACACATCGCCGTGGCCGACCAGCACAATCTTCTTGCCGTCGGGCGAAAGGTCGAGACCGGTGAACTGGTTCAGCGTGAGGTGAGTTGCGCCCACTCCGGCGGACGAGCCCATCAGCGTGATGGGCAGGGCGTAGGCTTCTCCGTTTTTGGTGTCGAGCTGCCAGATCTTGAAATCGCGTTCGAAGACGATGGCCTTGCCGTCGTAACCCATCGAAGGCCAGAGCACGCGCCCGTTGGTAAACCTGGTCACCTGCTTGGGCTTCGCGCCCACCGGCAGACTCCAGATGTTCTCGGTTCCGGTGCGGTCCGACATGAAATAGAGCTGCTTGCCATCGGGCGCCCACATGGGCCAATTGTTGCGACCGTTGAGATCCACCAGCTTTTCGTACGCGCCGGTTGTCCCATCCTTGACGCCGTCCTTACGCAGCCAAATCTCGGATTCATCCAGATGACTATGGCCGTGACGCCACCATTGCTGGTCGCCATTGCCGCGCGCGGCGAACGCGACACTCAGGCCATCGGGCGATGGCGCGCCCTGATATTCGTTGGTGAACCGGTCGGCGCTGACGGGCATCGGCGTGCCGCCTTCAGAGCTGACGCGGTAGATATCGTTCTTATGGCCGACGTCGTGCGAGCCATTCGAGAAATAGATCCACTTACCATCGCGCGACCAGGAGTCGAGCTGGTCGAGACTGTCGTCGAAAGTCAGCCGCTTCAGCTCGCCGCTGGCCAGCGTGAGGATGTAGATGTCGCCGCCGCCAGTGCGCGTAGAGACGAACGCCAGGCGCGCGCCGTCGGGCGAGTACAAAGGGCGCGATTCTTCGGCGGGGTTAGAGACCAGCAGGTGCGCTTCGCCGCCCTTGGCGGACACCACCCAGATATCGCCGCCGGCGACGAACGCGATCTCGGGCCGCGTGGGGCAGAGCGTGGGTTCGGTGAGATAAGGGATGCCGGCGGCGGCGGCGCTGGCGGCGATGGCCAGGAAGATGGCGAAGATTCGCATATTGGATGGTTATACCTTATTTCCAAGGGAAAGTGGGACGAGGTAGGCGCGGTAGGCGCTTAGCCGTTTGGGGGCCTGGCTCAGAAAGCCGTTTAACATGTCGCATTCACAGTGTTATGTCGCCGAGGCCAGCGCGAGCTGGTTCGGGTGTGGTGAGTGGGGTCGATCCTATATTCAATTGTCAAAGAGCTGGTGGCTGGGCGAAATGCACGGAGAGCCGGGCCGCACTACTTGGCAGTCTACTTCGCAGGCGAAAGCGCCTGCGCCACCAAAGCGCCTGCGCCACCAAAGCGCCTGCGCCACCGAGACTGAGTTACGCGGCTGCGGGCATTGGGCGACCTGATTTCGGGTTTATGCGGGTTTTCGCGTAGTCGCGGGCTTCGTTCAGGCGCTGATTCCGGGCGATCAGAAGGGTGATTGCGGCAGGTGAAAAAACAGAATCCGTTCCCAGGAGTTCGGGCGGGAAATCGGCTACCGCATCGTATTTTTCGCCTTTGCTCTGTGCGAGTTGGGAGAGAAGCAGGGCTTCTTCGAGGGCTTGATCGCGGGCGGCTTTGCGTTCGGCCCGCAGGGTGCGCAGTTCGGCCATATTCCTCTCAATGGTGCGGTTGATGCGCTGCTCATAGAGAGCGAGAAGCAGGAAATTGTCGTTCT
>JBEKNN010000182.1:0-18556 GCA_049522755.1 Bryobacteraceae bacterium | reverse complement strand
TGAAGTAGATGGCGACGTTGCGGCAGAAGACAATGTCGAATTTGCCGACTGAAGAGAAGTCCTCCATGAGGTTCAGCTTGCGGAAGCTGACCATGGCACGGATTTCATCCCGAATTTTCCAGCCCCTGGCGTGAGGGAGGAAAGACTTCTCCCGCGCCGCGTCGGTGAGGCCTCGAGCGATCTCGACCTGGCTGAATATGGCTTCACTGGCCCGCGCGACGGCCTGATCGGAAATATCCGTTCCCAACAGGCGAATGTTGTAGCCATTCAGGTCTCCCAGCAGCTCCCGGAGAACCATCGCGATGCTGTAGATCTCCTGACCTGTGGAACAAGCGGCGCTCCAGATTCGAATCGGCACGGCGACGTTGGAGCGCGCGCGGCGATCGATGAGCTCCGGGATGATCTTGAAGCGCAGCAAATCGAATGGCGAAGAGTCGCGAAAGAAAAGCGTCTCACCGGTAGTGATCTCATCGACAATCCTGCGCTTTAGAGCTCCGTTCGATTCAGATCTGGCACGGCTCACGAGTTGCGTGAAGCTGGTGCACTTGAGTTCTTCCATCACGGCGCTCAGGCGGCTTTCGATCAGGTAATCCTTCGATTGATCGAGAGTAATCGCGCAAATCGAGTGAATGTACTGCGCCACATTCTGTCGTTCTTCAGGCAGGAGCTTGATCATACACGTGCCTCGGCGATAGCGCGGACGATGGCGGTCGCGATCTTACTGAGCGGGACGACCGTGTCGACCACGCCGGCAAGGATGGCTTCCCGCGGCATCCCAAAGACGACGCAGGTGGCTTCGTCCTGAGCGATGTTGACGCTGCCGCCACGCTTCAACATCCGCATCCCTTCCGTACCATCGTTCCCCATGCCGGTCAGAATCGCGGCGATGGATCGTCCCGGGAAGTGGAGGGCGACGGATCGGAACAAGTAATCAACCGAAGGCCGGCAGGCATTCTCCGGTGGATCGTCGGTAATGCGGATAAGGATTTCGCCGTTCTTCCCCGGACTCAGTTTCATCTGCTTCCCGCCCGGAGCGAGGTACGCGCAATCCGCGCGAGCGATTTCGCCGTCTTGCGCCTCTTTCACCAGGATGGCGCTCTTGCTTCGCAGCCGATTAGCCAGCGCCTCGGTGAAATGTGGAGGCATGTGCTGCACAATGAAAACCGGTGCGCCGATTTTGGCGGGGAATACCGGCAGCACCTCGGCGAGCGCGGCTGGGCCGCCTGTCGAAACTCCGATCAGTACGATGGGTGGGCCGGACCGGCCGGGCGCGCGGACGGCGGCTGGGGCGAGCGGCTGGGGAGAATGGTTGAGAGCCGCTGCGGGGGCCAATTTCGACCCTTTGACGCTCAGAATGGCACGGATCTCTCGCCGGCGTTCGAGGGCTTGAATCATGGGCCGGAGGCTGTCGCGAAGGCGAGCCATGTTCGCTTCCTGGGCGCCGCCCTCCGGCTTGGTGATGAAATCGAAAGCTCCCAATTCCAGCGCGCGAATCGTCATGTCGCCGCCCCGGACCGTGCAGGAACTGAGCATGATGACGTTGGTGTTCACACCCGAGTTCTGGATTGCTTCGAGCACCTCAATGCCGTTCATTTCCGGCATTTCGATATCGAGAGTGACCAGGTCGGGTTGAAGCGAGGCCAATCGGGCCAACGCCAGCTTCCCGTTCGCGGAGGTTCCCACGACCTCTACTCCAGGAATTCCGGAGAGAGCGTCCGAAATGACACGGCGGAAAATGGACGCATCGTCAACCACCAGGACGCGTGTTTTCGTCCGGACTAGGCCGTTCGTAGCGGCGGTCATACGCTTCCTTCGCTCTGAGCCTGGCGCGGGTTGCCGAGTCTACGTATCGTCCCAGGATTCAGCAGGGCGACGATCTCGGCTCGCAGGGTCATAATTTCCCCAGTTGCGTGCGGTATCGGCGTCGTCTCTGCACTTAGCGCGAATTGCGTTTCGACCATGGCGGTTCTCCTGAAGTTCTCGGCTTTATTCGTGGAAGCGGCCTACGGTTACTCGAAGCTCTTCGGCTACGGTAGCGAGGTCACCGGCGCTGGCGCGGACGTGATTGCTTCCATTGGCCATCTCACCGGCGGCCTGGTCTACGCTGACAATATCCTTGGCGATCTCGCGGGACACCAGTGACGTCTCCGACACTCGCGTATTAGCGTCCGTAACGCCCATAGAGGCCTCGGCGATATTGCGCGCAATACCCTTCGTCGTGGTCGACTGCGCTTCAATGGCGGTAGCGATCGAGTTCACTATGGCGTTGACTTCCTGAATCACCTCCGAGATCTTCCCGATTTCCGTGATTCCGCCCGCTGTAGCGGACTGAACCCCCGCAATCCGTCCCTTGATGTCCTCCGTGGCGGCGGCGGTCTGTTGAGCCAAAGCTTTAATTTCTGTAGCAACTACGGCGAATCCTTTTCCAGCGGATCCGGCGCGCGCCGCTTCGATGGTCGCGTTGAGCGCCAGCAAGTTCGTTTGCGCTGAAATTTCGGTGATGGCTTCGGTTACCTTACCAATCTCGCGCGCTGCCACCCCGAGTTGATTGATTTGCTCGGTGATTCGGGCGGCCTGACGCGTTGCCTCATCTGTGATTCTGCGCGCCTTCTCGGAGTTCGCAGCAATCTCGCCAATAGTAGATGTCATCTGCTCAGTAGCGGTGGCGACATGGGCAAGGTTTGTGGTGGTTTGCTCCATTCCCGCCGCCACGGAGGTGATATTGGAGCTCATTTCCTCGGCGGCAGCCGCAACAGAGTGAGCCTTATCGGAGGCGCTGCGCGAACCGGACGTCATCTGGGTGGAACTGGACATCAGTCCCGTGGAGGATGAAGACAGCACCTCAATGCCCTTGGAAATCTCCTGAATCATCTTTCGTAGAGCGAGAGTCATCGTCTGCATGGAACGCGCCAAAGTTCCGACTTCATCCTTGCGCTTCTGGATTTCCTGGGGCGCATCCTTCGACAGGTCGCCCTGCGCAATCCGATCCAAATTGGCGACTACTGCCGCGAGCGGCGCCGCGATGCCGCGAGTGAGGACAACCCCGCCGCAAATGGCGCCCGCTATCGCCAGGAGACTGCCTAAGATGAGTACCATCCATATGGCGCTCGATTTCTCCTTGCTTGTCCTTTCGTTTTCCGCGACCAGCTGCTCCTGCCATTGCCTGGCCTCTTTGGCCTTGGCGCGCAAGCTGGCTGAATTAGAGGAGGACATGCGAAACTCCTCTGCCGCGTCCGCGTACCGGCCGTCGCGTAGCGAAGCGATCACCTTGTTGGTAGAAGTCTCGCTTGCTTGCACCAGATCAGCCATGTCCGCATTTTGCTGGATGCTCTTCGGCGTGTTGGCCCTGGACTTAAACTCTTCCAGCGCGGCGCTACGATTCTTACGAAGCTGGTCGATCACATTGACAAGATCGTCAGTTGCCTTTTTCGCAACCATCATTTTTAGCTTATTCTGACCAATGGCCGCAGTTTCGCCGGCAATTGTCTCAGCCAGCCGCGACTTCATCAAGCAGTCGATGGAGTCGTGCGCCGAGTGCTCGCCGCTGCGAACCGCCCACAGCGATAGCCCGGACAATGCAACCAATAGGAAGATGACTCCCCCGAGAACGAGAGTAATCTTTCCCCCGATTTTCATATTCGTTATTGAAGTCATTATAGTCGTGTCCCGTCGTATTCGTCATCGTTAAATCCCTGCGGTCCGGTATTGGGCCATCTGGATATTCATCCGGCCTTTCGCCGTTTCCTGCGTATCACAGCCTGGCCTCGTTCAGAACCTCCGCAGGGTTCAGGATGGCGATGACATGCCCGCCCGCCCGGCGCACTCCTTGAAAGAAACGCGCCTGAGTGGCCGGAATGTTGACAGGCAGCGAATCTCCGTGACCGGGCTCGATCTCAATCACTTCGCCGACCCGGTCTACCAGGACGCCCAGAAACTCGTTGCGATCTTCGATGATGAACACCCGGCTCTCGCGAGTCACTTCGCTCTTGCCGAACCCAAGTATCGTCCCAAGATCGAGCAGGGTTACGATCTTACCCCGCAGGTTGATTACTCCCGCAACTTCGGCCGGCGCGTGCCGCACCAGGGTTACGGTTTCCACGCGAATGACCTCCTGCACCCTGGAGGCATCCAGGGCGCAGAGCGCATCTCGCACGAAGAAGGTTGCCAACAGTACCGTCTGAGTACTTGGCTCAATTTGCGTTTCGACCATTACAATTCTCCTAGCGTTCCCGATCAACAGTTCAGGCGTGAAAACGGCCGACGGTTACCCGCAGCGCTTCGGCTACAGTAGAAAGCTCGCCGGCGCTGGTGCGAACGTGATCGCTGCCGCTCGCCATTTCGCTTGCGGAGCGGTCAACGCTGACGATATCCTTGGCGATCTCGCGGGAGACCTGCGATGTTTCCGATACTCTCGAATTTGCGTCGTTTACGCCAGTGGAAGCCTCGGCGATGTTGCGCGCGATATCTTTCGTCGCGGTCGCCTGCTCTTCGATAGCGGCGGCGATGGATGCCACAATGGCGCTCACTTCGGTAATGACCTCCGAGATCTTGCCGATTTCCGTGATGCCGCCCGCCGTAGCGGACTGAACGCCGGCAATCCGGCCTTTGATATCTTCTGTCGCGGCGGCAGTCTGTTGCGCCAACGCCTTGATCTCAGTAGCAACCACGGCGAATCCCTTTCCGGCGGATCCGGCGCGCGCCGCTTCGATAGTCGCGTTGAGCGCCAGCAAATTGGTCTGCGATGAAATCTCGGTGATCGCTTCCGTGACCTTGCCGATCTCGCGGGCAGCCACGCCGAGCTGATTCATCTGCTCGGTAATGCGGCCGGCCTGACGCGTTGCCTCATCCGTAATCCTGCGCGCCTTCTCGGAGTTCGCCGCGATTTCGCCGATCGTAGACGTCATCTGCTCGGTGGCGGTCGCAACATGAGAAAGATTGGTGGTGGTCTGCTCCATTCCCGCCGCTACCGACGTGATGTTGGAACTCATTTCCTCAGCGGCAGCCGAGACAGAGTGAGCTTTGTCGGAGGCGCTACGCGAGCCGGACGTCATCTCGGTGGAGCTGGCCATCAGCTCTGTAGAGGATGAAGAGAGCACCTGGATGCCACTCGAGACCTCCTGAATCATCTTGCGCAGAGCGTCGATCATCTCCTGCTTAGCATTGGCCATTGTGCCAATCTCATCGCCCCGTGACAGGAATTCTGGGGGCGCGTTCTTCGACAGATCGCCTTTGGCGATCTCGCCTAAATGGGAAACAAACCTCGCAATCGGAGCAGCGATTTGGCGAGTGAGAATCACGCCGCCGAAAATCGCAACTGCGACCCCGAAAAGACTGCCCAGGATGAGCGCCATCCAGATGGTGCTCGATGTTTCCTTGTTTGTCTTTTCGACTTCGATAACTTTAGTGTCCTGAAATTGGGCTGCTTCAGCAGTCTTGGCCCGCAAGGCCATGTCCATTGAGGAATACACCTTAAAGTTCCGGACTGCATCTGCAAACCGGCCGGCAGTTACCAACTCTACAGTCTCTTGGCTTAGATTCCCCGCTGACTGTACCAGGTCCGCCATATCCGCGCCGTGTTTGATGCCTGTTGGAGTATCCGCCAACGCCTTGAACTCCTCTACATCCGCGGCGCGCCTTTTCTTCGCGTCTCGGATCTGAGTCAGCATTTCTTCAGTTGCCTTCTTCTCGATGATCATCCTGCCGAGATTCAGGGCAACTGTCGAAGTATCACCCCCAATTCTTTCCGCCAGCCGCGCCTTGGTGAGGCGCTGAACGAGCGCTGTCGCCATCTTCTGGTTGGTACTCGTTCCCCATAGTGCCAGCGTGGACAAGCCAGCCAAAAGGAGGACGACTCCCCCGAGCACGACAGCAATCTTCTTGCCGATTTTCATATTCGATATTGACGTCATTTTCTATTCCCGTTCCTTTTTTATGCCGTTACCGGCGACTGATCGAGCTCCACTCCACTGACTGCTTTACGGATGCTTTCCAATAGCTGACTCTGGTCCAGCTTGACTTGGTACTCACTCACGCCCATGGCAAGGCCGCGAGCCATCTCCTCCTCGCCGGCAAGAGAAGAAAGCGCTATGATCGGCAACCGGGTGAAGCGCGAATCGGCGCGTATGCGTTTGGTTAGGCCCAGGCCGTCGAGGCGGGGCATTTCGACATCGGTAGTCACCACGGAAATCTCACTCGCGTGACTGTCCAGCAATTCCCACGCGGACTGTCCATCTTCGGCAGCCAGCACTTTGTAGCCGACGGCTTCAATCAGGCGCTTGATCTGGCCCCTAAAGAAATCCGAGTCTTCAGCAACCAGGACGGTACCGCCGTGTCCAGGCTGTGACACTGGAGGCGGCTCGACTGTCTCCGTCTCGGGCCACCGCCGTCGAACCGTATCCGCCAGTTCGAAAATATCCAGCATCAGGGTAGTGTTGCCGTTCAGCAGGGCCGATCCGGCCACGCCAGGCTGCCGGAGAGTCGCCGTGTCCATATCCAGGCGGGTCTCAATCATGTCCAGCGGCTCAGCCACCAACAAACCTACTGTGCGGCCCGCGCAATCGAAGACGACCACTACCCATTGCTGACTTTCCACGATTTCGTCTACCGCGGCAACGTCATGCAGCGTGACCAATGGCAGACTCACACCTCCGTACTGCATGGTCCGGCGGCCGCCCAGGCGCTCAATTTGCCCGGTGCGCACGCGCTCGACGCGGGTTACCAGTTCGATGGGAACCGCGCAGTGTTCGCCAGGCGCATTGTGGAACAAGAGCAGCGAGTGCAACTCGCCGGCCGTGTCGTCCGCGGCGACCTGTGCATCCGCGGGAGGCGCCGACGTGCGCGAGAGACCGGCGCGTTGGGCTAATCCAGCCACGTCGAGGATCACGGCAACCTGGCCGTCGCCAAGAATGGTGGCTCCCGCGTATTCGCGCAAGGTCTGCAGATGTCTTCCCATGGGTTTGACTACGATTTCGACAGTGTCGTGAAGATCGCCAACCACCAGCCCGTACTCGAAAGCTCCGGTGTCCACCAGAACGATATTGAGGGCTTTCGATCCGCGCTCGGTTCGTGGGCTGCCGAGAGCTTCAGCCAGGTAAACCAAGGGCACCAGCCGGTCGCGGAGCAACACCAGTTCGGCGTCTCCCGCGCGATCGGTCCGTTCCGCAATCTGGTTCGCGGGAATGCGGATCAACTCGCCGACGCTGACCTGCGGAATCGCAAACCGTTCTCCGGAATCGGATACCAGTAACGATGGAATGATGGCCAGAGTCAGCGGCAGCTTAATGCGAAATGCCGAACCTTTTCCCGGAACCGAATCGATTTCAATCTTTCCGCCAAGCTTGTCGAGATTGGTCTTGACAACATCCATTCCGACGCCCCGGCCCGACACGTTGGTCAGCTTCTCGGCAGTGGATACGCCAGCCCCGAAAATGAGCATGTGCTTGTCGAACTCGGACATGGTTTGCAGCTGCTCGGCTGTGATCATGCCTTTGGCCAAAGCGGATTTGCCAATCTTGTCGGCTGCAAGGCCTTTGCCGTCGTCGGAAATTTCGATCATGACCTGGCCTGCCTGATGCCTGGCACGGAGTATCACGGTCCCCATGGCGGGTTTCCCTGCGGCGATGCGCACTGCAGCCGATTCGATTCCGTGATCGACGGAATTGCGTACCATGTGGGTCAATGGATCGCTGAGACCCTCGATAATGGTTTTGTCGAGCTCGACCTCTCCGCCCTCTAACTTCAGTTGAACCTCTTTACCAAGTTCGCCCGCTAGGTCGCGGACCAGTCTCGAAAACTTGGCAAACAGGCCGGCAACCGGCTGCATGCGAGTGAGAGAAACGGCTTCCTGCAGCTCGGACGTCACCAGACTGATGCGGTGAGCGCCGGCGCTGACGCCTTGCTTGTCCCCAAGCCGCACGGCTTCGTTGAGCTGATTTCTACCCAGCACCAGCTCGCCGGCCAGAGTCATCAGTGAATCGAGAAGAGCTACATTCAGGCGGACTGTGGTCTCCACCTGCGAACTTTGCGCGGGGGAAGCCTGTTTTGAAACTTGCTCCGCAGGCGCCGCGACGGCCGGCGCGGGTGCGGCATCACGTGCAGGTCCGGCGTTGAGCACAGGGGCGGCATCGGGCACGAGCCCCGGCGGGAACGGTTCCACGGTTGCCGTGGCGACGCTTGTCAATGTTTTGGCTACGCCATCGTTTTCAATCCGGTGGATCCGCTCCGGCGCCACATCCAGAACCAGACCAATGGAGTAGCTGTCCAGTACCGTTGCATAAAGCACGTCGAGCAGGAGCTTATTCGATGGCTCGTCATCCAGCGTGCCCGCGGAATCGAGATCGAAGGCGGTTGCCAGAATAGATCCCAATTTGATTAGGTGATTCAGCACCTCAAGCGGGGTCTTTCCGCGCCGTTGAATATCGTGGATCAGGTCATACTCAATCGCATAGATGGTCTTTCCGCCAAGGCGCGCTTGATCCAGATCGAAGGCCGAGCCGCTGATCAATCTGCCCGCGCCGGGGATCGAAATCGCCACAACTTCGTGCGTAGAGCTTTTCCGCTCGGGGCTCAGATGCTCTTCGGTCAAGCGGCTCAAAGCGTCCGTGAACTCCGAGATGTCGGCGCTATTGCTGCCGGCGTAGTCCAGAATCAGATTGCGCAGCTTGTCGAACGCCATCAGAAGAATACTTACAATCTCGGAAGTGGGGACCATTTGGCCCGAGCGGACCAGGTCCAGAACATTCTCCGTCCGGTGCGCCAACTCTTTAATCTTCAGGAGGTCGAAAAAGCCGGCGCCGCCTTTTATCGAGTGCGCCGCCCGGAAGACGCGGTTGACAAGTTGTTCGTCGATGGCAGCCCCGGCCTGCTCCATCGAGAGTAGATCGGTCTCAATGGTGGTGAGGTGTTCCCGACACTCCGCGAGGTAATCGAGTATCAGATCGTCGTCAAGGTTGAAGTCGCTCATGGTTCCCTTTGATCCTCAGTTTCCAGTGACGCTGAAGTGTTGATGAATGCGCATGGCCTGAAAGAGCGCGAGGATATCGCAGGACGCGTTGATCACCGCCAGTTCGCCCCCGGCTTTCTTCAATGAGTTGTGCGCGGAGATCAACAATCCGATGCCGGCAGAGTCGACCATTTGCGCCATCGTCAGGTCCACGGTCAGACGGCGAACTCCGGCGCCGACCATTTCCTGCAATTTGGACCGTAAGGCCGGCAGCTTCGCGGCAACCAGATCGCCCTCCGGCTGTACCACGCCCACGGAGACTTCCTGGGAAATCACTTCTTTGTTCATATCGTTTCACCCTTCAAAATCGCTTGATCAGCAGCACTACATTGCCTTTCGGATTAAAGCGGACAGATGTTGCGTATAGCTTGAAAATCTCGATCCCACGACCGTTCGGTTCCGATAGATCCGGTTGGCGGTTCCAGGCCGCGCGCCAGTCGAACCCTTGACCGTGGTCTTGAACGGCGATCAGCAGGCGGCCTGGCTTGGCCCGGAGTACACAGGAAATGCGTTGGCGGGGATCTTCCATGCACCCATGGATGACGGAGTTTGTCAGCGCTTCACGAATGAGCAACTCAGCCGGAAAAGGTTCCAGCCCCGCGCACGCGCCAGCGCGCCAGAGCCGGAATTCCACACAAAATTGTTCGACTGCCTCCAGGGTTGCGGGCATTTCCATACGCCATTCACCTTGCCGCAAACTCACTGGGCCACCTCAATCGCCAAAAGCAACAAATCATCCTCGACGCTTCTCGCGCCGGATTGCATCTCGGCGGCAATGATTGAAACAGCCTCGCCTAGCGGATCCTTACGGTGGAGTACGCAGGATTCAACCAGGAGATCGAGACCTTCGCGGCGCGCCGCTCCCGGCGAGGATTCAATGAAGCCATCGGTATACAGAAAGAATCTGTCCCCGGGGCAGATAGTAAGATCCGTGCGTTGAATTACCACCGCACTGAAAATGCCAAGCGGATCGCTGTTCATTTCCAGCGTTCGCGCTGTCCCCGAAGCGCTCACTACGATCAGCGGAGGATGTCCGGCGCTCACAACCGACAGCTTTCTGGTCCGCCGGTTCAAATGCGCGTAGCATGCGGTAAGGTATTGCTCTTCTCCGAGGATCTGCCGCATTACCGCGTCCACTCCTCGCATGGTGTCTTCCGGCGAGTACAGGGGGCCTGAATACTGACGGAGCAGCGCCTTAATAGCCGAAGTGAGGAACGCGGCGCTGACGCCGTGACCGCTAACGTCCGCTACGAAGTAGCCAAAAACGTCGGAATCCACTTTGACGACATCGTAGAAATCTCCGCCGGCGCCTTCCAAGGGTTGGTAGAAGACTGCAAATGAGGCCTCCGGACAGCTTTCCGGACGCACGAGAATGGCCTGTTGCGCGTTGCGCAGCTCTTCAATCCGAGACTGGTGCTCGCGGGCAATCGCGCGATTATTTTCTCCGATTCGCAGATGCACGCGGACCCTGGCCAGCACTTCCTCGCGATGCACTGGTTTGGAAACGTAATCTACGCCGCCGATCTTCAGCCCTTTTACCTTGTTTTTCACGTCATCCAGCGCCGATAAAAAGATAATCGGGATATCGGCGGTAACAGGATCGGACTTTAGCTTCGCGCAGGTCTCGAAACCGCTTTCGTCCGGCATCATGACGTCAAGCAGAATTAAATCGGGGCCTTCCGCCTTGCTCATCGCTCGAGCCGTAGCCCCATCTCCCGCAGAGCACGTTTGAAAGCCCTCGGCCTGCAGAATACGCCTGAGCAGTTCCAAGTTTAATGGCACATCATCGACGATCAGGATTTTTGGAGACATTGTAGAAGCGCGATTAATCCATCAGCTTCGAACTGACCGCTCAGCCCCTTTCGGACATCGGCCGCGGCGGCCATCTTGATATCGTTTGCCAACACCTGCTCCAGTTCGGCCACCAAGCCGTCAATCTTCTCTTCCGCTCCCGCGAGCAGGCCCTTGCTTTGCTCCGCCGCCTGAAACTTTCATCGCGTAAGCCCTGAGCGGCCCGAGAACCAGCGCGAGCATAGCGCCGGACGCCGCCGGAGGTTTCGCCCGGCAGGCCGCTCGTTTTCATAAAGACCTTACTTGAACGTGTACTGCTGGAATATGTACATGTACCGGGGGTTGATGTGCAGCGTGGCATTCTCCACAAACTCACCCTGGAAGAAATAACCCACGCCCGCGCCGAAGGTATGGGCGCGCCACTTATAGGTCACGAAAGAATCCATCTCCTGACCCACGTGTGTGCCGGCGGTCCCTTTCTTCGAGATGGCGATGGAAGAACCCTGGCTGTTGTAGAGCGAATCGGCGGCGCTGAACAACCAATCGTCCGAATACATCTCATTCAGCGTTAGCGCTTTGGTGATGCCTAACGATTCCAGCGCTTTGAAGGTTTTCAGATTGCGCCATCCGAACAGGTCCAGTTGACCGAACTTGTCGTGGTTGGAAGGCGCCAACTGGTCGTACGTGCCGCTGGTCGTCGCTCCCAGCTTGGTGCCCGAGGCGAGCTTGTATTCGGCCGAGGAAGTGAGGGGCTTGTTCCACGCGGTCGTTTTGTGCGAGAGGCCTGCGAACCCTGCGTAGGCGCGCTGCTTCAACAGCCCCATGTCACCGGTTTGTCCGATCCCCTCAAAGCTGTATGCCAGACCGTCATGCAGAGGACCATAAAGGCGCCCTCCGAAACTGTCGGTTCCGAGCGTGCCGGCGCCGGTCCAGCCGCCGATCTTGTTCTGCGAATGGCGCAACGCATACGCATCCACGGATGCGCCGTGCCACAACCCTGTAAATGTATCGTACGTGCCCCAGATTCGTTCGCCCAGATCCGGCACATTGAACGCGTCAGGCAACACCTTGACCGGCGAGATCATCAGCATCTCAAATCTGGCCTTGGGAAGGCGATAATACATCCTGCCTTGATCGTAAGTTCGAGATACATTGCTCCACTGCGGCGTCCCGATGACGCGCGACTCGCCGTAATCCAGCATGGACCGGCCAAACGTTGCGCCGAAGCCCGTTTCGCTCTGGTCGAACAGCTTTACGTAGGCTTCCTGTAGATCCATCGTGTCGCGCATCGTGTTCGGCGCCGGCAGGCCATAGAATGGCGCGCGCGCATCCTGCCCCATGGCATAAACCGTCAACCAGGAGGTGGGTGCGACGCCGCAGCCAACCCGCAGGCGGCTCAGCATGTCCTGCTGATCGACGGACTTGCCGAAATTCACCCCGAACTTCTGCTCCCACCTTGTGCGCTCTTCAAAGGTACAGAAGACTTTGCCGTTGGTGGCCTGCTTCAGCTCATGGTTGGCATGTTGCAAAGGGTCTTCCTGCGCGCTCGCTACGGGGACGGTTGCAATTCCCAGCAAGAAGGCGGATACGACCACTCCGCGCACGGGTGCGGAACTTAATAGTTGACGGCTCGATTTCATGAATGCTCACTCTCTCTCCATTTACCTATCGGCTGAACTAAGGAGATTCATCATGAGATCGACACCGCTCCCCGGTCTGGTTCTCGCGGCGGCCACGCTTCCAGCGAAACGTCTAATAGGAGCGTTTGGGAGGGCGGAGCCCGGCCCCATGGCCTGCAAAGCTCGCAACCCCAACAATCCAAACTCGCTTCCATGTCCTCAGCTTCGTTTTGAAAGTTCGCGAACCTCCGCTCCCAACCGCGGGTCGCAACCTAAGACCGCCGCCAACGCTAATCCTTTCAAGGCAGTCGATAAGACGTTCCAGGCGTTTTTCAGCACTGCCAAACGATCTGCGATCAACACAACTTTCCGGGCGCCATCGAGTCGGCCCGAATCCGCCCATGATGCCCAGCTTCTCAGTGCGCCTGAAAAACGGAGAGAAATTGCGGCGCCCATACACTATAGTGCTGTGCGGTAACAGCCGATAAGAGGGTTGGACGACATGCAGCGCGGTAATCGTCAAGACGCGGCTGTCATTGTATTCGGCGCGACTCGTTAAGAAACGGGTCTGCGTCTTTTTTGGGGGTCCATGGAGAACAAGGGCATGCAGGATCAGGACGTGATTCGCGAATTCCTGGTTGAGAGTCACGAGAACCTCTCATCTCTCGATCGGGCGTTCGTCGAGCTCGAGAAGCACCCGAAGGATGCGGACCTGCTGGCAAGCATCTTCCGCACCATTCACACTATCAAGGGTACGTGCGGCTTCCTCGCGTTTTCTACGCTGGAGAAGATCGCCCATCAGGCCGAGAACATCCTGAGCCAGTTGCGTGGTGGTCAACGGGAGCTCACTCTGCCCTTGGTGTCGCTGATTTTTGAGGCAGTCGACGCGATTCGGAAGGTGCTGGCATGCATCGAGGACAGTGGTGAGGAAGGTCCGGACAGCTTTGAGCAATTGACCGAGCGTCTACGCGTCGCGGCGCAATTGACGCCTGGTGGGTCATATGTCGCCCCCGAGAGGCAGCCCGGGCCAAGCCAGTCCGGTCCAAGCCAGTCTGGTCCAGCCATTCTTCCCGGCGCCTCGGCGGAACCTGCGGACGCCCAGGGCGCCTGCCCGCTTCCCGAAGGCGAGAAGGCCGAGGAAGGTATCGCCAAGTCTTCCGCCGTGGCCGATGCGAACATCCGCGTCGGGGTTGGACTGCTGGACAAACTCATGGATTTGGTGGGGGAGTTGGTGCTGACCCGGAATCAGATCCTCCAGTTCAATGCCGAGCGCGAGGACGCCGCGCTCAACGCGACATCGCAGCGGCTGAACCTGATTACCACCGAGTTGCAAGAGGGCGTCATGAAGACGCGCATGCAACCCATCGGGATGGTGTGGAACAAACTGCCGCGCGTGGTGCGCGACCTGGCGGTCTCCCTCGGTAAGCAGATCCGGCTGGAGATGGACGGAGCCGAGACGGAGCTCGACCGGACTATCATTGAGGCCATTAAGGATCCGCTGGTCCACCTGGTTCGAAACTCGTGCGGCCACGGCATCGAGCCGCCGGAGGTCCGCGTTCGCGCGGGCAAGCCGCCACAGGGCAGACTGACTCTTCGCGCCTATCACGAAGGCGGGCAAGTCAACATCGAAATCGGCGACGACGGGGCGGGAATCGACATCGCGCGCGTCAAGCAGAAGGCTATCGAAAAGGGACTTCTACGGCCCGAACAGGCCGAAAAGCTCAGTGATCGCGAGGCCCTGAACCTGATCTTTCAGCCGGGGTTCTCCACTGCGCAGACCGTGACCAACGTTTCTGGCCGCGGGGTCGGCATGGACGTGGTGAAATCCCACATTGAGAAGATCGGCGGCGTTGTCGACGTGTTCAGCCGCGCCGGCCTTGGCTCCACGGTCAAGATCAAGATTCCACTAACGCTGGCCATCATTCCAGGCCTGGTAATTGCCAGCGGTGGCGAGCGATTCGTGATTCCCCAGGTCAGCTTGCTCGAGCTGATCAGCCTGGAGGGTGGTTCCTCGGAAAAGCACATCGAGCATGTGCAGGGCACGCCGGTGTATCGCCGGCGCGGAAGTCTCTTGCCCATCGCCTACCTGAATCAAGTTCTCGGACTGAAGCCGGCCGGCCAGGCCGAGGCCGTCAGCATAGTGGTCCTGCAGGCGGAAGACCGCCAGTTCGGGCTGGTCGTGGACGGCATCAACGACACTCAGGAAATCGTGGTCAAGCCCCTGGGCAAGCAATTGAAGGGGCTCACTGTCTACGCCGGCGCCACCATCATGGGCGATGGCCGCGTCGCCCTCATCCTCGATGTGCTCGGTATCGGCAAACGTTCCGGGGTCATAGCCGAATTCCATGAACAGACGCGTGCGGCGGTCGAGCAGAAGACGCAATCCGAGATCGACCTGCAGCGGCTGCTCCTGTTCCGGGCCGGTTCCTTCGAGCGCCTCGCCATTCCGCTTTCTCTCGTCGCCAGGCTCGAAGAGTTCCCGCAGTCGGCCATCGAGCGGGCGGGCGGGGGCCAGGTGGTGCAATACCGGAACCGCCTCCTCCCGCTCGTGCCTCTCCGCGGCGTACTGGAACCCGGCGCATCTTCTCCGGACCCGGCGCCCGATCCGGTGCAGGTGGTCGTTCTCAACGACGGCGATCGCAGCGTGGGCATGGTGGTCGATCAGATCCTCGACGTTGCCGAAGAGGCGGTCGCGGTTCGTCAGAAATCCCACCGCGCCGGGCTCCTCGGCTCGGCAGTGGTCGGCAAACGGGTCACGGATTTCGTCGATCTCCACACTGTCATTCAAGCGGCTGCCGAGAATTGGTTTCAGGGCGCAGGCGAACTCGCCAACGGCAAGAGAATCCTCGTCGCCGAAGCCTCGGCTTTCTCGCGCGGCTTGATCCGGAGCGGCCTGGAAATGGCGGGCTACCGGGTGGTCGAAGCCGCGAATCACGACGAGGCAATTCGTATGCTAGAGCAGCAATCGGTGGATGCCGTTGTCGCCTCCCTCGATCTTCCACTCGGCGGAACTTCCGCTCTTCTCGCCGCCATGCGCCGGCGGCCGGAGTGGGAGGCGATCCCTGTCCTGGCCCTGGCGGAATCGGCGGAGCAGGTTCGCACACAAAGCGGCCAGACGACGGGCTTTCAGGATTGTCAGATGAAGTTCGACCGGGAGGCAATGCTCGCGTCGTTGACGCGGCTGGCCTCGGTGCTGGCTTCTGCCGTAACGGAACCGGTGTGCGTGCCGGTATGTATGCCGGCCTGCGGGGAAGAAAAGAGATAACCGATGGCAAAAGATAGCGCGATCCTGAAGTCCGAAATGGCGCAAAATAGCGGACAATTCTCCACGTTCTTCGTGGCCGACCTGTTTTTCGGCGTGGACGTTCTCCGCGTTCAGGAACTGTTGCGCTTCCAGCAGATGACGCGCGTGCCTCAAGCCCCGGAGGTCATCGAGGGGTTGATCAACCTGCGCGGCCAGATAGTCACCGCCATCGATATGCGCCGGCGGCTTCGGTTACCCCCACGCGCAGGGGATCATACCCCGATGAACATGGTAGTCCGCACCGATGACGGCGCGGTCAGCCTGCTGGTCGATGAGATCGGGGACGTGCTGGATGTGGATCCGGCCTCCTATGAACGTCCGCCGGAAAACCTCGATCCAGCGGCGCGTGAACTCATCCGCGGCATCTACAAGCTGAAAGACCGCCTGCTGCTGGTTCTCGATACGGAGCGAACGGTGGATCTCGCCGCCGAAATGACAGCCTAGCCGGCATCGTAAGACAAGATCGGTTCCAGAATCAGGCGCCAGTCGCGGCGCTGTAAACGCGACAGGAATACCAAGGAGCAAAAGAGATGGCAACCCAAGCAACCAACGGCTGGCGAGTACCTCGCGGTCGAAATTCGTCCGCGGGCGCAGCTGTTCTGGGCGGTCCGGAAATTGCAGCGTCCACGACGAGTGCCGGCGATCGTCTTCCGGAGGAGATGTTGCGGTTGCTGGAAGCCTCGCGCGCAGCCTGCCTGAGCGATCGGGCACGAATCGGGCAGTTCGACGGCAGTAACCGTCAACTGCGCGCCTTGGCGCAGATCGGTGCGCGCAAGGTCGAAGAATTGATCACGCAGACCTATCTTGGCGGCCACGACAACATCAAGCTGGCAGTCGACAACGTAGCCGTGGCGCTGGAGGGCTTACAAATTGAGATGGCTCGGTTGACCGAGGCATCGCATGAAGCGCAGCTCGCGGAACATGGCCAGCCCGGCCAGTTCCCGGGCATTCAACAGCTGAAAGAGCGGCTGTTGATGGTTCTCGATCCGGAGCGAGCAGTGAATCTCGCGATCAAGAGGGTAGCTTAGTGCCAGGGAGACGCTTGCCGCTTGAACGGCAAGGAACCGGAAAACGCGCGCCGCGCCCGGATGCCGGGAGGTTCTAAAATGGCCTTCACTTTCTTCTTTAGAGACCAGCAAGTACTGGAACAGGTAGTGGAGCGGCTGCTGCCCATCCTCTCGGGGCGCAGCCACCCCCGCATCTGGGACGCCGGCTCAGCCATGGGGCAGGAGCCTTACACCTTTACCATGATTTTGGCCGATAGGATGAACCGTTTCGCGTTCAAGAACCTGCGCGTCGATGCCACCGATGTGGAAAGCACGGGCCAGTTTGCCCGCATGATCGAGGCGGGCGTTTACCCCAGCGATGAGTTGTCGCGGCTGCCCGAAGGCGTGCTGGAAAAGTACTTCGAACCGGATGGCAAGCCTGGATACTATCGCGTGGTCGAGAGCATCCGGCAGCGCGTCGCGTTTCAGCGGCACGATCTTCTCTCGTTCCAGGAAATCGCTCAGGGATATTCGCTGGTCTTGTGTAAGAACGTGCTGCTCCACTTCCAGCCGCTTGAGAGAGTCGAAGTGCTCAAAATGTTCCATCGGGCCTTGGCGCCCGGTGGTCTCTTCGCATCCGAGCATACGCAGGGGATGCCGCCGGAACTCGACTCGCTGTTCGAGCGAGTGATTCCCAACGTGCAGTTGTTCCGCAAGATCGAGGGCGCCGAATGCGTATCCTGACACTGGCGAACAGCGGCAACCTCTATACCTGCAATGTTTACCTGGTCCTCGGCAGCCTGAGCCAGCTCCACGACGTCAATACTCTGGTGGACGTGGGTCAGGATCCCGCGATCCTGGCGAGCATCGAGCGCGCTCCCACGGGGATTGGCAAGTGGCCCGTGGAGCAAGTAGTGCTGACGCACGACCATTCCGATCACAGCGCCCTGCTGCCGCGGGTTTGTGAGACGTTCCACCCCAAGGTGTTTGCGTTTTCACCGAATGTCCGGGGCGTCAATTGTGTGTTGCGCGATGGGGACGCCATCAGGATGGGCGACCAGGATTTCGAAGTGATCCACATGCCCGGCCACAGCAGCGACTCGATCTGCCTTTTCAACCAGGCGGAGGGCGTGCTCTTCGTTGGCGACTCGCCCGTGCTGAGCGCCTCGGCGACCGGCACTTATGAGCCGGATTTTCTGGCGGCTTTGGAGAAGGTTTGCGCCCGCGATGTCCGGCGGATCTACTTCGGGCACGGGGCTCCAGTGACTGAGCGCTGTAACGAGAAGCTGCGTGAATCGCACAGGATGGCCGGCGGCGGCCTCTTGGCAGTCGGAAGGCAACAGATCGAGAATCAGACGCCGGTGAGGGCGTAGCAGTAACGAAGTAGCAAAATCTCAAGGAGCAAAGACAAATGGCAAGACAAGCAAGCGACACACAACGAAGCGATGCCCGGCGAGTGCCGTCCGGCCGAAACCAGTCAGCCGGCGCCGCTGTTTTGGATCGTCCGGAACATGCTGCGCAGGAGACGCAAACGCAGCATCGGCTGCAGGAAGAAATACTTCGCGTAGCCTCCGCTCTCCAGCAAGGCCGCCTCGCGGAGCGGGCGCGAGCCGACCTGTTCGAGGGTGGCGATCGCACCGTCGCTGAGAGCCTCAATGGGATGCTGGATTCCGTCATCAAACCGTTGAACGTATCCGCCGAGTACATGGACCGTATCTCGAAGGGCGATATTCCCCCCAAGATTACCGACGTCTACACCGGCGACTTCAACGAAATCAAGAACAACCTGAACGTTTGTATCGACTCCATCAGCCGGTTGGTCAACGACGGCGTGACCCTGACGCAGGCGATGCTG
>JBEKNN010000181.1:0-18596 GCA_049522755.1 Bryobacteraceae bacterium | reverse complement strand
GCCGAAAGCGATCAGCAGGTCGCCTCCATGCAGACGGCCGTCGAATCGGCCAAGGCCGCCAGCGAGAAGCTGAAGGCGCAGGTGGGCGAGCTCAAGCGCAAAATCGAAGAGGGCGAGCGCACCGCCACTACCTTGGTGGCGCGCAAGAACGCCGCGTCGGCGCAGCGCAAAGTGGCGGAAGCCATGTCGGGCGTGGGCAATGCCGATAACGCCTTCTCGCAGTTGAACCGTTTTGAGGAGAGCGTTTCGCGCGAGGAAGCCACCGCGAAAGCCTTCGATCAGCTCGCTTCCACGGGTAAGGACGACGATCTGGAAAAGCAGTTCGCGCAACTTGGCAACCACAGCGTTGACGCCGAGCTCGAAGCCATGAAGGCCGCGCGGCAGATCAAGTCCAGCCCCGCTTCCGCGCCTTATCTGCCTAAGGAATTACCCAGCGGCAGCGCTTCCGTGGCCGCCGGGCAGCAGGCCGGCGAAAAGGCCGGAGCATAGGGTAGCCGGCGGACCGTCCAGCGGAGGCTCATGATCACTCTGACTCTCGAAGCCGTTCTGGGCGTGATGCTGGCGGTCGTGATTATGCAGTTTTTCAAAAAGCATCCGCAGCCCGTCGCCGCGTCCGTTCCCGTGGAAGACCTGGCTAATTTGAAACCGCAGGACGCCCGCGTGGGAGACGCCATTTCCATCTCCGGCGCGGGCGACAAAATGGAGGATCTCGATTTCACCGTGGACCGCACCACCTGGCTCACCGCCGGTTCGCGCCAGTGGGTTGAAATCGCCGGCCCCTACCGCGAGCGCCGCGTCGCCCTGCGCGTGGGCGGCGACGAAGAAGTCGAAGTGAGCATCCACAACGACCCGCGCAAAGTGACTCTCGAAGACCTGGGCGTCTCCGAAGACGATCTGGCGCAAATGGACGAGCGCCAGAACACCGCCGATTCCTTCGTGTTCGACGGCAAAACCTGGCTCTATGTCATCAGCCGCGAAGTGCAGGCCAAGCGTAGCGACCGCCCGCAAGCCGACGGCTTCTACTACTGGGAATTTCGCGAGCAGGATGGCGCCGGCGTTCTGGCCGTACGCAAGGAACAGAGCGAGCCATTCGCCGTCACGTTGTTTACCGGTATCCAACCCGGCGACGTGACCGTCTATCGCGGTAGAGCCACCTGATGAAACACACCTGCGCAAGAGTGGGACAGACGCTTTCGTCTGTCAACTCGACGAAGATCGATTAAGCATTTATGAAACACTCCGGTTTACGCCTGCTGACCGTCCTGGTTTTGGCCGTGATGGCCGTCGTGCCATTCCTCGGCCTCGACGATCTTCCGCGCAGTACGCGCGCTGCCATCGATTCCGAACGCAGCGAGCTCGCGTCCGCCACCGCGCAGGTCCAGCGCGCCAAAGACGAAGTCGGCAGCGAACTCCAGTCCGACGCCGATATCTTCCGCACCGTACCTGCCAGCCAGCAATGGCCCGCCACGCTGGCGGGCGCGCAAACCGTTTTGCAATCCGCCAATCGCGACGCGCAGCAGCTCGCCGCACTCGAAAAGCGGAACCGCCGCGGCGACCGCCAGGAAGCCGAGAAGCTCCTCGCCGACGAGCGCCAGCTGCGCACGTCCTCGCTGCACCAGGCCACCAGCATCCGCGACGAAGCCGCGCACTGGGTCGATCTGAAGCGCCATCTGCCCGACGACCTGCAGCAGATGGCGCGCGATTATCAAACCATCCACGGCTTCGATCGGACCGCGCTCGACACCGCCGTGCAGCGCGCCGAGACCGATTGGCCGGCGAAGAAACCCGATCTCGACGCGCGCGTCGCATCCGTCCAGCAGCTCCAAGCCCGCGGCGATCAAATCTGGCAATCGAGCGCCGAAGATCGCCGCCTGGCCGCCGCCAACGATTTCGCGCACCTGAACTTCGGCGCGCTGGGCTCCGAGGCCGACGCATTGAAAGCCGCCGCTGCCGATTTGCCGCGCCAGGCGACTGGGATTACCGCGCTCGCCGGGCAGCTCTACACCTCGTGGGACAAGCTGCTGGTCGACATGCGCCAGCACGGGCACACCGACGAACAGGAGATCCGCACCGTCACCACGCGCCTTCCGGACGCGGCCGCCAAGTCCGGTACCACCACTTCCGACGAGCGCTGGGTGGAAGTTTCGCCGGCCACCTACCAGGCCTTGCGCAACGACCTCGGCATGGCCATCGAGCACAAGCCGGCCGGCAAGTACGATTCCGAAGCCGACCATGTAGCTCAGCCGGCCGGTTTTGCGTACGTCGCCCCCGTCGGCCAATCGAACCAATATGGCTACTGGGACCACAGCGGCGGCCAGAGTTTCTGGGTCTTCTACGGCCAATATGCGCTGATGCGCGACCTGCTGTTCAACCACAGCTACCGGCCCCTGGGCGGCTACGAGTATGAAGATTACCGCAGCTACCAGAGCACCGGACGCACCTACTATGGTCGTGACGAAGCCGCCGGCGCGCCCAAATACGGATCGCAGGGAACCGCCACCGCGGATCGCTATTCCGGCAGCACATACGCCAAAGGCGGCGGCTTTAAGGATTCCAAGTACGCCTCCAAGGGCGGCAACTACCGCGACTCCCGATTCGCCACTCCCGGCGCCAGCGACCCCAACGCCGATCACAGTCCGAAGCGTTTCGGCAGCGGTAGCGCTCAGCCGCACTTCAATCCGCCCAGCCGCCCGTCGGCGCCGCGGCCTTCTTTCCGTCCGCCTAGCACCGGGCGAAGATTCGGCAGGCACTAGCCCCCAACTCGCCGTCCACGCCTCCAGGCTTGCATTCAACCAGCCTATTCAACCAGCCCGCCAAAGTCTCCGCAGGTCCGCGTTGCGGATTTCTCCGCGCGGTTTGCTCAAATTGTCATGAAAATTATGGAACCCGCGAATTCCCGGCGAGGCGTACACTATTGCGTATGAAATTGCGGATGCTTCTGCTGATCCCGCTGGCCGCCGCGCCGGTGGCGGCCGACGAGGGGTTGTGGCTGTTCAACCAATTCCCCAAAGATCAGATCAAGCAGAAATACAACGTCGATATCACGGACCAGTTCGTGGACAATCTGCGGCTGGCATCATTGCGCATCGGCGGAGCGTCCGGCGCATTTGTTTCGCCGAAGGGCTTGATTCTCACCAGCCGCCGCGCGGTATCCGATTGCGCATCGAAGGCCAGCGACGTTTTCTATGCGGCTGCCAGCGCCGACGAGACAAAATGTACCGGTCTCACCGCGGATGTTCTGGTCGCTCTCGAAGACATCACCAAACAGGTGAAGGATGCCGCAACCGATAAGATGAAGCCGGCCGAGGCGCTCGAGAAGCGCAACGCCGCGGCGGCGCGCATCGAAAAGACGTGCGCCGAGAAGAACCATACCGTCTGCACGGTAGTGAAGCTCTCATCGGGCGAGCGCTACGATCTGTATCAATACAAGCGCTACGACGACGTCCGGCTGGTGTTCGCTCCGGAGCCCGCCGCGGCGGCGTTTGGCGGCAATCCGGCGGAGCTCACGTACCCCCGATACTCCATGGATTTCGCCTTCCTGCGCGCCTATGAGAACGGCAACGCGGCGGCAACCGCGCACTACCTCAAGTGGAGCGAGGCGGGCGCCAGGGATGGCGACCTGGTATTCGCGGTGGGCAGTCCGGTCTCTACCGCGCGTCTGGCGACGGCGGCGCAGCTTACTTTCTATCAAACTTCCGCCATGCCTTATACCATCACGCGTTTGCAGACGCGCATCGAAGCCCTGCGCGCGGCCGCTCCGCAAAGCGCCACGCTGTTGGCGCTGGGCGCCGAATACAAGCTTACCGTCGGCAAGCTGATCGGCCTGAAAGACGAGTGGCTGATGGCGCGCAAGACCAACTTCGAACGAAAGCTGCGGAGCGCGGTGGAGCACGATCCCAAACTCGGCATGGAGGCCGGCAAGGTCTGGGACCAGGTTGCCAACGCATATAAGGAATGGCAGCCGACGGAGCGGCGCTACCAATTGCTGGAGAAGCCGGCGGCGGTCGGCTCGGCGCTGTTCCGCATGGCGCGCGCCACCGTGCGTTCGGAGCCGCCGCCCCCAACCGCGCCCATCGAGGAAGCGGCCGAGATTGCGCTGCTGACGCGCTATCTGGATGAGCTGAAGCAAGTCGGAGAAAAGGAGCTTCCGCTGAAGTCGATCGTCAACGGAAAGACGTCGGCGCAAGCGGCTGCGGATATGGTTCACGCAGGCGCCGCGGGGGTGGTCCCATTGGCTAAGGCTGTGGACGAGGCGGGGAAGAAGGTGGCTAAGCGGCGCGCGGAAACCATCGATGCGCTGGAAGTCTCTGCCGCGGAGCGCATCGCGCAGTTCCGGTTCCGCTTATTCGGCGCCGCCGATTATCCCGACGCCACGGCCACGCCGCGCTTAACCTTCGGCGCCGTGAACGGCTATCGCGACCGCACCGAAGCTCCGGTACCGTTTGCCACAACCTTCGGCGGATTATTCCACTTCACCGCCACACAGGCGCCTTTCCTGTTGCCGCCACGCTGGACCGATGCCCGCGCGTCTTTCGGCCTGGTGACGCCGATGGATTTCGTGAGCACCTGCGATATCACCAGCGGGCCCTCCGGCGCGCCCGTGGTCAATCGGGACGGAGAGATTGTCGGCGTCACGTTCGATGGCAATATCGAGAGCATCGCCATCACGTACCTCTACGAAGACGAGAAGGCGCGCGCGGTCCACGTGGCTTCGCAGGGCATTGTGGAGGCCTTGCAAAAGGTCTACAAGGCGCCCGCGCTGCTTAAGGAACTGGGCGCGCCCACAGTAGCGGTGGCAGCGCCGACAGCCGCTATTCGACAGTGACGTGCGTGCCCTTGCGCTCCTGGTGGCGCGAAAGATGCGCAATGCGGTCGTCGATCAGGCTGCGGACGCCCTTCAGAAACTCGAGGCGCGAGTTGCGAAAGTGATCGTGGGTGGTTTCGGACCACAAGCGTTCCAGCATGGGGATCGCGGTGGTGCAGATAAAGCATCCGGCTTGATGGGCGCTCTGTTGATGGGCGCTCTGTTGGTGAGCAGGCCCTGCGCCAGTCTTCTCTTCCATAGTCAGCTCTCCTTCATTTCCACTGTCAGTACCCGATTATCCAATTTGGCGCGGCTGGGCGAAAGGCCCGCCATGGAAACCGGCAGGCCGATGTGCCGCCGCAAAGTGCCGATTTCCACCACCAGCTCATCGCCCTTCTTAAACAGCCCCACTTCGCCTTTCACCGCGAAGGGCAACTGGAGCTTCACTTCGTAGTTGCCATCTTGCTTGATGAAGCTGTAAGGCGCCTCGGTGCGCGTGACGGCCGCGGGGTCTTCCTTTTCAGAGTAGAACGCGCGGCTGAGGTTTTCCAGGCGCTCGCGCCCGAAGACTTCATGCGTGAAGAGCGGCACGCGCTTCACCGGCACGGGAGCGAAGTACGATTCGATTTCTTCGAGGATTTTGATCTGCGACGCGCGCCACTCCTGAAAGTAAGCGTCCGTGACCGCATCGGGCAGCACGCGGTTGACAATCACGCCATCCACCGACAGTCCGTGCAGGGTGAAGTAGACGAACGCGCGCTGCGTCTCGCGCAGCACCATGCGCTCGGGGTTGGTCACCAGACGGACGCTGGTGATCTTGGCGTCTTCGAGCAGCTCGCCGATGCCTTCCAGGCGCGCGAACAGGTCCTTGATATTGCCGAAATAGGTATCGGGGGGCAGTTCCACCGGGGACACGCGATTGGCGAGGGGGCGCACCGCTTTGAGGATGCCGCGCTGGAACGGAAAGATGTGCTTCATGTACCATTCGAGCGTGGTGGGCATGCTGACGAAACGCATGGATTCGGCCGTGGGCGCGCAATCGAGCACAATCACGTCGTAGCGATCCTCGCGCCGGAACTGGTTGACGTACATCATCGCGCTCAGCTCTTCCATGCCCGGCAGAATGGCGAGTTCCTCGGCTTCCACGTCGCTGATGCCGGTGGTGCGCAGCACGGAAATCACGTAGGAGGAAATTTCGCGCCAGTGGCGTTTGATCTCCTTCTGGATATTGACCTCGTGGATGGCGAGGTGGTCGTCGATCTGGTAGGGATCGCCGGTCTTGCCATGGAAGAGTCCGGTTTCGATGTCGAAGGAATCGGCCAGACTGTGCGCCGGATCGACGCTCATCACCAGGGTTCGATAACCGAGACGCGAGAGTTGCAGGCCGGTGGCCGCGGCGAGACTGGTCTTTCCTACGCCTCCTTTGCCGCTGAAGAGAAGGATGCGCATGACACCATTGTAGCGTGAGGCTGGAGCCGGCATGAACTGGCGCCACGGCGCGCCCTTGTAGGGCTTCTTTCCACGCGGAGGCGCCGAGACGCTGAGGAAAACGGAGAGAAGATCAATTCTTGTGGTCCGGCGACGTAAAGCCAGACCGCTCGCTGACGCGCGCAGCTAGAACGGGAAATCCGTGTGCGCCACGGGCTGCTGGAATAGCGAAGTCTTGGCCAGATAGCGGTACGGATTGACGGCCACTCCACGCAGGTGCACTTCGTAGTGCAGATGCGGCGCGGTAACGCGTCCGGAAGTGCCGACGGCGCCGATCAACTCGCCGCGCCGGATATCCTGGCCTGGCTGCACATAGAAGCGCGATAGATGCGCGTAGTAGGTTTCCACGCCATTGCCGTGATTGATCTTCACCAGGCGGCCAAAGCCGTTCTCCATCTCCGCGAAGGTCACGATGCCATCGGCGGTGGCGCGAATCGGAGTGCCTATCGGGGCGGTGATATCCACGCCCTTGTGGAATGCGCCTTCACCAGAGAACGGGTCGGTACGCTCGCCAAACGCCCCCATCAAGCGTCCATCCACGGGCCAGATGCTCGGTTGGGAGTTCTCGAGTTGAAAGCGGCGGTACGCGCGCGATCCCAAACCGAGGTTGTTGGCGGTGCGCAGGTAGTTGTAGTCGGCGATGCTGTCGGCAAACGACGGGGCCAGCTTGCCCTCGGAGGAAATGTCCGACGGCCCTTCCAGCTTCTGTTTGATTCCGTAGGCCACCTGCACTTCGTTGGCGAATACTTCCAGGCTGGCGAGCTGCTCGTTGGTCTGGCTGACCACTTTTTGCAAGTTTTGGTAGCGCGTGCGGAGCTGGTCGGCTTCCCGGCGCAGGGCGTTATAGTTCGCTACCTTCCAGGCCATGCGGGCGTAGCTGGCCACAAATCCGAACAGCGAGAAGCAGCCGAACAGGGCCAAAGCCAACGTGATATATACAGCCTGGTGCGGGATATGAACCCGCCGGAGCCTGCCCCGTAAGGAATGCGCGAGAACTACGACGAAGTATTCTTGCTTCATGAGCCTGCGATGCGCCGGACTCTTTCAAAAGAGTTCCAGCGGGATTACGGAACCGTTCAATTGTTGAATCTGCAAGTGTAACTGCGATTACGCAGCCATGTCAAGGATAGTGTCCTAAAAGGATACAGCCATGTCAAGTCTTGCAAGTGATTGAAAAAATTGGTATTTTCGAATTTGCCATGGCTCGCCGGGTTCCCGGAACGCATTTTCTGCGAAATTTGGTTGACCGGCGCAGCCTTCTCTTCCAGCTGGTGCGCCGCGATTTTGAGCAGCGCTTCGTCGGCTCGGCCGTGGGATGGGTCTGGGGTCTGATCCATCCGCTGGTACTGCTGCTGAGCTGGGTCTACGTATTCGGCCGCGTGCTGGGCGTCACGGCGCCCGCTTCGGCATTCACGCGACACTACCCCCTCTATGTCTTCTCGGGCATGCTGCCCTGGATGCTGTTCAGCGAAACGGTGCAGCGTTCCGCGTCGAGCCTGCTCGACCATGCGAACCTGATCACAAAAACGGTGTTCCCCGCGGAATTCGTGCCCGCATCGGTCTTTCTTTCCACGCTGGTGAGCCATCTGTTAGCGCTGACGCTGATGGTGGCGGCGACGTTGTGCTGGGAAAGGAAAATCGTCGCCGGCCTGCTACTGCTGCCGTTGTATATGTTTCTGGTCGGTCTGCTGGCGGTGGGGACCGGATGGATCGCCGCGAGCCTGCACGTGTTTCTGCGGGATACGGCGCAGATGGTGAGCGTGGTTCTCACGTTCTGGTTCTGGATGACGCCGGTCATGATCGCCGAGGAAAAGGTGCCGTACCGGGTCCTGCTGACGGCGAACCCGCTCTACTACGCGGTCCGGCTATACCGGCAGGCGCTGTTCACTTCGGAGTTGCCCGATTGGGGCGACGTGGCGAAGCTGGCGCTTGCCGGCGCGGTGGTGTTCCTGGCCGGCGGCCTGTTCTTCCGCTACATGAAGAGGGGGTTCGCCGATGTGCTGTAGCTGCATTAATTGCTCTATGTTTCTCACTCCTGTCTCAGTGCAGTCATAGGATCGGTACGCGCCGCCCGTCTTGCCGGCAGCGCCATCGCCACCGCGGCGGCCGCGAGCAGCGTCACCGAGACACACGCCAGCGTCACCGGGTCTTGCGGTTTCACTTCGTAAAGCATGCTCGCCAGATAGCGGCCTAGCGACAACGCGCAGCCTATCCCGATCGCCAGGCCGGCCAGCACCGGCGCGCCGCCCTGTCCCGCTATCATGCGCGCGACATCCGCCGGGCGCGCACCGAGCGCCATGCGGACGCCAATCTCCTGCGTGCGCTGAGATACCAATTGTCCCAGCACTCCGTGCAGCCCCACCACGGCCAGCAGCAGCGCAAATGCCGCGAAGCCGCCGAACACCACCGCCCGAAAACGCGGATACGCCAGATAGACCGCTAACCGCTGCCGCATGGTCCGCACGTCGCCGATGGCCATGCCGCTGTCGATGGAGGCGGCTACCCCGCGGATCGCGGCGCTCACTCGAAGATCATCGCTGCCGACGCGCACCAGCAGAGCCATGCCCGGGGGCACGCCTTGCGTGAAAGGGCGAAAGACAGTAGGCTGCGCCACCCACTGCATTTCCTGGTACACGGTAGTGCGCTTCTGCGTTGCCGCGATCCCAATCACAGTGAGCCATGGGCTCTTTTCTCCGGCGACCTGAATACGCCGGGCGATGGGATCGGCGTTCGGAAAGTACTCACGCGCCAGCGCCTCGTCCACAATCGCCACTGCCGCGCTGTCTTTGACATCATGCGCATCAAACGCGCGTCCGGTGGCGATGCGCGTTCCCAAGGTGCGGAAATAGTCCGCATCGATCCATACCTGGATCACGTCGTGTCGCAACAGTCCGGGCGGCTTGAGCTTTCCGAAGACTTGAAGCGTGTCCGTGCCCGCGCCATCGGGAGGCGATGACGAAGCGATCGCCGCGGCTTCGACGCCTGGTAACGCGGCCACGCCTTGCTGCAGTTTCCGGTACAGGCGAATGCGTGCATCGGCATCGCGGTAGGGGCCGTCCGGAAGCATGATGGATGCCGAAACCAGCCCGGTAGTTGCAAAGCCGAGGTCGGCGGACCCCATGCGCAGCACGCTTTCCATCAACAAGCCCGCGCCGGCGAGCAATACCACGGAGAGCGCCATCTCTGCCGCCACCATGGCCCGGCCAAGGCCGCTGCTGCTCACATTGCCGCGACCGCCGCTCTTCAGCGCGCTGTTCAGATCCGCACGCGAGGCCTTCCAGGCGGGAGCTGCGCCGAACAGTAGCGCGGTCAATGCGGATACGAGCAGCGTGAACGCCAGGACCGGGCCGTTGATCGCGACCTCGGCGCCAACCGGGAGTTCGACCGGATTCACGGAGCGGAAATAACGGACCGCGCCGACCGCCATCCACACGCCTCCTGCGCCGCCCAGAGTGGCGAGCAGTAAGCCTTCGGTGAGCAGTTGCCGGAAGAGCCGCAGCCGGCCGCCCCCGAGCGCGGCCCGCACGGCCAGTTCGCGCCCGCGCACCAGCGAGCGTCCCAGTAACAAGTTGGCTACGTTGACGCAGGCGATCAGCAGCACCAGCGCCACGGCGGCAAGCAGAATCCAAAGCGTAGTGCGAAGATTGCGTCCGGCGAGCCAGGTCAACTGATCGCGCAGAAAGCTCACCGCCGGTCCGAACTCCCGCCACTCATCGCCGCCGTGCGCCGCGGCATGGATGGCGGAAAGCTCGGCCTGCGCTTGCGCGGGAGTGACGCCCGGTTTGAGCCGCGCGAACATTACGACGAGGAGTTTGTCGAGCTCGGGCCGGTCCGGGGTGATGAGCATCCAAAGCTGCGCGGCGGCGGGATAGAACGCGAAGGTTGGCGGCATGACGCCGAGAACGGTGCAGGCCTGGTCATCGAGCGCGATCGACTGCCCTACCACCTTGGGATCGGCGCCGAATGTGGAAGTGAAGTAGGCGCTCGAAAGCACCACCTGGCAGCCGCGCGCCTCGTCCGCCGGTTCGAACGTGCGCCCCAGCCTGGCGGCGGCGCCCAACAGGTGGAAGAACGATGCGGTGACTGGAATCGCCGTCACGGTTCGCGCCGCCCCGTGGCCGGTCAGGATGGGGCTTTTCACGGCCCAGGTGGCCGCCGCCAGATTATCGAAGCTGCGCGAGTGCTGTTGGTATTCGCGATAGTCGGGATAGACGGCAAAAAGCTTGTTGAGCCCCTTCTCGCGAAGGCTCTGGTTGTGGATCTCCACCAGCCGCTCGGGATTCGGATACGGCAGCGGGCGCAGCAAGGCTCCATTGACGATGCTGAAGACGGCGGTGGTGGCGCCAATGCCGAGCGCGAGCGTGAGTACGGCGACCGCAGCGAAGGCTTTCGCGCGCAGCAGCAGGCGCCAGGCGAAGCGGATGTCCTGGATCATGGTGAGTTACTCAGGGTTTCGACGTTTGACGGGTCAAAGAGTTACCGCGGCGGCGGGTCGCTGGGATGGGTCCGCGATCTACGGCAGATGGCCCGCTTTCCGCGGCGTTTTTGGGGGTGTTCGGGTGGGTTGATGGCGGGTTGGCGAGCGGGGGTTGAGGGGGTGCGGCAGCGGGGGTTTGCGGTTTTTGACGGAACGAACCCAATTTCGCGGAAGTGGTTTTGGATTGTTTGGGTTGCGGGGGTACGGCGGGCGTGGGTGCGGCTTCGGGTTGCGGGGGCTGCGGCAGAGCATCGGGGTTGGCAGGCGAAAGCGCCTGCCCCACTTTGGCTCGCAGTTCCTTGAGGGAGCGGTGATAGGTGCGCTCGCAGGAATTGGCGATTCGCTGGAGGCGCTCGAATTCGCCGGAGGCGGTGGCGAAGGCGTCGCCGGAAGAGCAGGCCGGGGCTTCCATATTTTTCGCCAGGAAGGCGTTGGTGGCGGTGTCCCAGAGCTCGGCTTCGGTGCGGCGCATGCGGCGGAGGCGCCACTCGCTGTGGATGAGGGCATCGACGAGGAAACGCTCATCGGGATTGGCGGGGCTGTGGTGCTGGTGGTATTCGGCGGCGAGCTCGGCGAGACCTTCGGCGGTTTCGTCGAACATGATCTGATGCGGGGCGTCGATGCCGTTTTTCCGGGGGTTGAAACGGGATGCGGATGCGGCCTGGCCGGAAGCTTCGGGTGAATTGCGGTTGGTTGTGGTTTGATCAGCGGTCTGCATAAGAACCTCGATTCGAGGCTAGCAGGCGGTTTTGGGGCTGCGGGGCGGGGAAGGGGTTAAGTCCTTTAGAAAGGGGCGAAAATATATTTAATAATCTGTGACTCGGGTTTTTGCCGTGGCCCCTGTCGAGACATAAGCGAAGATCCTACGCCTACACTGTGATCAATATCCCGCACGGCAGCGAACCTGGCCAATGCGCCCGAAAGGCAGTCAAGCGCATGTGGCTATCTCTGGAACAGCCGGTCCCGGTGGTATGCGAGAAATTCGGCATCTGGCAAGAACCGATCAGGGCAGGTTAGCTGCTGGCCCTCACGCCGCACAAATTCTGAGTCGATGGCCGGATTCGGCAAATAGCGTTTCAGCACAGGACTGAGGATGAGCCTCATTTTGCTGTCGAAAGCGATGAGACATCGATCAAACGCCCTATCGAAGTGCGCTGCCAGGCAGAGCCCATTCTTGGGATTTAGGCGGTGCTGCGGGAAGGCGCTCCAAGGCAGAATGTGGCTCGCCACCAGCAAGTCCTCGACCGGATTTCCTGTGATGCAACACTTGGAGTTGTAGGCGGCAAGAACCATTTTCCGAAAAAAACTCTGCATCGTCCGCACCTTCATGATCGCCGTAATCTCCGTTGGAACATCGCGTAGCACGTACTCTGCTTCGTCCCGAGGAACCTCTGGAGCCGCTGGCTCCCTTTCTGCGAGGGCATGAAGACTCGCCTCGCTGATAACGGTCATCTTGTCCCATTCGTCCTGGAATTCGGCCCATACCTGTTCGTCGCTTCGGCTGTGCGCCGCCAAACCCTTAACGCCTCGGGCTCTGTGCGCTGGGTCCAACGAAGCGAAGTTTACGAGCTTCATCGCCAAGCTCGAAGGTGTTCGCCCGAGCAGTCTGGCTGCCTCGATTATCTTCGGGTTCCGAGAGTGCATCTGCCCGAACGGGAGAGTGAAATATAGGCCGCATGCAATGACGAGTTGGTCATGAGACCATGGGATTCTTGCACTCGGCGGTTTCACGCGCACGCTCCAGATGAAAAGCGTACCACCAGTCGCTTACGGGCTTCACAAAGCCGGCGATTACCTCTTCGAGTCGCCGTATCCAAAGCAAAGCGCGCGCATGCGCCCTACGTTCTTCCCCCGGTCCACACGAATCGCTGGCCGCGCCGGCGACAGGCCGATTCCCAATCGGCCGCAGGTTGCCAACCGGGTTGCCAATCGGTCGGCACTTAACTTTACCCAAGACCGGTGATTCACAAACCGTGGGGCGGGATCATCCCCTGGTCCCCGGCTGACTCCCTGGTCGGTCTCTCGGGGGACTTCATGAGGCGGATCTTGCGGAGCGAAGAGCGGGTCCAGGGGGTCCGCCCTACAACTTGGGCAGAATTTCCAGTTCGAGCAAGGTAGGCGCCTATCTGGAGGGCAAGGTATGAACAGTGCGGGCATGGGTGCGACGGTGCATAGCTGCAATGCGATCTGCAAAACTTAGAGAGGGATTGCTGGAAGACTGGCGGCTTTGCCGCGAGAATACAGCGCCGGCGAAAATTGAGCCGTTAGCTTGAGTGGGGTTTGGTTCTATGTATTGGGACGTAGTAGAAGTGAAGCCGGAGCCGCACTACTGCCTCTTTGTCCGATTCAAAGACGGACTGGCAGGGCGCGTGCGACTGCGGCGGGAAGAACTGACCGGGGCACTCGCGCCATTGCGGGATGAGCGGTTTTTCGAACAGGTCTTCATCGATTACGGTGCGGTCGCGTGGCCTGGCGAGATCGATCTGGCGCCGGATGCAATGTACGCGCAGATCGCCGGCGAGGCTTACGAACCGTATGAGCCGCAGCCGGCCGGCCCAAGTGAGAGTCACGGCTGAACGTAGCCGAACTACTTCACAAAATAGTCCCTAAGGCTGAACAGAATCAGGACTGTCCTATTACGCTAGAGAGGTCTTCGACCTCGAAACCCGTAGCTTCAATCGTGTACTTGGCGTCCTTGCGACTTTGCGTGAGAGTCTTCTTCCAGCCCATAGACGATACGAAAGGCGGCGTCCAGGATCTCCAGGGCGTTCTCAGTCATGGCGGCTTTCCATAATAGTCTCTCGCCAAGACGCCAAGAACGCAGCACCGGTCCGGGCATAGAATCGAGGGCGTGGCGAGCATCCCTGAACGGACTGTCACATTAGAAGTGGAATGCGTGGACGGTTGTACCTGAACGGCCGGACCCTCGCAACATCGGGCGGACCACGATCGGCCTTGAATCAATGCGTGGTGCTGACTTAGTTTAGCTCAGTGAAGAGAGGGTCCAGGGGGACCCTCGCAGACCAGGGGGTCTGCCCTACGACGACCAGGGGGCTGCGCTACTACTTGACTTTTGCAGTTACCGGCATAGGTGAGTTGCATAGATCGTCGCAGGCCATGGGCCCGCGCCACCGGGGTCAGTGGCCGGGTGAGCCTAGCACCAGGAGCGGAATCGCGGCGCCAAGGATGGCTCCAACGATCAGCGCGGGGTTGCCGGCGCCCAGGAACGCGACCAGCAGTCCGGCGAGCGAGCCAATTCCCGCGCCGACTACCGCGACCATGATCCTTTTCGCCATAGATTTTATAGTAGCGCCGAATCGGGGCAAGCTAAAGCATACCCTACCTCGACTACTGCTTCGCAGGGTCGCCGGTGATGTATACCTTTTCGCCGGGCTTCACCAGCTTGAGGCGCTCGCGGATTTCGAGCTCCTGCTGCGCGGGATTGTCCGTCAGGCGCTTGATGTGGTCGCGCATGCGCTCGATTTGCTTGTCGAGATCCGCGTTGTGCTGCTGCATGTCCCGAATCTGGCGCTGTCTTTCGAGCAGGCCGGGGATGCCGTGCGGGCCGCGCAGCGTGAAAAATGCATAGCTCAGCACCGCTAGAAACGCTGCCAGATATGCAATTCGTGCGAACGGCGCTTTCATCTCACCCAGGCCCTGGAACATAATGGTAACATCGCTGGCGGAATTTACCCGCCCATTTTTTACAGATGACGGACAAGATCGTAATACTGAGCACGTGCGCATCGGAGCAGGAAGGCGAGAAGCTGGCGCGGCTGTTGGTGGAGCAGCGCCTCGCTGCGTGCGTCAGCCTGGTTCCGCGGATGCGAAGCGTCTATCGGTGGAAAGGCGCCATCGAAGCGGCCGAAGAGTGCCTGCTGATCGTCAAGACATCGCGCGAGTTGTTCGAGCCGCTGCGGCGGGTCCTCGAAGAGGCGCATTCCTACGAGCTGCCTGAGGCGCTGGCGCTGCCGGTGCTGGCGGGCTCGCCCTCATACCTGAACTGGTTGGAAGGGAGCCTGAGGACCGAATAGTGCCCCTGTCCAAAGAGCGCGCATTTCTTTTCGATATGGATGGAGTGATTGCCGATTCCAATCCGTACCACCGGCTGGCGTGGGAAGCGTTCAACCGGAGCTATGGCCTGGAGACCACCGAGGCCATGCAGCAGCGGATGTACGGCAAGCGCAACGATGAGATTGTGCGGGATTTTTTCGGCGCCGGGCTTACGGACGAAGAGGTGACCGCCCGCGGCGCGGCCAAAGAAGCCCTTTACCGGGAGACGATCGCGGACCGTGTGGAAGCCATGCTGGTTCCGGGTCTGCGCGAATTTCTGGAACAATATCGCGATACGCCGAAAGCGGTCGCCACCAATGCGGAACCCGCCAACGTGGATTTTCTTCTCGACCAAACGGGCCTTCGGCCGTACTTCCGGGTGGTGTTGAACGGCCACATGGTCAGCCGTCCCAAGCCAGACCCGGAAATCTATTTGCGGGCCGCCGAGCTGCTGAAAACCGAGCCGGCGGCGTGCATCGTATTCGAGGATTCGCATTCGGGAGTCGAGGCCGGGCTGGCGGCGGGAATGAGGGTTATAGCCCTTAGTACTACTTTCGATAACTTGCCTGGTACGGTACTAACCATAGATAATTTTAGAAGCAAGGTTTTACAGGAATGGTTGGCAGTGGAAGACCGGGAAGAACGGTAGCACGTCTCCGTCGGGCGCTCCTGCTCAGCGCGCTGCTACCGGCTTGTCTTTCGGCCCAGATCAAACTCACCCTCGAACAACTGAATTCACGCACGGCGCCCAATTATTCAATGGTTTACGCCGGGCAGAAGGTGGTTATCCAGGGCGTTGTTTCGGTGCCGGCGCTGCACCTTCCCGACTATAGCTACCTGGCGATTGACGATGGAACCGGCGGCACGCTGATCGGCCTGCCGGCGCCCGAAACACAACTGGACGACCGCCATCCCGGCGACGAGATTCGCGTCGTGGGCACGCTTGGCCTACATTACGGGACGGTGAACGTGGTTCCGGAGCGCATCGAACTGCTGGGCCAAAAGCCGGTTCCGCCTCCCATTGCCGCGTCCTTGAAGGATCTCCAAAGCTTCCGTTACTCCGGCCGGCTGGTGCATACCGTAGGGCGCGTGGCGGCGATGAGCGATACGGTGTCGGGGCCGTCCCTCACGCTGGCTGCGGCGGACGCGTTTTGGATCTTCCTGCCGAGCGCACAGGGCAGCAAGGGCACCGAATTCAACTTCGTCCAGAAGGGCGATGTGGTGGAAGCGACGGGGATTGCGGCGCAGTACAGCCCGCGCCCTCCCTACAATCACGGATTCGAAATCCTGGTGCGTAGCCCCGCCAACGTTCTGCGGATGGAACGGAACCTGTACCTGCCGCCGCTGGCGATAGGAACGGGCCTTGGCGCGGTCCTGCTGATCGCCTTCTTCATCTGGAGCCGTGAGCGGCGTCTGCGCAGCCAGCGCGAGCGGTTGCGCCGAACCTACCAGCTGGGCGAGGAGATTCTGGGCGCTTCGTCGGCCGAGGCGGTTCTGAAGCGCATCGCCGAGGCCCTGCCATCCATTCTGGGCGTCACGCGTGTGCACCTTTATGTATACAACCGCGCCGCCAAGACGCTCGATGGCATCATCGAACAGACCGGCGAGGCGGTTTCGATTTCGCTTTCCGCGCCGCCAGCGGGCACGCAATCCGGAGCGACCGCGTGCTTCCATTACCGCACGCTGCTGGTGATTCCCGACATTGGCCGCAGCCCGTTCCCGATTTCGACGCCGGACGAAAAGACGCCCAAATCGCTATTGTTCGTGCCCATGATGGCGCAGGGCGAAGTGATTGGCGTCATGGAGCTGGACCAGGACGACCGGGTACGCGATTTCTCGGCCGACGAGCAGGCATTGGCGCAGCATCTGGGCAACCAGATCGGCGCGGCGCTGCGGCTGCTGGGCCAGCGCACCGTGCAGGAGCAACTGTTCCGGACGGAAAAGCTGGCGGCGGTGGGACGGCTGATTTCGGGCGTGGTGAGCGAGCTGCAGACGCCGCTCAACTCCATCAATGAGCTGGCGAACCGGGCGCTGGAGCGGGAGAAACTGGGCAGCGCGGAGCGCGATGTGGCCGCGATTGCGGTGGAGGCGCGGAAGGCCGCCGCGATGGTGGCGCGTCTGGTCTCGTTCGCCGCCGCCGAACAACCGGTGGCGCGGCCGGTATCGATCAGCGCGCTGCTGCGCAACCTGATCGAATTCCGCGAGGGCGATTGGAAAGCTTCGGGTATCCGGCTGCAGGAAATGATCAGCCGCGAGCCGCTGCACGTGCTGGGCTCGCAGGGGCAACTGGAGCAGGTGTTCCTGAATCTGCTGGTGCACGTGGAGCAATCGCTGGCGGAGTCGCCGAAGAAAGTCGTTACCATCCGCACCAGCTTGATGGGCAAGCGGCTGCTGCTCGAGATTTCATTTTCGGCGCCGCCGGAACCGAGCCAGCCGGAAGGGACGGCGGCCATTTTGGGAGTGACGCGCAGCGTGATTGCCGGCCATGGCGGCGAAATCCGGCTGATCGAGAAACCCAATGCCGAACCGCGCTTCGAAGTGGAGCTGCCGGTGGCGGCCAAGGAGCGGCTGGGCGGCGCTTCCACGGCGTCCGCGCCGGAGGACACCGGCCGCCGCAGAACCGCGCTGGTGATCGACCCGGATGATAACATCCAGCGGCAACTGCTGGCGCTGCTGTCGTCTCGCGGCTATCGCGTGGTTCCGGTAACCAACGCCGATGCCGGCATGGAACTGGCGCAGCGCATGCGCTTCGACGCGGCGTTCTGCTCGGTGCACGCGCCGGGCTTGAATTGGGTGGAGCTTTCGGAACGGATGCATTCGCGGGTGGGCGGCTTCGTCCTGCTTTCGGAGAGTTACGACGCGGAGCTTTCCGCCGATTTCGAGGGCGAAGGGCGGTACGTACTGCCGAAGCCGGTGCAGGATAGCGAGCTCGACCGCGTGCTGCGCGGCGTGGAGGCTACGTCGGCGAATAAGGTGGTCAGTATCCGCAATAGCGTGGCGTAGCGCTCACCTCAGAGTGAGTTTGACCGGGTCGCCGGTCTGGCAGCCTATCTGTGTAGCGGCCGATCCCTGGTTCATAGATACTTCCAGATACCCTGAGCTGCCGACGATCAGGAACAGGGCGCCGGGGGTGCATTCGGCGTAGTTTTGCGCCAGCGACGCGATCTTGCGCCGGCCTATGGTCAACACCGGAGCGGCGGGTTGACAGACGAAAGCGTCTGTCCCACTTTGGGGCCGGCGCAGATCGGGAAAATCGCGGACGTGAAAGTTGGTCACGACGTTTCCGAAGCGGTCGATCTTCAGGATGCTGCCGGTCCAGGTGCGCTCCCCGCTGGGACGGGGCTGCGCGAATTCCGGGCGCAGATAATCTGCAATCGGCTTGCCCACGCGCGCGGGCGGAACTCCCGCGGCCACATGCGCGGCTACTGGCGCGAAGATGTCCCGGCCGTGAAACGTGGCGCTCACCGGCTGCCGGAAATACCGGTCGTTCGCGATCAGCCGCACCTTGTGTTTCGCGCGCGAATAGACCATGGCGAGCACGCCGTTGTCCGGGCCTACGAAATATTGCCCCGCGGCCTCCACCAGGATGGGCCGGCGCGCCGTACCCACGCCCGGATCCACTACCACTACATGCACCGTGTTTCTCGGGAAGCACTCATACGCCTGGGCGATTACGTATGCGCCTTCGGCGATCTGAAATGGCGTCACATCGTGGCAGATATCCACGATCTGCGCCCGCGGGCAGATGCTCAGAATCACGCCCTTCATCGCGCC
>JBEKNN010000180.1:0-18739 GCA_049522755.1 Bryobacteraceae bacterium | reverse complement strand
TTCCTCCTGTCCAAACCGCCTCCTTTCTGGACCGCAAGGCCCAAAACAGGATAATCGGTTTCTGTTCGTGCAGGGGGGCCAAATCAGAGCATCGAAGTGGGCCAATTCAGAATAGCGAAGTCAATAGCACCGATGCGAGCGTGAAGTCATCGAACGCGATGAACGAATATGCTTGGCGGCTGGCGGCGCGCGGGATCGCGTCTGCGTCACCGTGGCGCGATGAACGCCTGCATGCCAGGATATTTCCGGGCATGGCGTCCCTGCTCGTAGTAGGCGAGATATCCGGCGATCTTCGCGGCCATTCGGCTGTGCGCCATTGTTGATCGGTCGGCTTCCAGGAAGACGTGCACGTGGCTCCTTCCGTCCAGACGGGCGATTCGCTTCAAGACGAAATACGCATCTGGGCGGACTGGGATCTCGGGGTCGCCCTTGCGGGCGGTGACGGAATCCCACGGCAACTGACCTTCCTGCCAGAGCACGAGCTCTGCGGGTCCGCTGCGCGTGAGCGCGATCATCCGCGCATGGATGTCGGCGACGAAGAGCAAATGCCGGATGCCGATCTCGGTGAGTTCGTGGTGCCGGAGACGTTTGTCGGCCAGGTCGGAGCGCGCGTAGCCCTGCTCGATCAGAACCGGCACGCTTTTCGAACCGATTCCGTAGACTTGCTTCTGCATGAAGCGTGCGACGGATGCGAGATAACGGCGTTCCCTGAGTTTGTGAAGCCTAACCACTAAGACGTGGATTAGGGTGCGCTTATGAGGAAGCCGAACACATCCGTTTCTTTGAAGGTGAGTTGACCGAATTCGCCGTCGCTGCGCATCGCCGCCGGAGAGCTCAGGAATCCTCGGCACACTAACTTTTTCATCATCCTGTTAGTTCAGGCGGGCGCTGTTAGTCTTCTGAAGGTTCCTCCGCTCGAAGGAAAACGAGGCTGAAGATTTGTGATACAGCCGCTATCCAGCCGGCTCCGCGCTGCCCTTGGTTCTCTTGAGAAACATAACAACCAGAACACAACCACCGCATAACAGAGCGAGATACCTGTAATCATCCACATATGCCCATAATTGGGCCTGACCGTCGAGCGTGGTTTGAAGGCTAGCGTAGGCGCGCTGCATGGCCAAGTGAGGTCCTACATGACGCTGCATCGCTGTCGTTAGCGAAGCGATATATCGCTGCACTGCCAGACTTGTCCCACTTAACGAGGTCACCAGTTCACCGCGATGCGCCTGAAAACGACGTTGTGCGATCGTGTTGACGGCCGAGATCCCAATGCTGCCGCCTATATTCCGGATCAGATTGAACAATGCGGAGCCATTGCCTAGCTGCTCCGGAGGTAGTGTAGCCAACGCAGTTCCGGAGAGCGGCACAAAAACAAGCCCAAGTGCGGGTACCGAAAAGTAATCGGAAGACAGCACCGCTAAATCCGCCAACTGGCCAGGACCAATCGCCCCCTTCTTCCCGTCCTCGGTCGAAAACCAACTGCTGCCTACTGTCCACAAGCGCAGAGCTTCCATGCGATCCTGCCGGTTGTTCTCCGGGTACATGGACAGGCCGCCGACGGTTTTCCCGCTGACCAGCCAATACAGCGAAACGAACGGGTTATAGCTGGCGACGCGCGTCGCGTCCGTGCCTCCACCCACAGGCAATCCCATGCTTAGCATCTCCGAAATTGGAGGAGTGCGCTTCAGCGGTGCTTCGCCGTAGCGATCGCGAAAGTATTCGCCCTGGAACGCCATACGATGCTGAATGGCGATGCCTCCGCCCATTTTCTTGATGCGCTCCATGTTCCGCTGAGAGATGGTCTCTGCGTGATCGATGAACCAGTGGAGCCCGCTAAGTGGAATTTCGCGATTCACCTCTTCATACACGCTCAATGCGCGCGTGATCGTCTCATCGTAAGTGGCGTGCAGCCGGAAAGGCCAGCCCATTTGCGCCAGCAGCGTGATCACGGGCTTGAGCTCGGCTTCCATCGATCCCGGCATATCCGGCCGCGGCTCAAGAAAGTCCTCAAAGTCCGCCGCAGAGAACACCAGCATCTCGCCGGCGCCATTATGGCGATAGTAATCATCTCCTTGACCAGGCCTCACAATACCCGTCCAGTTCTTGAAATCGGCCAGCTCGTCCTTCGGTTTTTGCGTGAAAAGATTGTAAGCGATCCGAACCGTCAATTCGCCGCTCTTATGCAGTTGATCGATCACCTGGTAATCCTCCGGGTAGTTTTGAAATCCACCCCCGGCGTCGATAATACTCGTAATGCCCAGCCGGTTTAGCTCCCGCATGAAATGGCGGCTGGAATTGACCTGATATTCCGGCGGCAGTTTCGGCCCCTTCGCGAGCGTTGAATAAAGGATCGCCGCATTGGGCCTCGCGATCAGGACGCCGGTCGGGTTGCCTGCGGAATCGTGGACGATCTCGCCCCCCGGAGGGTTCGTAGAATCCCTCGTGTAGCCGACCGCTCGTAGCGCGGCCCGGTTCAAGAGCGCGCGGTCGTACAGGTGAAGCACGAACACTGGAGTATCTTGACGGTGGCGCCGAAAAATGGGGCCATTATGGCAGGGAGAAAGGGGCCAGCGATGTGGTTACGCTATGGCCATATTGGCCCGATTTTAGGCCTTGTTAGTGCGCTCTTTTCTTAGTCAGTTATTGTGCCACGTCCACGCGCTCGGCATAGACGGCGGTAGCCGGCCCCGCAAGCACCAGCACCAGTTCGATGTTCAGCGGCCGCCTTCTTCATCGAGCTGGCCGGCAGCCTTCGCGCAAGATGATTTCGTTTGAAACCAGTCCGCGTTCTACGCCCCCCGTGTTTCTGGACCGAAAAGCCAGGCTGAACAATTTGTCGCCAGCTTCATCTTGGGGCCGTCTGGTTGCCCTACGGCAACTGCGCTACAGTCTTGCTTCTGCGCAAGTCGTCGGAGGTGTTCTCATAATTCCCGAAGTGCGCGTCTGAGTCAAGGAAAATCTTCAAGGAAATTGTGACCGGCTCTGGTGATGCCCCACTCACTGCCATCGACCATTGGCAGGGTGGTCCCTTCTGGCGCTGCCATAATGGCCCCTTCGCCCGGCGCCACTGACAGAGTATCTGGAGCCGCGCGGTTCAGCTCGTCGAGAGTCGGCATGCGGCGTTCCGCGAACTGGAACTCGGTCCATCCGCCCACCACGCGAACCCATTGCCCGGCGGGTGTGCGGCCCGCCTGTTCACGCAACATCCGCAGCCCATCGGCGAGAGAAGGGACGCCGTCCCAGCGCAACTCCATGTTGTAATTCAACCCGCCGCGGATCAGATGCATGTGAGAATCGTTGAGTCCGGGAATGACCGTTCGTCCGTTCAGATTCACCACCTTCGTACTGTCCGACTTGAGGGCCATGATTTCGCGTTCAGTTCCAACGGCTAGGAACTTGCCATCGCGAATGGCTAGCGCTTCGGCAAACGAACGGCGGTCGTTTTGAGTGGCAATTTTCCCGTTCAGCAAAATCAACTCTGCCTGATAAGTCATCGTCGCTCTCCCCTTGCGCGTGTCTGTTGAACTTCTTACCGTTTTAAGAATGAGGGACGCAGGGCAAAATTGAATCCCCACAGGGAGTAGAGCGTTGTTACCCATTTCGATGGAGTAAGAAACTAGCTCTATCGGGGGGCACTTACTTGCCGCGCCTACCTGTCCAAACTGGTTGTAGCGCCGCCCGCATTCCAGCCCGTGCGCGATACACTCTGCTCTTGGTGGCGGACAGACTGAGCCCAAGCGACGATGCGACATCCTGCAACGACAATTCGTGAATCGCGAACAGCGTGTAGGGTAGCTGCAAGTGATTGGGTAGCTGCGCTACCGCCGCAGCGAAAGCTGATGCGACCTGTCCGTGCCAAGCGGATTTCTCTGGAGTTGGTTTGCCCGAGTCGAGTAGGTCCGGACCCTGTTCTCCATTGCGGCTCTCTAGTTGCACCCACGTTACCCGATTCCGTCTCTCGCGCAACTGGAGCAGGCAGCAATTTACCGTGATGCGGGTAATCCAAGTCTTGAACGAGGCGTCGCAGCGGAAGCTTTCCAAACGTCGGAACGCCATCATGAAGGCCGCTTGCACCGCATCCTGGGCGTCTTCATGGCGACGGAGGATACGACGAGCCACGCTGAGAGCCGTTGCATAGTGCCGCTGGAAAAGCTCTGAGATAGCGTCCTGGTCTCCTCGTTTGCTTTGGGCGATAAGAATCAGATCCGAGGCGTTCATTTAGGACCTCCCGACGCCTAGTTTGTGCATCCTGTGAAGTAGGGTCGTCCTGGGAACGCCAAGCCGCGCGGCGGCACCCTCGCGGCCGCCCACCACGCCGCCCGCATCTCGGAGAGCGGCGGCAATATGTTCCCGTTCGGCTTCGGCGAGCGTGCGCCGGACTGATGAATTATTTCCTTTCGAAAGGAACTTCGCTTCAAAGTTGGGGAGATGCAAGACCGGGCCAGACGCCACAATTACGGCTCGTTCGATGACGTTTTGCAATTCGCGTATATTGCCCGGCCAGTCGTGAATTCTCAGGACCGAAAGAACTTCTTCCGGTATATGATCGATTCCCTTATTCATGCGCCTGGCGAACTTACGCGCGAAATGACGCGCCAGCGGGCCGATGTCTTCCGACCGCTCCCGCAACGGTGGAATCATGATTGGAAAAACGTTGAGCCGGTAGTACAAATCCGCGCGGAAACGCCCCTCCCGCACCAGTTGCAGCAGGTCCTGATTCGTTGCCGCCACGACGCGCACGTCGACGCGAATCGTCCGGCTGCTGCCCAGCCGCTCAAACTCCTGTTCTTGAAGCACCCGCAGGAGCTTCGGCTGGAGTTCCATCGGCATATCGCCGATTTCATCGAGGAACAACGTACCTTTGTGTGCCGATTGAAAGCGGCCATTGGTCTGCGTGCACGCTCCAGTGAAAGCGCCCCGCTCATGGCCGAACAACTCGCTTTCAATGAGCCCGATAGGGACAGCGGCGCAGTTCAATTTGATATACGGTCCAGAACGGCGCAGGCTCTGGTCATGGATGGCTTTTGCGATGAGTTCTTTGCCGGTGCCGGTCTCGCCTTGAATCAAGACGGCGGAATCGGTTCGGGCCACCATCCTCACGGCTGCCATTACATGGTCGAGGCTGGACCCAATGATTTCGTTGTCAGATGGAGCCGCATTTACTGCCGGAGCGAACGTTGGAGAGGCCATGACCCAAGTTACGCGGATTCGCGCCAAGAAGAATCCCAAAATTTAATGGTTTTTTTATGCCCCTACGGAGGGAGATGGAATCTACACGAACGTTAGCGGGCTGGTCCTTGCCCGGCACCGGCGTTGCCAAATGCGGTGCGAATCAACGCTTTCGCTAAATCGACCTCCTCCGCGGAAATCGTATGGGCTCGATTTGGGTAGCGACGAGCCGTGACCACCGCTCCCATCCCAGCGAGGATTTCCGCCGACTCCTGTACCCTTTGCCAGGGGACGTGCGGATCGGGATCGCCGGAGCCGAAAAACGCGGGCGTGCCGTAAAGATCCCCTTCATGCGTCAGCTCCGCGCCTGCCGGGCCTAGGAGGCCGCCCGTGAAGACAATCAGACCGGCGTACTGCCGCGGGTGAGTGGCAACGAATTCGGTGGCGAGGCAAGCGCCTTGCGAGAAGCCTCCAAGCACGATCCGCTCCAAAGGAATGCCGGCACCGCTGACCATCTGTAAAGTCGTCTCAATTTTGCGGAGAGCGGACGTGCGCCAGGGTTCGTTTTGGGCCACGGGCGCCAGGAAGGAGTTGGGATACCAGGTGTTCGCAGCCGCTTGCGGCGCAAGGTACGCCAAGTCAGGAAGATAAAGCTCGTTGGCGAGCGACAGAATATCATCCGCCGATCCGCCCCTTCCATGCAGAAGAATTACAGCGCCTGTCGCCGCCTCCAGCGGTTTTCCCGCCCGAAGAACCGGGCCGTCCTTATGAGGATCGTTGCTCACACTGTTTTCCCTGACACCGTCTGAATTTCGATGGGCGGGAGGCTCTTGTGCAAGGTGATGGGAGCAAGCCGTTTCTCAATAGAATCGCGCTTCGACTCCAGCCACGCAGGGATCCGAAGCTCCTCCCCAAGGGACTCGATTGGTTCGTCGAGGGCAAATCCGGGAGGATCCGTCGCCAGTTCGAACAACACGCCACCCGGCTCACGGAAGTAGATCGAATGAAAGTAGGTGCGATCCAGCACTGGAGTCACTTGCAGGTGCTTCGCGATCTCCAGGCGCCATTCCTTCTGCGCCGCATCGTCCTTCGCTCGAAACGCGATGTGGTGCACGGAGCCGGCGCCGGAACGGCCAAATTTCGCAGATGGATCGATGATCAGGTCTATGTGATTGCCCAACGCGTGACCGTCGGCGGCGAACCGCAGGCGGTTGCCTTCTTCGCTGACCTTGTTGAATCCCATCATGTTCAGGATCGCGGCCGTCGCCTCCCCACGTTGTTCGAGCAGCGTTACGCCGAAGAAACCGCGGATCGCATGCTCCGGCGGAACTGACGCAAAACGGGGGGCGTTCGTGTCGCCCGCATCCGCATGGGCCACGATTTCAACCTTCATGCCATCGGGATCGGGGAATGTCAGAACCTGTTCTCCAAAGCGCTTCCCGGTGTGCTCGACGAGAACGCCGCGATCGTTCAGCCTCTCCGCCCAATATTCGAGCGAGGTGGCTGGAACGCTGAAAGCAGTTTTGGTGACCTCACCAACGCCCGCTTGCCCTCGATGAGCATGAGGCCAGGGAAAGAAAGTGAGAATCGTCCCTGGCGAACCGGCGTCGTCCCCGAAATAGAAGTGGTAAGTGCCCGGGTCATCGAAGTTGACGGTGCGCTTCACGAAGCGCAGTCCCAGAACATCCGTGTAAAAATCCAGGTTCCTCTGAGGATTGGAAGCAATCGCAGTGACGTGGTGAAGACCTACAATTGGGCTTGGCATGGTGTGGTTGGTCTCATAGCAGACGATGACCGCGCAATCGAACCAAATGAGAACTGCCTGGTTAGATTCTCTTTCGCAAGAAACGATTCAAGGCGCGTCGCATCGCCCCCGCCTCGTGGCTGCCTTTCGGCTCATCGCGCTCTGGCTTCTCGTGTGGTGCGGTCACAGCTTTTGGGACATACGTTTTTCCCGCATGTACGCAGCGGATCACATCGACCATCTCCGATGGGGGCGTGCTTTTCAAGAGGTATCCCCTCGCTCCGGCGGCAAGAGCTTTCTTGACGTCCGCATCATTCGAAAATGTGGTGAGAATGATGATTCGCGCCGCGGGCGCCTCTGCCCGAATCGTGACCATGGCTTCAATGCCACTCCGATCCGGGAGTCTCAAGTCCATCAGCGTCACATCGGGCCGGAAGTTCCGATGGTGTTGAATGGCTTCGGCAGCCGTGCAGGCTTGCGACACGAGAATCATATCCGGTTGATTCTCGATGATCGCGGCTAGCCCTTCGCGCAGAAACGGATGGTCATCTACGCTGAGGATGCGAATGGATGGCTGCTCAGTAAATGTGCCAGTTCCGTTCACGATTCGTGTCAGTGCTTTCTCACATTAGCTCGATGTCGCAAGACCCGCACTTTTCAGCGGAGGAAGCCGTCAACAGATAAGCGTATTCGTGATGCCGCCTCCGGGCAATACCCAAAAAGGGTAGCGGGCATGTTCCACCATCGGTCATTGCGAATGATTCGCTTCCCGAAATATCATGCAGTTGTGCAACGACTGTATTCAGCCTTTCCGGCGGGAGCGCCGGGGTGGGCGTTGCTCCTTCTACGTGCATCGATTGCCGGTCTATTTCTGAGCGTCTATTCGGCTCGATCAATCACTGGATGGAGCGGAGTGCTTTTTCTGTTCGAAATACTGCTCGCCGTACTTCTGTGCGCGGGGGTTTTTGTTCCGGTGATGACGACCTTACTGTGCATCCTGCAAGTGTGGCTGATCTACGGAGACGTCGATCAAAGGCATGCCTGCGAGTGTTTTCTCGTCGTTGAGACGATCGCCCTTGGGCTCCTTGGGCCAGGAGCTTACTCCTTCGATTCCCAACGCTTCGGGCGGCGGGTTCTCAAACTCGCGGAAAAAGATTTTTGAACCGCCATGCACTCCGATTGGCGTGGGCGGCCCAAGCCGATGGGGCGTGGTATCCTCCAAAGAAAGCAGGGTTCCACTCGCACAGCGCAAAAATAACCCTTAAGTGGGATGACATTTCTGAGCTCGCGGGTAGAATTGAGAAGTTGGTGGAAAAATCGGGTATGAACATGAGTGCCTCGAGCGGACCCATTCGCCTGCTGACCGTTGACGACCACCCCCTTCTGCGGGATGGAATCGCTGCGATGATCGCCAACCAGCCCGATATGCTACTCGTCGCTGAAGCGGCGACTGGAGCAGAAGGGATTGAAAAGTTCCGCATGTTCCGGCCGGACGTGACTCTAATGGATTTGCGCCTCCCTGATATGAGTGGTACCGATTCGATTCAGGCGATTCGTGAAGAATTCCCCGCTGCCAGAATCATCGTCTTAACCACGTATAGCGGCGATGTTCAGGCTGGCCGCGCGCTCAAGGCGGGCGCTTATGGGTACCTGTTGAAGAGCATGGTACGGCAAGATCTTGTCGAAACGATCCGCGCTGTGCATCAAGGGCATAGACGGGTCCCCGCGGAGATCGCGACCAACATGGCCGAGCACGCCATCGATGACTTACTCACGAAGCGAGAAATAGAAGTTCTAAAAGAAGTGGCCTCCGGAAATTCCAACAAAATTGTGGCTTCCAATCTTTCTATCACCGAAGATACGGTGAAAGCCCACATGAAAAACGTTCTTTCCAAGCTCGCGGCCAACGATCGCACTCATGCGGTAATGATCGCGATGAAGCGCGGATTCCTGGACTCCTGCTAAAGAAGCATGAGCAAGTACATGTCCCAAGCACAAGTGGCGACCTTAGCAGTTCTATTCCTGTTTGCGCCGTCTTCCTGGGCGTTGAATCCGAGTCAGCCTGCGAGTTCCTATTTACAGACCACATTTACGGTCGCAGATGGTCTCCCGTCGAACGTCGTGAATGCAATCGTTCAAACGGCCGACGGATTTCTATGGCTTGGAACAGACGACGGCCTCTCCCGTTTCAATGGGCGCCGGTTCAGACGATTCAACTTCCGGGGCCCGGGTTCAACCCCTCAAGGGGTAGTGCACTCCCTTGCGGTTTCACCGGGAGGCGATTTGTGGATCGGAACCGACACCGGACTTGCCCGCATCTCCGCAAATGATCTGGATCAAGCTGACCGCTCGCCGGTCGTCTTTTATCATCCTGGCGCTCGAAAAAGCGATGAAATCGTCTGCCTTCACTTTAGCCGGGACGGCTTCCTCTGGGTGGGGACCAGATCGGGTCTATTTCGGTGGCGAGATGGCAAATTCGAACCAGTTTTACCTGACGGATGGATTAGCCGGCTTGAGGAAACCTCGAACGGCCATATGCTGGTCATTAACGGCACTGGCTGGATGGAGCTGGACGGATTGCGGGAGATTCCCCACTCTGACGTGGCTGCCGAGCTCGGAGTCCGGTCGAACGAGATTTTTCACGTCGTGCCCGACCACACCGGTGCGTTATGGTTCTGCACCGTCGCTGGCCTAGCGCGTAAATCGGGAGATGCGATTGTCCGGTTTCAACCTTTCGGCCAGAGCACCCGCACTGCGCCGAGTGGAGCCTTTAGAGCCATGGAGGACAAGCAGGGAAACATCTGGGTGTTCACACAGAACGGATTGTTCAGGGCGACTGCGGCAGGCATGGAGGTTTTGGCGGCAGGAATGAATGCAGCATCCGTTTACAGTGATCGCGATGGAACGCTCTGGGTTGGTCGAAAAGGTGATGGCCTCGTGAAATTCAAAGACAGGCCTATACAGATATTCAAGCCAATACCCCAAATGATGAATACGCGGCCAATGGCCGTGTTTTCTGATCACGCCGGCGAACTTTGGGTTGGTAGTTCGTGCGGTGGCCTTTCCCTGTTCGACGGAAATGGCTTTCGAACTTACAACGAGAAAGATGGTCTCAAGAATTCTTGCGTCAACACGATCGCTGAGGATGCCGATCAAAACCTCTGGCTGGGAACCGGGGGAGGAGGGATGTTTCGGTTCAGCGCCGGCAAATTCACCCAGTACGAACTTCCCCAAGGACTGCCAAGCATATTTGTATACGCGATTACGGTATCCCGCGATGGATCTCTGTGGATTGGAACGTACGATGGTCTGAGCCACATGCGGAACGGATCGTTCCGAAACTATACGACAGCGGATGGATTGGCCGACAACCTGGTCGTCAATGTCTTCGAGGATAAAGACGGCGGGATTTGGGTGGCAACGGCGCAGGGAGTAGATCGGCGATCGGATGACCGCTTTGTTCACGTTCCCTCCGAGACTCCATCATTCGGGCAACGCTCTGTGGGCTTCTTAGAAACGTCTTCCGGGAAAATTTATGTTCTCGGAGCGCCGCGAGGAATCAGCCGCGTGCAAGATAGGAGACTGGTTGGAATCAATCCCGAGCTGGAGCTTCTCAGCATGCTGCAGCATGGTCCCAGTGACGTTTGGCTTTCAGGCGCAAACGGAATCTTCCGGTTTTCCCCATTAGAACTGGACTGGGTCCCCCAGGAACACGAGGGGGCGCTCGATTACGAACAGTTTGGTACGGCGGACGGGTTAGTGTCCGCTCAGACCAGCCGAGGCGTGCCGAATATGTCCACCACTCCTGACGGGAAACTGTGGGTAGCGACCGCACACGGCCTCGCGATGCTGGACCTCGCAAATCTGCATCGAAGCACCAGTAAATCTCAGGTCTACGTCGATGAGGTGACGGTCGGGCGATATACAGAGCCGGCAAGCCGGGAAATTATCCTGCCCCCTGGCACGCATCATGTCGCCATTCACTTTGACACGGTCGAACTCGCCTCCCCGGAAAAAATCCGTTATCAATATCGCCTCGATGGAGTCGACGCTGTTTGGCTCGACGCGGATGCGACACAGTTGGCCGTATACACGAGTATTCCGATAGGTATTCACAACCTGCATATGCGTGCATCAAACGCGAGCGGAATTTGGGATCGCGCCGGGGCTACGTATCCCATAAATCAAAAACCTTATTACTACGAGACGTTATGGTTCCGTGGCTTCTCGCTAGCGAGCGGTCTTGCGCTGCTGAGCGGCGCGTACCTGTTTCGGCTGGGGCAAGTCAGACGTCAGATGCGAATCCTGCTTGAAGAACGCCTCGACGAACGGGAACGCATCGCTAGAGAACTTCATGATACCCTCCTCCAGAGCGTGCAAGGTCTGATATTACGCTTTCATGCGATCACGGAACGCCTGCCAGCCACAGAGCCGAGCCGTGGCTCGATGGAGCACACCTTGGATCGGGCGAATCAAGTGTTGGCGGAGGGGAGGGACCGCGTGGGAAGCCTGCGCGTTCTTGCAGACACCGGTGGCAATCTGGCCCAATTGTTTACGACGGCAGCTCGGGAGATTATCCACAATGGCCAAATGGAATTCGATGTAGTGATCGCAGGCAATCCGAGACAGCTTAATGCAGTTGCGCGGGAGGAGGCGTACTGGATCGGCCGGGAAGCACTGATGAATGCCGTTCGCCACTCTAAGGGCAAGCGGGTGGAAATTGAACTCATCTACTCAGACAAGACGCTGCAATTGAGAATTCGGGATGACGGTCACGGCATCGATGAAAGCTCTCTCTCGGCGGTCCCAAAGAAAAGCTGGGGTCTGGTGGGAATGAGAGAACGTGCACGGAAAATCCGTTCGCAACTTGAAATACTCAGCAGAGTTGGCGCCGGTACAGAGATTGAATTGGTGGTTCCCGCGGCCGTCGCGTATAGACGCAATTCGACCGGCGCACCGCGCAGCTGGTGGCGGAGTTTTGGAGGCAGGTGAGCGGCTAGGTTGCGTTCTGCAGCAGATTCAATGAGTCTGTTTCTCGCGGAACGCAATTCGCCCAGGAACGATGAGCTCGACCTCTGTTCCGCCGTTAACCGAACTGCGCAACGTCAGTTTAGCCCCGATTCTGGCAGCACGCTCCTGCATACCGGTAAGTCCAAAATGCCCGTGCACGCCTTGAGCGGCTATTTCGGCGCCAAGGCCTTTCCCGTCATCTCGCACGCGCAGTTCCAGCGCATTCGAATAGGTCAACGCAACCTCCACTTTGGTACCCGCAGAGTGGGCGAAAGCGTTCCGAATCGCCTCCGCCCCGATAAGCTGGATTTCGTCGCGGACAATAGGATGCATATCTTTGACGCCTCCCCTGGCCACTAGGCTGAATGTGAGCGAATGTCCGGCGGCGGATTCCTCGCCGGCGCGCTTTAAGGCCTCCGCGAGATCGTTCACTTGCGTAGTCGAGTCGCGCAGCGATTGCAGACATGCTCTTGCTTCCTGCGCGGCCCTTGCGAGCCCCGCCGATATTTTTTCGAGGGCACCGTTCGTGGGAGCAGGATTCCCTGGTTGGTTTATCGCCACGGAGACGAACATCTCGCTCCCCTGAATCGTTTGCAACATGGTGTCGTGCAGGTCGCGCGCAAAACGGGTCCGTTCCGCGACCCGGTCATCCAGACGTGCATTCATCTGAGCAGTGAGCCAGCTAAGCCGCTGCCGGTATGCGAGCGCGAGCAGCAATGCAAGAGTTCCGATTGCCGAGACCCGAAATAAGCCGGTTTCGTAATAGAACGGTTTTTGGGTGACGTTATAAATGATACCCACCGGATCCCAAATACCATCGCTATTGCAGGCGCGCAGATGGAATGCATGAGTGCCCACCGGTATGCCACTGTAAATCGCGGCGGCGCTCAAGTCCGCGTACAGCCAGCCCCGATCGACGTCATCCAGGCGGTATTGCATTCGAATCGCCTCCGGGGAAGACAACTCGATGGAATCGAAGTGCAATTCCACATGCCGCGTGCCGGCCGGTAAGATCAGTTCATGATTCGGAGGTTCCGGGGTTGTGCCGACCACAACCCGTTCCATGTAGATGGCAGGTTTTCGATCTGTATGACGCAGTCGCGAAGTTTCTAGCATCGCGACCCCTTGCTCTGTCGGAACCCACAACTTGCCGTCGTTGGTAATGGCCATATTTCGAAAACCGCCGCTGCATTCCGTGGAATTCATTCCGTCCGCGCGGGCAAAGCGAGTGTAATCGGGCGGCGTGTCCCCCGCATGCTCCCACTTTTCCAGACTGTCCAGAGAGGTTCTATAGATTCCGTCTCCGCAAAACCACTGACTTTCCGGCGATCTCACCATCCCTGTAACCTTCGGCACGCCTTGCAATTGGGTCGTACGATTTTCTTGAACATGAACAGTGCCGCTGAAAGGCCCAAACGCAAACAGCTCTCCAAAGTGATCCTCCCCAAATCCAAATCCACCGCCGACCACCGCCGCATTGTTGGTCTTCGAGACCGCTACAAATCGGTCTCTATCCAGCCGATCGATCCCTCCGGCAGTCTCAACCCAGAGCACACCGCGCCGATCCAAGTAAGCTGACAGAAGCGTATTGCTAGAGAGGCCGTCATCGATCGTGAATCTGCGAAGCTGCCCGCCTTGAAGGCGGCTAAGACCATCGCTGTAGGCAATCCACACAGACCCGTCGATCGTTGGCAAAATCGCAACCGCGACGTTGTTCTTTGACTTATCTTCCTTAACGATCTGGCTGAATTGCCCTTGCCGGTAGCGGAAAAGTCCGCCGCCGTAGGTTCCGATCAAAATATCTTGGCTGAGGCCTTCTGCAAGAGAGAAAACACAGGAGTTCGTGAGGCCATCATTCTCTGAATACGTGCGGAACCGTGAACCATCGAACCACGATAGGCCTCCGCAATTACTTCCCACCCAGAGCTTGCCATCGCTCGACGCCAAAACCGCAGCTGGCTTGCCAAGTGGCAAGCCGTCGGCCCCGGTGAACATCTTCACGGCTTGACGCTTCACTCGGAAGAGCCCGGTTCCCTTTGTTCCGGCCCACAAATCGCCGTCGCGATCAAAGGCTACGTATGTGGCGGTCAAATGAGATGCTATAAGTTCCCGACCACTCAATCCGATACGATATAGATTGGCGGATTGCACGAACCACATAGCGCCTTCAGAATCTTCATTCACGCGGAATACGACATCTTTGCCGTAGGGCTCGATTCGTTCAATAGAAGTGCCCAACTGCCGCGCCAAACCGGCGGTCGAGCAATACCAGCGGTTACCAGCGCGGTCCTCGGAAACCTGAAAAATTTCGTTCTGACGGACACCCAAGCGTGTTGCTAGGTCCAGGTGCTGAATCACCCGCTGACCGTCCCACTCAACAAAACCCTTGGAAGTGATAACCAGAAGGTTTCCGTTCGCGGCCTCTTCGATCCTCGAAGTCCACAAATCGGGAATCACCATCGAGAAGGCCTCGCGATCCAAGCGATAGAATCCCGTCATCGTCCCGACGAAGAGTTGGCCTTGGCGGGTAATATGCAGGCATTGAATAGAATCGCTGTCTCCTGTCCCCGGATGGTAGAGAGTGGAGACCACGTGCCCCGAGTCCCCCGACTGTCCACCGGCAATTCTGGCGACGCCGTTTCTAGTTCCTACCCAAAGCGCACCATCGGGCGCTACCGCCAAAGCGCTCACCGAAAGCGGCGATGCCTCCGGTAAAAGACTGATGGGCATGAAATGGCGACCGTCAAACCGGAGAAGCCCTTTATCGGTCCCGACCCACAAGAACCCGTCTCCGGTTTGCACAATGGCATCCACGTGGTTGGACGAAAGGCCATCCTCAACCGTGAAGTTTTTGCGAGCGTATCCAGCTCTCGTCTCCGATAAATCAGCTGCAAATACACTTCCGCCTTGGGTCAGAAGAAGAGCCACCGCCGTCATAGCGGCCCTCTCCTTCCAAAGCGCACCTCCGAGTCGGGTCAATTTAGACCTCCCGAACTGCCAGCATGGAATCTTCCTTTACGGGTCAACTCTAATCATGCACGCAAAGGTCGCTTCTAAAACTCACCCTTTAGGGTAGATTCCGGATGATCCTGTTTCGGCTCCGCAAACTGATTTATCGGCGAGTGAGTTCCGGAGCAGGTGCTTGCGGATGCAGAGCAACCTCTTGGGCTCTGCTATAGCTTTCCATGACGGCCGCGTAGTTCGGTGCAACCATGGTGTAAAGCTGAGCGACCTCCGCAGCGTCGGGACGATTCCAAGTACGTTGGAGTTCACATAATACGGCGTTCGCGCTAATCGGAACAACACCAGCTTGCGCGAAGCGGGCGAGGGTGGTCCGGGACGCCATCTCGCTGGGATCGCCGGACGCATCGATCACCGCGTAGACCTTGAACCCAGCCGCGAGCGCATCCAACGAAGGGAACATGAGGCAAACACTGGTCCAGACTCCGGCGATGATCAGCGTCTTCTTGCCGGTCTCGTGCACTGTCTTCACGAAAAGCTCATTGTCCCATGCGTTGACTTCCCCTTTTCGGGGAACGTGGACTGCGTGCGGCGCAAAGCGGTGGATCTCCGGCATCAGAGGACCGTTCGGACCCTCTGGCACAGAAGCCGTCGTGATGACTGGAATCTTCAGCAAGGTTGCAAGTTTTGCCAACATGGTGGTGTTCGCCCGGAGTTCTGCGACACTAATGTCCTTGACCACCTGAAACAGGCCCGCCTGGTGATCGAGCAATAGGAAGACGACGTCGTCGAGATGGGGCAATGCGTCGCCGCCGCCAGGGGCGTGTACAATTCCGTCGCGAATACCGTTTGAACTCTGAGTCTTATTCGCTCCGTTAGAGGCGGAGGCGTTGGGATCGGCCATGATAGTCTCCTTTGAAGATTGAATATTTGCTTACTTGATGCCGTTGTAAATCACTTCCACGAACGCTTTCGGCGGAACGAGTCCGTTTCCCTCGGCGCTTGGAATGAATCGACCACGGCTAGGAACACACCAAGAAAAGCGAGAGAGTTCAGGCCATCATCGGTCTGTGTGAAGACATGCGACGTTGGGGGACCGGTGAAGGAATTAACTCAGCAACTGCTGAATAGCTACGAGCGATAGTTGATCCGGCTGAGCGCCGTCCGGCACTTGGACTTCGACAACCAAACATCTGCTGGACAGCCGTGCTGCTGTGGCGCGGCTTGCGGCGCGGCCGACGGCATCCCCGTCGAGCAGCAGAACTACACGGTCGAAGGCTTTCAGCAACACATTCTCCTGCTCCGCGGACAGAGACGATCCCGTCAAAGCCACCACCCACGGCAGCCCCGCTCGATGCACCCGCAGGCAATCGAAGTAACCCTCGACCACGATCACGGTCTGGCTGCCGGTGGCCGCCGCGCGGTGCAGGTTGAAAAGCTCCCAGGCCTTGCGGAAGCCGGCCGGCAGTTTGTACTTCGGCAGGCTGTCAATCCAGCGCACGACCGGCGTAAGCGACGGCCTGGCCCCTTGCGTTCGCGATCGGGATCACCACCCGTTCGCTCAGCAAACCGGGTCCGGCATAGAAGCCCACACCAAACGCGACGGCAGTAGCCGGATCGATGCCGCGCTGGACTAAGTAAGGATGAGCATGATCCACACCCGTCAGAACGAACGGCAGCGGAGGATTGCCCCCTTCTTTTTCCCGAACCAGTTCCCCATTCCGCACGCTCCGCCCCTCGCCGGACGCGCCGACCGAAAACCATCCTTGCAGCCAGAGCGCCGCTTGGCGAATCGAACACTTCTCCATGGCGGCGACGAAGTTCAATACGTTGCCGCCGGCCTGGCAGGCGAAACAGTGAAACGCATTTTTGCTCAGACTGGCGCGGAAGGAATCGTCGCGCCGGCCGCGGTGAATCGGACAACGGCCTACCAGTTGATGACCGCATTTTCGCAGGCCCGGCACCTGGTAATGACGCAGCACGGCCTCCAGACTCACGGCCTGTTTCACCACGCCGAAATCCACCCAGCCCCGCATCTTCAACCTTGCAGTTCGCGCAGCGACGGACCGTCGATCGTCACCGTGTGGCAGTAGTGCCGCAAACGGCTCAGCAGCGCCTCCACCATCGGCCGGCTGCCTAAGAAGTTCGGCCACTCGTCATAGACAAGATTCGTAGTGATGATGGTGGAATGCTGACGGTAGCGCTCTTCCATGAGCTTGAAAAAGATGTTCGACTGCTCCGGTTTCAGATTCAAGTAACCTAGCTCGTCAACAAATGTTTAGCTGAACATTTATCGATTAATGTGAAGTTGTCAGTAATGTGGAGTTGACGCATGGCAACCCCGTCGAATCGGGGTTCCTCTGTTTCCAACTCCACATTTAAAGCGGTGCCATCGGAACGGTCGCCGTTCGGCGGCTAATCCCCTTTTTATTGAGGTACCGATGTTACGTTCCGTTTATCCGAGAGCTCACCAGAAATATTTCGCACTACCGCTATTGGGGCTGATTACCGATGGTTTTGACGACTGGCTCACCGCCAGCGGCTTCACTCAGGGCTCACGCAAGCTGGCGATCCATCTATTGCCGATCGCGGATAAGCAGTTGCGCCGCCGCGGCGTAGACGAGATCGCGAAGCTCAACCACGTGGTTCTCGACGATTGCTTTAAGGTCCTGAAGAAGAGGTATCCCTGCCGTGCAGGAACCATCCACACGCTGGAGCGATATCTAGTCGCCAATGGCCTGATCGTGGATGGCCGCCAAGCAGCAGCTACTCAGCGATCGAGTTTGAGCGGAGAGTATGCGGGTCACCTCCGCGAAGTTCGCGGATTCGCGACCTCCACAGTTTCCAGCCACCAGCGCACCGCGCAGTGTTTCCTGCAGCACCTGGCAAAAGCGGGCACTGCATCCGGCCCTGCCACGTCGAATCGTACGTCGCCCAGGCCGGCAAACGGCTGAGCCGGGCCAGTCTACAACACGACATCGCCGCCCTGCGTGGCTTTCTGCGCTTTCTCGCGACAGATGGTAGGGTTCCCACCGGGCTGGATCGCCAGATCGACACGCCGCGACTCTACCGCCTGGAGCAACTCCCTCGCGCCCTACCGTGGGATGCGGTTTGCACTCTTCTGCAATCCTTGGACACGGCATCGCCCATGGGCCTGCGCGACTACGCGATGTTTCTGTTGCTTGCTACATACGGATTGCGGGCCAGCGAGGTGGTTGCCATCACCCTCGACGACATCCATTGGAGACAAGGCATCCTGCGAATCCACCAGCGCAAGACCTCCTCGCCTTTGGAACTGCCGCTGACCAACGAGGTCCTGTCTGCGCTGGTGAAGCATCTGAAACGAACGCCACCACCGGCGCCATATCGGAGAGTTTTCCTGCGAATACGCGCTCCTATGGGCGTGCTGAAACCGACTGCTATCACGGAGGCCTTTCAGGCTCTGGTTCGCAAAAGCGGGCTCAGCATTTCCTACCAAGGCCCGCATTGCATGCGCCACGCTTACGCCCTGCGTCTCCTCAAGAATGGAACTCCTCTAAAGACCATCGGTGACATCCTCGGGCATCGTACCGCAGAGGCCACGTCCATGTACCTGCGATTGGCCACTGGGGATCTGCGTGAAGTGGCGCTCGCAGTTCCGGGCGGGCGCGCCGGAAAGGAGGGGCAGTGATGAAAGGAACCTCGGCGTTCACTCCGGCGTTTTCGTCTCGCTTGGCGCCTGTCTTCGCTCGGTACGTGGATCTGAAGCGGGCTTTGGGGCGGCGTTTCGATCTTCCTGACTTCGCTATTCTGAATTGGCCCACTTCGATGCTCTGATTTGGCCCCCCTGCACGAACAGAAACCGATTATCCTGTT
>JBEKNN010000179.1:0-18839 GCA_049522755.1 Bryobacteraceae bacterium | reverse complement strand
TACCCCGGCCACGCCAGAATCGCCGTCCATTCTTTGTGGGTCAACTGCCGAGTGTACCCAAAAACGCCATCTCACTGAATCATCGATATTTGAAGGTTTTCACCAATTCCTGCGGAGAGCCGGAAAAAGATTGGCGGAGCATTTTTCCCTGCCGGAGTCTTCCTCGTTTGTGCTTGGTCCCAAGACAAACTCTCAGGTTGCGTTGACACGTATGCGAATGCCGAACGGCTTTCCTGGACCCACTCCACACATTCCACCAGAAAAGGCTTTTTCGATATCCGTGCACCTGCGCCGTCCCGGCAGCATCAGGGGCTGGGGAACGTGGCTTGACGGACGCTTTCATCGTGTCACTGAATGGGATGCCGGCGGGATTCAGATATTCGATATGGAGTCGGAGCCGGTCGCACTGCGAACTTCAGGTTTCGACTCGGTTCACGTCTATATACCCCGGTCAGTCATCAATCGATTCAGCGACGAGAACGAGCAAAAACGCATTCGCAACCTGCATTGCACCCCGGGAACAAGGGATGACGTGATTTTTCATTGGGCCCGGATGATGTTGCCGTTCTCTGATCGTCCGCTTCAGCTTCCACGCCTGGTTATCGACGAGATGATCATGATGTTCTGCGCTCATCTGAGCCGCACATACCAGGGCCGCAGCCAGCCGGAGGTTGTTACCGGGGGGTTGACGATCTGGCAACAGGACCGGGCGATCGAGGTGCTGAACGGTCATCTGGATGGTGACCTGGCGCTTGCCGATCTTGCAAAAGAGTGTGCGCTATCGGCGGGCCGTTTCATGCGCGCATTCAAAAGGTCATTTGGTGTTCCCGTCCGGCGCTACCTGCTCTTAAAGCGCGTTGAAGCCGCAAAGTCTCTCTTGTTGCACTCGAACGACTCTTTACTAACAGTCGCGTTGGAAGTCGGATTCACTGACCAGCCCGCTTTCAACCGAAGCTTCCGTGCGATTGTTGGAACTTCGCCAGGACAGTGGCGAAGAGCAAACGCGCCGATGCCGAAGGCGTTCAACCTCCCCGCGCCTGAAGAGAAGTAAAAGCCGTCACTCGCGTTTCCCACCCCCTAAAGCCCAACAGAAACGCCAAACTGCGGCATTTTCAATCAAGACAAGGATTGAAAATTCCAAAACAATGGGAGTGTCGTAGTTGAGCCAGGATCGCGAGCAACGGCGAATTTTCAACCTGCCGCTTGTCGCAATTCTTGTGAACGGCGACACATGAGTTCTTCCAGATCGATGGAGACGAAAATGGGAAAAACATATAAGGCGGTCGAGATAACCAAACCCGGGACTTTTCGCCTCGTCGAGAAGCCTGTCGTCGGGCCGGGCGAGGAGCAAGTTCGTATCCGGGTGGAGGCTTGCGGTGTATGTCACTCAGACGCGGGCACCGTTGAGGGACAATTGCCCGGCATCGTGTATCCGCGTGTCCCGGGCCATGAAGCAATCGGCCGCATCGAGGAGGTGGGCCGGCGTGTTACGACCTGGAAGGTCGGCCAGCGTGTAGGAGTCGGGTTCTTTGGTGGCGAAGACGGAACCTGCGAGACCTGCCGGCGCGGCGACACGGCATATTGCCAGAACCCCATTATCACCGGCGTGACGAGTGACGGCGGCTATGCGGAAATGATGATCGCTGAGGCGCGCGCACTGGCCCTCATACCTGGAGAGCTCAAATCAGAAGACGCGGCCCCTTTGGTTTGCGCCGGCATCACGACGTTCAATGCGCTCCGCAACGCCGGACGTGCAGGCGATACCGTCGCTATCCAGGGCATTGGCGGGTTAGGACATCTTGGCGTGCAGTACGCCAAGAAGATGGGTTTTCGCACCGTTGCAATCGGCTTCGGTCCAGACAAAGAACATCTGGCGCCCAAACTGGGAGCTCACGTTTACGTCGACGCCAAGGCCGAGGATGCGGGAGCCGAGCTGCAGAAACTCGGAGGCGCCGACGTGATCCTGGCAACCGCACCCAGCGGCGCGGCAATTGCCAGCCTGCTTCCCGGCCTCTCGGTTCGCGGAAAGCTCGTGGTCGTTGGCGTCTCAGGCGATCCGATTCCCGTCAACGGCGTTCCGCTCATCTTTGGTGGCCGGTCTGTCATTGGAAGCCTGACGGGAAGAGCGATCGAGACACAGGACACCCTTGATTTCAGCGTCCTCACCGACGTTCGCCCCATGATCGAAACGCTTCCCTTGGAAAAAGCCGAAGAAGCGTATCGACGCATGATGTCTGGCGATGCGCGATTCCGCATGGTTCTCACAATGGCCTGAAAATCACGACGCCGTTGAAAAGCGGCATCGACAAACCGATGTGCGAAGGAGACGTTAGATGAATCAGTTCCAGGAAATCTTCGACAAGCAGAAAGCATATTTCGATTCGGACGCGACCAAGTCTTACGAGTGGCGCATCGACCAGCTGACACGCCTTGCGAACTTGTGCAATGAGAACGCCGAGGCGCTTGAGGCCGCGATGAGCAGCGACTTCAAGACCGCCAGCCAGGAAAAAGTCTTCGAGATTATGGCGCCTGTAGGAACCGCCGCCTTCGCGAAGCAAGAGCTGAAAGAGTGGATGACGCCTGTAGATGTCGTCGTGCCGAAAGCCCTTCGGGAGAGCGGACATACTGCCAAGGTTTACCGGGAACCGTACGGCGTCACCTTGGTGATTGGTCCGTTCAACGGGCCATTGACCCTGCTTTTCGACCCGGCGTGCCAAGTTCTTGCGGCGGGCAATCCGTGCATTCTCAAACTCTCCGAGGGTTTGCCCGCCACCAGCAAGGTTTTGCTCGATCTCATTCCGAAATATTTTGATCCCCGAGCCGTAACCGCCGTCACAGGCAGCAAAGACGAGGTGACGGAGCTTCTCAAGCTGCCCTTCGACTTCATCTTCTTCACCGGCAGCGTCAAGGTTGGCAAGATCGTCATGGAGGCGGCCGCCAAGAATCTGACTCCCGTTCTTCTCGAACTAGGCGGGCAGAATCCGGCTTTCGTTGACGCGACCGCAAATATTCCGGATGCGGCCAAGAAGATCGTCTGGGGTGCGACGGCTTGGGGCGGCCAATGGTGCACCTCGCCCGGCTACGCCTACGTGCACGAATCAATTGCAGAGGAGTTCGTTGCAGAGTGCAAGAAGGCGATGGTCGAGCTCTATGGGACTGACCCCAAGAGCAGACCGGACGACTACTCCCGCATTATCAGCCCAAAGGCCACCGAACGTTTGGCGGGCCTCATCGATCAAAAGAAAGTCGTCATAGGCGGGGCCTCCGACCCGGAGGCACGCTATCTCGATCCCACGGTCATCTATCCGGTGACTTGGGACGATCCGATCATGGAGGATGAGATCTTTGGGCCGCTTCTTCCAATCCTTACCTACAAGGACATGGATGCGGCCATTCGCGAGGTGAAGAAGCATCCGAAGCCTCTTTCCGGCTTCCTCTTCAGCCGAGATCAGCAGGCGATCGATCACTTCCTCGCGAGCTTGTCGTTCGGCGGTGGCGCGATCAATCAGGTAAATATTCACCTGTTTATCGAAACCATGCCCTTTGGCGGGGTCGGATATTCCGGCATTGGTCACTACTACGGCAAAGCCGGGTTTGACGCTCTCACGCACGCGAAATCAGTTCTGATTTCGCCGCCCGACGTAGCCATCGAGCACCTGTTCCCGCCGTATACGGAGGAGAAGGTCAAAGCGCTCAGCCAGTGGTTTGAATACTAGGGCACAAGATCCCCAACAAAAGCGACCCCAAAGGAGCACAGAGATGAAAGGAAGCGCGAAAGACTACGTATCGACCGCCCAACAGTTCTTCACCGCCTACGATGCCCACGACGTCGATGGCATGCTCGGTCTTTGCGCGGATGGCGCACTGGGACGATATGCCCCATACGGCCGCGAAAGCGTCGTGCCGATCCGTGGCGGCATCGATGTTATTTGGCGCGCGTTTCCGAATGAAGTTCCGAACTTCCGAGTCAAAGTGATCGAGCTGATCCCTGCCGACGGGAACATAGTCGTGATCCAAGCTGAAATGAGCGGGCCGATACCTGCCGAAGTGCCTGGGGTTGCAAAGAAGGGCCAGGACGTACACATCCCCCACTGCTACATTCTGCATTTCGACTCGAATTCCAAAATCACACGGCTCGACGCTTACTGGGACAACACGGTCCTCAACAGTATCAAGGCGAGCGGCGTGTGACTGGGTACCCGAAAGGAACGATCCAATGCCAGTTAGAAAAGTCGAAGTAGAGCGCTTCAGTCTGACAACATCAAGACCATTCGAGTCGGTGGTATGCGCCTTGAAATCCAGTATCGGGCAACTGGATCTGGCCGCGTTCGCGAGCGCTTCCAAGTCGTCCGGCACATTCGCCGCGTTGGAGGAAGTGATCAACCGAAACATGGGGGAATCAGGTCTGTTGTTGTTCCTGGAATTCGATCACGGCGCCGTCGTTCGGAAGGAAACAGGACTCGCGAAACCGAAGATCATGAGGCTAGTGATCGGCAATCCTCTCGTCATGAAGGAGATGGCCAAGCATGTTCCGGACGCGGGGTCATATGCGCCTGTGACCGTGCTCGTTGATGAACGGGACGATGGCGTGCATTTGTCCTACGACAGGGTGACTAGCTTTCTGTCCCCATACGAAAACCCGGATGCCCTGAAGGTCGCTCGGGAATTGGATTCGAAGGTAGAAAGGCTGCTCAACAATGCCGCGGTCGAGTGAACTTCACGCTATATCCCAACGGTCTGGAAGGCGAGAAAGGATGAACATGGATTTCGCAGGGATCAAAGTACCCGACACAGCGCTGGTGCACGACGCGATAGACTTGTCGCGGAGTTTGTTAGAGCCATTTCTTTTCAATCATGTGATGCGCTCTTGGTTGTTCGGAGTCGTGCTTGCAGAGAGCGCCGCGATAGCACCGGACGCTGAGCTCTTAGCTGTAGCAGCGATCCTGCACGATCTCGGTCTGACCGAGCGGTACAACGGGGAGAATCGCTTCGAGGTAGACGGCGCGAATGCGGCTCGCGAATTCTTGAAAGAACGCGGCATCTCGGCCCAGCAGACGCAGCTTGTGTGGGACGCTATTGCACTTCACACGACCCCAACACTCGCTCTCCATAAAGAGCCCGAAGTTGTGATCACTCATTCAGGAATCGCGGTGGATGTCCTTGGCGCCGGTCTTGATCGCGTCTCGCGGGAGAAACAGCAGGCGATCCTAACCGCATTTCCCCGGCTGGCATTCAAGGACGGATTTAAAGGATGCCTTTGCAACGTCGTTCGTCAGAAACCGATGACGGCGGTTGACAACATTCTTCGGGATTTTGGCATTCGATACGTTGAGGGGTTCACACCTCCGAATTTCGCAGACCTCGTCGCTGGAGCGCCATTCTCCGAATAGCTTAGCCGATGGAGTCAATACTTGAGGACATCTCGGCAGAATATCGTTGCCTGACTTCCAAACGGCGTCCGCCTGAGGTTTCGATAGAAACACCGTCATACACCGCCGGGGGGCTTCGGGAGCATGCTGAGGTCTTGCTTGACACCGCGTCACTGCCTTGCATTTTGGTATTGTGGGTTTGCTCATCATGCCTGCCCTTTATTTCGACTCGATAAAACGATGGATCGTGATCATCACGGCATCAGGCATGCTCGCCCCGCTGAATTCGGCGGCCGAGATCATCGATTATCACCAACACTTATACAGCCCAAAGGCTGGCGCAAGATCGTCTCCAGGGCCGAACGGTATCGACGCCGATTTCCTGGTTGCTCAACTCGATGCCGCCGGAATCAATCGAGCCGTCGTACTGTCGGTCGCATATAGCTTCTCGAATCCAAACAAACCGTCGGTTCCAAATGAATACGCGCACGTGATGGCTGAGAATAACTGGACCAGCGCGCAGGTTGCCAAATACCCTCATCGGTTGCTTGGCTTTTGCAGCGTCAATCCACTCAGGCCCTACGCACTTGAAGAAGTCGCACGCTGTGGGAAAGACCCAAACCTGCGCACCGGACTGAAGCTACACTTCGGCAACTCAGATGTGAATCTTGACAATCCTGGTCATCTCGCGCGGGTGCGACGGGTCTTCCGTGCCGCCAACGAGAATCATATGGCGATCGTGGTGCACATGCACACCAACATCGATCACCATCGACCATACGGAGCAAAGGAGGCCCGCATCTTTTTGGAACAGTTACTCCCTGAGGCTCCGGATGTGGTCGTACAGATCGCGCATCTTGCGGGGGGTGGAGGCTACGACGACCCGGCAACCGACGCCGCTCTTTCGGTATTTGTGAAAGCAATCGAGCGAGAAGATCCTCGAATGAAAAATGTATACTTCGATGTCTGTGGGATAGCCATACCTGGCACGTGGGAGAACAAAGCCGACCTCCTCGTAAAGCGCGTTCGCCAGATCGGGACCCACCGGCTCCTTTACGGAAGCGACGCCGCGACCGCCGACAACTTGCCGAAGGACGCGCTGAAACGATGGCACAGTGTACCCTTGACCCAGGAGGAGTTCCGGGACATCGATAACAACGTCGCGCCCTACCTCCGCAATTGGCTCTCGGCCGGAGAGTCGCATCGCTAAGCAGTCTAATCTGGCCAAATATTCGCGCCAAAGCCCTCTGCCGGTCTTGTCGCCAATACCGGAAATGGTCCACCCGGCCATGTAGTCGACTCGCCGAAGTGGCCTTTGCGCGGGCGAGGGACAAAAAGTGGAAACCGGCCTTATGCCGAGTACCGGATTATGCCGAGTCTTACGCGTAGTTGTTTGCGCCGGCAGCGGAGGGAAGCCCCTTTCGGCAGCCACGCTGATTTGATCCGCTCGGCATAATTCTGGGAGTGTTTCCTTGTGGCCAACTTGGTCGCAAGGAGAAGAAATGAACGAAAGTCATGCTGCAGCCGAATACCCTGGTGCCCTCTCATCTTCGGGTGCACCGAGCGGATCGATCGACGGGCTATTAAAGGATTTCGATCGACACTTGGAAGGACAGCGCGGCTGCGCAGTGGGAACGCGCAGGAACTATCGGCGAGAGGCACGGGCTTTTTTGGTCTACTGGATCGAGAAACGCGGTGAGAATACGGAACGTATCTTTTTCCCAAATGCCGCTGGCGGATTCCTATCGACCGACGGCGCCAATTGCATCCTCCAGCAAGCGGTGCAACGAGCCATTCCCTCCTGTCCGAGCCTGGAGGCAAAGCGAGTCTCTCCTCATGTCATCAGACATTCCACGGCGATGCACCCCCTCCAATCCGGTGTCGATATAACTGTTATCGCGCTTTGGCTCGGACACGGAAGCCTGGAAACGACCCATGGTTACGTTCAGGCTGACCTCCGGATGAAAGAGCAGGCACTTGGGAAATTGGCCCCAGCCGGCGGCACCTTGTCCCGCTTCAAGCCGGACGATGCACTTCTGGCATTCCTGTCCACCCTCTAATTATGCCGAGTACCCATTCCGCCCAATGCCCGCCCGCTGTCGATCGCCCGGAGCCACTCGGCATAGTCCGGTACTCGGCATAAGGCGGGTATTTAGCGACTACCCGCGGGCAATCCACCGCCGCTTGAGCCGATGCATTCGTGAGACCAGGCCACCCCGTAAAGCGATTACATTACAGCCCCCCTTGCATTGCCAAACGTGTTGCTCTACCATGTTCTCGGTAACCGAGGATAGTCCATCGGCATGAGCAAACCGTCTGATTTGGTCCAGGGCACCTTGGATCTGCTGATTCTCAAGATCCTGGCACTGGAACCGCTTCATGGCTGGGCCATCAGCCAGCGTCTGAAACAAGTGTCTGCCAATATGCTTCAGGTCAGCGATGGCTCGCTCTATCCCGCGCTCCACAAGCTTGAAAAAGGGGGCTGGATCACGGCCGAATGGAAGACCAGCGAACTCGGCCGCCGCGCGAAATTCTACTCGCTAACCCGCCTAGGCCGGAGGCAACTGGAGAAGCAAGCAGCAGACTGGGCACGCCTGTCGAGTGCCATCACCGATGTCGTCCGCCTGGAGGAGGCCTGAATCATGTCCCCCAGGCGGTGGCTCTACACCATTCCGTTACGCATGCGGTCGATCTTCCGTCGTAACCGTGTTGAGCAGGAATTGGATGAAGAGCTCCGATTCCATTTGGAACGGCGAATCGAGCAGCACATCGCCAATGGCATGGATGCGCGCGAGACTCTCCGACAGGCTCTTCTCGGGCTCAATGGCTCGGAGCAATGCAAAGAGGAATGCCGTGATATGCGCCATCTCAACCTTGTAGATGACCTCGTGAAAGACCTCGCCTATGCTGCACGCATTCTACGAAAGACACCCACGTTCGCCATTACCGCTGTCTTGACTATCGCCCTCGGCATCGGCGCCAGCACGGCCATTTTCAGTGTGACCAACGCCGTGCTCTTTCGCCCTCTTCCGTATAAGAATCCCGATCGGCTGGTTCTGGCGAACGACCTCCTTTCCAACGCCTACTTCTTCGATTTGCGTAATGGGGCCTCCGCTGCGTTCGAGAACATGGCAGCCGTTATGGTCTTCCGTGCCGTCGTTCCCCGCGAAGACGGTACTGCCGAGCGCATCAGCAAGGGCCTGATCACGACTGACTTCTTCCAGATGCTTGGCGCCCACATCATGTTCGGTCGTGATTTCACCGAGGCGGATGGCAAACCAAACGGTGTGCCGCCGCCATTTCCACCGCCGCAGGGAACCGTGGCCATCCTCAGCCATGACTACTTTCAAAGGCGCTATGGTGCTGATCCGACCGTCCTTGGCCACCAGATGCTTGGTATGGAGGGGCCCGGCCCGCAAATCGTTGGGGTTTTGGAGCCCGGTTTCAAGCTGGTCGGCCCCCAACCCAGTCCGGATGTCTGGATTGCCAACGACCGCGGCTACGACGAATCTAACCGCAGCGACTTGATGCTGCAAGTTATCGGTGATCTCAAGCCAGGTGTAACTCTGGATCGCGCACAGTCGCAGATCGGTCGTGTCGCAGCAACCTGGCGCCCTGAACATTGGCAAGTCCGTCTGGAATCGTGGCACAAAAGCCTTGTGGCCGAAGTCCGGTCAGCGCTCCTCGCCCTCATGGGCGCCGTCACCTTTCTCCTCCTGATCGCGTGTGCAAACGCGACAAACCTCCTGCTCGTCCGCACCAGCCTACGCGAGCACGAACTTGCCGTGCGTGCTGCGCTTGGTGCTCGAACCGGGCGGATCACTCGCCAGATGGTCACCGAAGCCCTACTGCTGTGCGGTCTGGGCACGCTGCTCGGCGTGGGACTCGCTTGGCTCGGGATTCGTGAGTTGCTCACGCTCGCGCCTCCCAATTTGCCGCGCTTGGAATCCGCGTCCATCGACTGGCGCGTGCTTGCGTTCTCCACCTTAGCCGGCGTCGTGGAATCTGCCATCCTAGGCGTGTTGCCTGGCTGGCGCGTCGCACGGCCCGATGTCATGCAGATGCTGCGCAGCGCCGGACGGTCTGCGCACTTGGGAATCGGCGGCTTGCTTCGATCTGGCATCGTGATCGCTGAGGTAGCGCTGGCCTTTGTACTGCTCGTAGGCTCGGGCCTGATGTTTCGCAGCTTTCTCGAATTGCTCCACGTCGACCCCGGTTATGATCCTCACGGCCTCCTCACGTTCCTGACCGTCGGCGACGCAAAAGGCTTTCAGCAACCCCAGCGGCGCCTCGCTTTTCTGCGCGAATTGGAGGATCGGCTGCGGGCGATCCCCGGAATCCAGAACGTCGGTGCTGCCACAGGCCTTCCACTACACGCCGTCGGGTCAACCCATGGAATCCAATGGCGCACCGAACAAATTCCGGAAGTGCCAACCCATACGGTCGATCTTCCCACCGTGCTGCCGGGATATTTTGAGACCCTCCATACGCGCATATTGGAGGGCCGTGCGTTCACAGAAGCGGACAACGCCAGCGGGCGTAACCTCGCAGTTATTGACCAGTCACTCGCCGAGAAGGCGTTCCCCAGTCAGTCCGCACTCGGCAAGCGCATTTGCGTTTTATATCCCGAATCCGACGTGGCTCGAAGTCATCGGAGTGGTCGAGCACCAACGGCTGCAAACTCTCGCCGATCCCGGGCGGGAGCAGATCTTTATGACGGATGGTTTTTTGGGGATCGGTATATCGCGGCACTGGGCGCTCCGCACTGCCGGAGATCCCACAAGGTACGCGGCCGCAGTACGCGCCGAGATTGCGAAGTTCGCCCCTGGACGCTTGGCCATTACAGAAATGCAGACGATGGACACCGCTATTGATACGGCGCAGTCCACTACGCGATTTCATCTGCTGCTCATTGGCACCTTTGCGGTGGTTGCCGCATTGCTAGCGGCTATCGGGCTCTACGGGGTGGTGTCGAGTGCGGTTCGGCAGCGTACGGCGGAGATTGGCCTCCGGATAGCACTCGGTGCTGCGCCGGGAGGCATTTTCAGGCTTGTAATTGGGCAAGGGCTCACTCTGAGCTTGGCGGGCATTGCCATCGGCTTGGTGGCTGCCGGTGGGCTCACGCGCGTTATGGCAAGCATGCTCGTTGGCATCAAAGCAACCGACCCGGGAACGTTCGCGGCCATGATTCTGTTGTTCATCCTTGTGGCAGCGGTCGCCTGCTGGGTACCGGCGCGCCGCGCTGCAGGTCTCGACCCGACGGCGGCCCTACGGGAGGAATAGCAGGATGAAGACTGATAGAAACCGAGGCGCAACTCCCACGGGACACAAGCTTCTCGTGGATATATTGTCACCACCGTTCCGGCGACTGTCTCCACAGCGAACCGCCGCTCTGAACATCGCCATTTGTCTTTCATTTTCGAACTGGCTTTTGAGGCGCTTGCAGCCTTGATCTCAGCGCCTTCCGGTCCGTCCGGAAATTTACCTCCCGCTCAGCTTCAACGGAGGCGGACCGCCCGTGGTTGAGCGATAGTCGCGCACCGCCCTTTTGCTGAATGCGACGCGCAATCGCGATCTTTGAAACTCAACGAAACCGCGCGGCGACCATGATTACTCCACTCGCAGCGCCGCCATAGGATCGACCTTCAGCGCCCGCCACGCGGGAATATAGATTGCCACCGCCGCTGCTAAAACCAACAATAGCGGAACTCCCAGGAATGCGGCCGGACTCACAGCGCTGACACCAAAGACAACGGAGCGTAGCAGGCGCGCCAGGGCGTAGGCTGGAATCAGCCCGGTTATCAGACCAGCGATTGCGGTACGCATGCCACGTTGGAATAGCCTCCAAAACACCGCTGCACGAGGCGCGCCCAGCGCCATGCGAATCCCGATTTCCTGCGTCTGCCCCGCCACAACGTAGGCCATCACCCCGTACACCCCGGCCGATGAAAGCACCAGCGCGAGCACGCCAAAAACGCCCATCAGAGCCGCCATGTAGACGACCACGAAGGCTTCCTGCTGGATAAGATTCGTCAGCGAGTTCAGGTTGGCGACAGGCTGCTCGGGGTCGACCGCACGGATCGCCGCGCGTATGGCAGGAGCAAACAGAACAGCGTCACCGGCCGTACGTATCGCGAGGTCCATTTGCCTCTCGGGCGATTGCACGAACGCCAGATACACCGTGGGCACGGGATGGCGATCGATCACGCTGTGCTCGATGTCGCCGCTGACTCCTACTACCTCCATCCAGGCCCCGCCGATCCGCACGCGGCGGCCGACCGCCGTGCCGTCGGGCCACCAGCGGCGAGCGGCGCTCTCGCTCACCACAGCGACTCGCGGTGCGGTAGCGGAATCGTTCGCAGACAGCAGACGGCCGGCGCGAAGGGGGATATGCAGGCTCGCGAAGACTTCGGGAGTGGCACGCTGAATCCACGCTGAGGGATGCCGGCCGAGTCCCGTCGGCTGGTCATCCAGGGTAACCGGCGACGCGCCTCCGTGGCGGCTGTACGGGAGCGCCGTGACCGCCGCCACCGACCGCACGCCCGGAAGCGATGCGACGGCATCGAGCACCTGGCGATAATAGGGCGCTGGATCGCGATTGGTGGTGAGCGCAATCTGCAGTGTGAGCACCTGCGACGGATCAAGCGCGGGGTTCGAAGCTGTCAGCATTTGGAATCCCCGCACCATCAGGCCGGCGCCTGTCAGCAGCACTACCGCCAGTGCGACTTGTGCGGCCACCAGCAGAGAACGGAGACGGTGCCGGCCGGGCCCCTCCGGTCCCGTCACGAGGCTGGCGCGCGATCCCCGCCACGCCGGCATCAGTCCGGCGAGAATGCCGCTGCCAACGGCTGCCGCCAACGTGAACAGCAGCGCATGCCAGTTCAGTCCGATGTCGGCCAGTCCAGGCCTGAAGCGCACCATTTCGGCCGGGATGTGCGCTGCCAATACCGCCAGTCCCCATTTCGCAAAGAGTAGCCCCAAGCCCGCCGCAAACAACGACAACGCGATGCTCTCGGTGACAAGTTGCCGCATCAGCCTGCCGCGGCGCGCGCCCAACGCTATACGCATGGCGATTTCCTTCCAGCGGCCCGCGGCACGCGCCAGTTGCATGTTGGCCACATTCACGCAAGCGATGAGGAGGACGAACAGTGCCGCGCCGAGCACCAGAGCGGCATAAACGGCCGCCAAGTCGCCCGTGAAGAAGCGCTGCGCACTCCACGCACGAAAGGCGCGATGGGAATCGGTGTCCGGATACTCGCGCCGCAGCCGCGCCGATATGCCTCCCAGTTCGGCATCGAGTTGCGCCAGAGTGTGGCCCGGCGATAGCCGGCCGCCCGATTCGAGCGTCAGAAGGTCGCGGGAATTTCGTTCTTCGGCCGTCATCGCCAGCGGGATCCACAACCGGCCCAGCGGCTGTGGAAAATAGAAGCCCGCAGGCATGATTCCTACCACCGAATAGTCACGCCCGTCCACCCGGATAGTCTTGCCCACAATGTTGGGATCGCCGCCAAAATGCGTTCGCCAGAGGGTGTCGCTGAGGATCGCCTCGCGATCGAGCCCCGGTTGATCGGAATGCCCCAGAAAGCTTCGGCCGATGGCAGGCCGCACACCTGCCACGCTGAGGAAGTTGGGGCTCACACGCGTGGCGTCCAGGCGAAGACCTTCCCCGCCCGAGTCCACCACATTCACGGCGGTAGTCTGCCAGGTTGCCAAACTTTCGAGCAAGGTATCCTGCCGGCGTATGCTCTCGATGTCGGCGGGCGAGGCCGGCGTCCAGAGGTGCGGCTGCCCGGGCACAGTCTGCACAAGCATCGCGAGCTTACTCAGTTGGGGCAGCGGTAACGGACGCCAAAGCACCGTGTCGATCATGCTGTAGATGGCGGTGGTGGCGCCAATCCCTAACGCCATCGTCAGACAAGCCATGGCGGTGAAACCCGGGCTTCGCCGCAACTGTCGAACCGCGAAACGCACATCTTGCCAAAGCCCGGCGAACCAACCGGCTCGACCGACCGGTGGCGGCGCCGGGGGCGCGGCGCCGAAACCCGCCAGTTCGATCGCCGGCCGCACGATGTGCGGCGCGAACGTGGCCTCGGGCGGTCGATTCCAGACCATCTCGGCGATTCCTAAATCGGGCAAAGCGTCCGGCAATTCCTGGTAGAGCAGGCGAGCCTCGCCCCAGCCATCTTTCCGACTGCGGCGCACCCAAATCCAGATGCCACCGAACAACGCTAAAACAAACGGGAAGAGCGGAACGAAGTCTGCTGCCGCCGCGAGCAGCACAGCCAGAATAGGCACGAGCGCGCATAGCGTGATTATATACATGGCAACGATCTGCACCATCGGACGCTTGCCCGGCACGTACGAGCAGGTGAACGGCAGTTGCTGCCAGCCGTAAAACAGGCAGTCGAAGAGCGTGAGTGAAACCAGCGCTTGCAGTGCGGCAACCCGCAAGGCCATGCTCCATCCAACCGCTCTGACGGCGACCGGAAACACCAGCGCGTAGATCGGCAGCACGGCGTAGCACAACGTGAAGCGCTCGACGGCCTGCATCCATTGCTTACGGCCTTGAGTTTCGGTTAGCCGGAAGATCCAGTTGGCGGGCAGTTCGGCGGGTAACCGGAAGACGTGGCGGATGCCCGCCAGCAGCACTACCGAAAGTCCCAGAGGCCAATACAGGATGGCGAACTTGATCCCTTTGCCGAGCCCCACTCCCCGCCCAGTGAGGTGCGATCCGTCGATGAGCGAACTATTGACCATGAGCGCGACAGCGGCGCCGATGTAGGCCAGCCAGATAGTGCGATTGGCGCGGCTGCGCGCTAGTGTCTTTGACAGGAACGCCAAAATGGCTTCCTGCTGCGGATTCCGCGCCAGCAGGCGAAGCAGACTCCACTTGCCGCTACGCGGCGCTTCGATGTGTACCGGCGCTTCGATTAGGAGCTGTCGATAGCGCTGGTAGCTCAGCAGGTAAGAGAGCACCATGAGCGCCGCCGCCACCGCAAGCGCCATCCACGCCCGGTCCGCCATCACAGCGTAAAACGCCCCCTGATCGCCCAGTACGCGCTCGTGCAGTCCCAGGAACCAGACTGGCGGCGCCCAGGCGAACTCGGGCAAATGGGCAACGTCGCGCATGGTCCAATCGCGGATGTTCCAAGCGTAAAGCGCGATGAAAAAGAGTACTCCCACCAGCAATCCCTGCAAGTAGACAGAGACGCGCGTGAACCAGCGCGCTGGCAGCAGACTCCACAACACGCCCTGCAACGCCACCATGGAAAACAGCAGGAAAAAGCAGCCCAGCCCCGTCGCCAGCGCCATCGCCCCGGCCTTGGGCCAATATGTCGAGTCTGGCTGCCACTGTCCACCGAACTCCAGCGGCGCTAGCACTGCCGGCAGGATATTCATCACGGTTACCAACCCAGCGGAGAACAGCATCACCGCCGCGAAGCGAGCCAGAAAGATCTGCCGCGAACGAATCGGCAATCCAGCCAGGGAAAGATAGTCGCGCCGACCGGGAAATAGCGATTGCCACTGTATGAGCCCGAGTAGTCCGGTCACCGCGAGCACCACGGTGATCAACGAAAGGGTGTCCGCGGTCATGGCGGCATGCAGAGGGGCTTTATCGGCGAGTTCGGCCAGCCTCCGGTACTTGCTGGAGTCTATTGCGTTGGTCGAACCCTCGCGCAGAATCAGCAGACCCGCGGGCACGAGCATCGCGAAGGCGCCAATCGCCACATTGCGCCATTGTCCTGGGGTGGACGACCATTCACCGTCCAGCATGCGGGCTACGAAATGCCGCACAAGCTCGAATTTGACACCGTGAGTCTCCGCCCAGGCTTTCATGCGCGCATCGCCTCCACGATACGGTTCGCCACAGCCGGGTGATTTTCATCGCGCGTCAGCTGCGCGAAGATGCCTTCGAGCGAGCGCTCCTGCATCTGCTCGCGCAATCGGTCTATGGTGTCGTGCGCCACTACGCGGCCTTTGGAGAGAATCAGGACGCTCGAGCAGACCTTTTCGAGCACTTCCAGCACGTGCGAGCAGTAGAAGATCATTTTGCCTTGACGGGCGAGCGACTCCAGCAACTCGCGCAGTACCAACGCTGTGGTCACATCCAGGCCGGAGAGCGGTTCGTCCCAGATCAGGAGGTCGGGATTGTGGAGCAGGCCCGCGGAGAGCAATACTTTCTGGCGCATGCCTTTGGAATAAGAGGAGAGTGCGCAATAGCGGTCGTCCCAGAGCGAGAAGATGTGGAGGAACTCCTCGATCTTGGGCTCCAGCACTTTGAGCGGCAATCCGCGGAGGCGCCCGACCAGTTGCAAGTACTCGATCCCCGAAAGATGCGGGTAAAGATTCGGCTCCTCGGGAACGTACCCAAGACGGCGCTGGAACGCCGGGAGGTCGTCTACAACACTGCGGCCATCGAACAAGATCTGACCATCGCTCGGTTCCAGGAGGCCGACGATCATTTTCACCGTGGTGCTCTTTCCGGCCCCGTTGGGGCCGATATAGCCGAGAATCTCGCCGGGACGAATGGTGAAATTAACGTCGCTTACGGCTGTTACTCCCTGAAAACGCTTGGTCAAATGGCAGATTTCGAGCATTTGCACCTTGGACACCGCCTGCGGGTAGAAGTTCCATGATTCGGACGTCAATATTGAACCGATTTCATTTCGAGCAGCCTATTGCGCCGGAGGCGACGGAATTTATGGCGCAATGGCGGAGATTGCCTCGGCATTCGCTTCCCTTCTTAAGCGCGCAGGGACTGATTGATCTAGGCGTAGAGGCCGCGGGCTCAGCCAGAGCTTTGACTCGGCAACGAATGTAGCTGAACGCAGATCCCATGGCTTCGGCCCGTGTTCAATTGAGGACCCTTCTTTGAGGCATCGCCTACCCAGAAAATCCACTTGGCTGTCTAACGCCCCATTGCTGACAGATGCCATGCCAGCCACGGCGGATAGATCCTCCCTGACGGCGTAGCGTAGACCGACGAACCACCGCCCAGAAGGTCGGCTTAACTGGAAGTTGGTTTTCGATGCGGACCGGCGTTCGCGCTCCGGGCGGGCCACCGCGAACCGAGGCGGGGACAAGCGTTGCTTTACACGCGCCCTTTCCCCGCTAGTGTAGTGTACGCGAAATAACTGGACAGCCATTTCTTCCGTTTTCTGGCCCGGGGACTCGTACAGCCGGGCTGAATCTTCTCCAAGGTCTGGCGGCGGCTTGCTCATGCTCCCCTCATCTAATGGCATGAGTGTACTTTCTTCTTGATCTGCCGTCAAGAGGAATTGTCAGCAATTCTGGAGGAACCAGCTCGGGGACGTGCTCGACAAGCAGCTTGGGCTGAAACTTCGGCCGGCGGTCCCAGTGAAGAATTCCTCGTCATGGATCAACATTGAATGGCACCCACCGGAGAATTTGACGAAGCGTTACGTGCGCAATGCAGGCCCGAGCCGACATCCTGGCTCGCGAGAAACGCCGTGGCGCTAAGGCTTCGAATCGTATCGTCCGCCGCGCTTTAGACAGTTCAATTAGGCACTTAGGGGCGAAGCCCGACAAATTCTTTGTCGATCAAGCAGCCACTCCGAGTTCCCGCAAGATGCCCGCCATGCTGACGCGGACAGCCTCGTAGTGACGGTCCAGCGCCGTCGGGTTCTGTGACCCGCGGGAAGCCCGGATTTCTTGCGCGGCGGTAAGCAAGAGGCGGATGGCTTTCTCCCGCAAAACCACTAATGCGGCGATGGCCTTCAGCCCTGCCTGAGTCGCTCGGTAGGCGCGGCTTTTCCCGACCCTTTCTACCATCTTCTTTCCGCGCAGCTTCTTGAGATCGTATGCGGCTTGTCGGGGACTGTAGTCGCCACTGGCTACCGGGCCGGACTGCGTGACTTGATCCGCCAGTTCCGAGGATGTGAAGCCGTTGGGGCGCCAGGATAACGACAGAACCGCCTCGGCCACGCGGCGCATCCGGGCTTTGTTGAAGTCGATACACCGACTTTCGCCTTGCCTACCACAGATGGTTCCGGCAACCGCTCCAGCGTGTCGTCCGGGATGAAGGATTGGTCGATACAGGACAGGGACTGCATGAATCGCTCCAGCATGCCCTTCAACTCCGCAACGATCCGAGGGAACTCTATAGTGTCGTTTCGTTTCTGGTTACGCAACGTCACAAGGAGTTCGGGATTCGCAGGGCGTTGGGCGCTTCGACGCCGTCGGTACTGCTGGGGGTGATCTATTCCGGACTTCGAGCAGTTCTGGCCGGGTTGGTGGCCGGGTTTCTTTTGTGCATCCTTTTGAATGGCTCTTCAAGCAATGGACTCAAGGAAGTATGAACGATCCGCTGGTCCTTCTAGGCGCCTCGTTCGTGCTTCTGTGTACATCTCTGATCGCGAGTGTTTGGCCCGCCTGGCGGGCCTGCGCCGTGGAGCCGATGACGGCTTTGCGCCACGGGTGAGATGACGGTGGGCTTTGGCGTTATGAGGGGCGCCGGCACGCAGCTGACTCCCTGGGCTACCGGCGCCACGGTGTGGGCGATGAGCGAAGCCGAAGCTCTGCTGCCTGTCGAGGTCGCTGCGGTTCAGTCCGCAGGAAAGCGCGCTCGAACTAGGCTGGCTGCTGGCGGAGATGCGGGTTTGACCATTTCCCCGGAAACGTGAGACGCTCCGCTGAACCAGTGACGGTGGGCACCAGTGGCCGGGCCTTCGGATGGGGTGGCACTTCAGCGACATGACAAGCCAACTAATTGAACTGTCTAAAGAGCGGCGGACGATACGATTCGAAACCTAAGCGCCACGGCGCTTCTCGCGAGCCTGGATGTCGGCTCGGGCCTGCATTGCGCACGTAACGCTTCGTCAAATTCTCCGGTGGATGCCATTCAGTGTTGATCCATGACGAGGAATTCGTCACTGGGGCCGCTGGCCGAAGTTTCAGCCCAAGCTGCTTGTCGAGCACGTCCCCGAGCTGGTTCCTCCAGAATTGCTGACAATTCCTGTTGACGGCAGATCAAGAATAAAGTACACTCATGTCATTAGATGAGGGGAGCATGAACAAGCCAAGAGATCTTGTCCAGGGTACCGTAGACTTGCTGATCTTGAAGACGATCACGCCGGGGCCGTTACACGGTTGGGCGATCGCACAGCGGATCAAGCAGGTCTCCAAAGACGTTATGAAACTCAATCAGAACGCCCTTTATCCAGCTTTGCATCGCCTGGAAGAGCAAGGGCGGCTGAAATCGGAGTGGGACGATTCCGAGAACAACAGGCGTGTCAAGTGTTACTCGCTCACGAAGGCCAGCCATCCAATGCTCAGCCTCGTTAGAGGAATCTGTGGGTCACTGATTCGGTCGAATGGCGCCGGGAAGCTCGGCTCGCGTAGCCGGCGAACCCGATGCCGGGGGGGAGCGGCTTTTTTTCGTAGCCAGTTGCCTTTCGAAGCAATTTGAATTCCAAGTAGACGCCAGGCTGTTACCCGGTAGCAATCGTC
>JBEKNN010000178.1:0-19097 GCA_049522755.1 Bryobacteraceae bacterium | reverse complement strand
TGCTGCCTCAGACCGGCGTTGCAGTGCTGGCCGTGGGCGGATACGGCCGCCGCCACCTGTTTCCCTATTCCGACGTCGATGTCCTGATTCTCTTCGAATCCGAGCGCCTCCTGGCCGCCAGTAAAGAAGCCGTCTCGGCGTTCCTGCAAAAGCTGTGGGATTCCGCGCTGCGCGTCAGCCATTCGGTGCGCACGCTGGCCGAATGCCTGGAAGTGCACCAGCAGAACACGGAGCTGAACGTGAGCCTACTCGACCAGCGCTACCTGGCGGGCGACCGCGCGCTCTACGCGGCGCTGGCCGGGAAGCTGCCGCGCTTTATCCGCGGCAACCGCGAAGAGCTGGTGCGCAATCTGGCGCGCCTGGCGCGGCAACGGCACGCCAAGTACGCGAACACCATCCATCATCTGGAGCCCAACGTCAAGGAATCGCCCGGCGGGCTGCGCGATTATCAGATTGTCCGCTGGCTGAGCCAACTGCGCCAGCAGGAGCCTGAGCGTCCGCTGGAAGACGCATTTCTATACTTCACGCAGGTGCGCTGCTTCCTGCACGGGCTGGCCGGCCGCGACGCCAACGTGCTTTCCTTCGACGCGCAGGACGCTATCGCCGAGCAGTGGTATGACGGCGACGCCGCGCGCGCCATGCGCGAGTATTACCGCCACGCGCGGACCGTGTATCGCGCCGCGGTGCATGAGCTGGACGCCAGCGAAGCGCAGATCAGCTCCCTGTTTTCGCAGTTTCGCGACTGGCGCGGACGCCTGGAAAACGCCGATTTCAGCGTCCACCGCGAGCGCGCACACTTCCGCTCGCCGCTGCAGCTTGAGGAAGATCCGACGCTGGCGCTGCGCTTGTTCGAGTTCACCGCGCGCCACGGCATCCGGCCGTCGGCCGAAGCGGAGCGGCAGATCGAGGCCCGGCTGCCGAGCCTGCGCCGCCACTTCGCCGGCTCGCAGCCGGTGTGGCCTGAGGTAGCTCAGATTCTTTCGCTGCCGCACACCCCGCTGGCGGTTCGCGCGATGCACGAATCGGGCGTCCTGATGGCCGTATTTCCCGAGCTCGACGGCATCGACTGCCTGGTGATCCGCGACTTTTATCATCGCTACACGGTGGACGAGCACACGCTGGTGGCGATGCAATTCCTGTGGAACGCGAGCGGCAACTATCGGCAGGTGCGAGCCGAAATCGACCAGCCCGGCGCGTTGATGTTCGCGCTGCTCTTCCACGATTCGGGCAAGAGCGCGTCGGCCGGCGGGCACGTCCCGAAATCGGTGGAGTTGGCCGATGCCGCCATGGCGCGAATTCAGACCCCGTGCCGCGAGCGGGAGATGGTGCGCTTCTTGATCGCCAACCACCTGGAGCTCTCGGCGGCGATGCAGGCGCGCGATCTTTCCGACCCGCAGACCGCTCGCGAGTTGGCCGCGCGCGTGGAAACCGTGGAGCGGTTGAAGGCGCTGACGCTGCTCACTTACGCCGATATCGGCGCGGTGAATCCAGAGGCGATGAGCTCATGGCGCGCCGGACAATTGTGGCAGCTCTATCTGCTGACTTATAACGAGCTGACGCGCGAGCTGGAAACCGATCGCATCGAGACCGTGGCGGCCCCGCCGGAGCGCGCCGCGTTCCTTGAGGGCTTCCCCAAGCGCTATCTGCGCACGCACAGCGAGGCGGAGATCGACCATCACCTGGCGCTCGATGCCGTGCGGCTGCAGCGCGGCGTCGCCGTGGAGGTACGCAAGCTGGAATCGGCCTGGCAGTTGACGCTGGTGGCGGCCGACCGTCCCGGCCTGTTCGCGTCCGTAGCCGGAACGCTGGCGGGGTTCGGCATGAACATTCTGCGCGCGGAGGCATTTTCCAACCGGCGCGGCCTGGTGCTCGACACTTTCCTCTTCGCCGACCCGAACCGCACGCTCGATCTCAACCCGAGTGAGGTGGACCGCCTGCGCAGCGTCACCGAGCGCGTGGCGACGGGGAAGAAGGATGTTCGCGAGCTGCTGAAGAACCGCCCGAAGCCGCAGCCGCCCAGCCGCAAGGCGCGCATTCCCGCGGCGGTGAGTTTCAATCCGGACGCCAGCGATGCGGCTACCCTGATCGAGATTGTGGCCGAGGACCGGCCGGGGCTGCTTTACGATTTGGCGTCGGCGATTTCCAGCAGCGGCGCGAATATCGAGGTAGTGCTGGTAGATACGGAGGCGCACAAAGCGATCGACGTCTTCTACGTGACGGCGGGCGGCAAGAAACTGGAGCCGGAGATGAGGGAGAAACTGGCGGCGGAGTTGCTGGCGAAGATCGGGTAGTTAACCTCCTTAAACCTCTTTGCGACTCGGCGACTTTGCGCGATCATCGTCTTCCAGCCCGCTTCGATCCAATAGCTTCGGCAATGATCGCCGTCACGAGACTATTGATACTGACGCCTTCGATCTCTGCCTGCTTCGTCAGCTTCAGGTAGAGCGTCCGCGGCAGGCGCTGACGCCACTGCGCAGCCTCGACGCTGGGCTTGGGTAACTTTCGACCGGACTCCCTGAAGACTTCGATGCAATCGCGCAAGGCTTCCCTGCCATTCGCGATCGCCTCCTCAACCGTCTCGCCATCGGACATACACCCGGGAATATCCGGATACTCCAACAGATAGCCGCCCCCCTCGTCCTTCGACAGCGGGCGGACCGTGAACTGGTACGCGTCAAGATATCGTTTCGTCCTTGGGCTCATGGTTTGTCGACCTCGCTGGCGGCATCGATAATATGTAGACCGGCTTGATCGTCTCCGCCAATGCGTCGCTTCTACTTTCGCAACGGTAGCTACGAGACCAGCGCCGCCTGTGGCGAAGACTTGCGAGGGTTCCGGTCATTTGCGGCCTATGGACCTGTACCCTTGAGTGCTACTCGACGAACCAGCCGTGGATCGCCTGCCCCCTACTTAAGCGGATATCCGTGAATCAGACGAAAGGTGCGCGACCAGCGGGTCTTGGTGAAGAAATGGGTGATCACATCGACAATGTGATCGACGCCGATGTTGCCGTTGGTGAGATCGGCCGTGGGCGCCTCGAACGACCAGTAAATCACCAGCGGCGTGCCTTCGATATTTTCCCGCGGTACGAAGCCCCAGTAACGGCTGTCGGACGAATCGTCGCGGTTGTCGCCCATGGCGAAAATGAAGCCGGGCGGCACCACCAGCTCGCCGTTCACCACGTGGTTCTCCAGCATGTCGGCGACGCTCGGGCCGACGGGCTGGTTGGGGTTCGAAGGAAAATTGTCGCGGTAGCTGTCGATATAGCTCGTCAGGTGCTTCACGTACGGCTCGTTCACCTCGTGGCCGTTAAGTACCAGCTGTTTATTGACCAGCCGGATGTGGTCGCCGGGCACGCCGATGGCGCGCTTCACGTAATCCTCTTTAATATTGAGCGGATAGCGGAACACGATAATGTCGCCGCGGTTGACTTCCCGGTAAGGCAGCACGTGCCGGGAAAGTTTGCCCGGGGGCGCGAAAACCAGCTTATCCACCAGCACATGATCGCCGATGAGCAGCGAATCTTCCATGGACGCGCTGGGAATCACAAAGGCCTGCACCAACGTGGTGGTGGCGAAGAGCAGCAATACGATAGTGACGGTCCACTCCGCGACGAAGCCGCGCTTCACGTCGCGGGTAATTTCGCCGTAGCGGCCCCACAGACCGCGGCTCTCGCTTTTCTCGGTTGTCTCCACAGCAGCCATTGTAGCGAATGGAGCGTGGCCGGTTCGCCGCGTCTGCTACAATCGCGGACAGAAGGGGGAATTCGTTGCCCATAGCCACTCCAGATTTACCCCGTACCCTCGGCGCTCTTCGCCAAAGCCCTTTCCCGGAAGCCAGACTCGGCCAGCGGTCCGTGAAGGACGAGCTCCGCAATAATTTAATCTGCCGCATTCAGCGCGGCGAAGAGCTGTTTCCGGGAATCGTGGGTTATGAAGACACGGTTGTACCGCAGATGGTGAATGCCATCCTTTCCCGCCATAATTTCATTCTTCTCGGCCTGCGCGGGCAGGCCAAAACGCGTCTCATCCGCATGCTCACCACGCTGTTGGACGAATGGACGCCGTACGTCGAAGGCTGCGAGATTCACGACAATCCATACCGGCCAGTGTGCAGCCGCTGCCGCGATCTGATCGCCGGGCAGGATGCCGCGACGCCCATCGCGTGGCTGCATCGCGACCAACGCTATGTGGAAAAACTGGCGACGCCGGATGTGACTATCGCGGACATGATCGGCGATATCGATCCGATCAAGGCGGCGCGGCGCGGGCAGGATATTTCCAACGAGCTGACCGTGCATTACGGGCTGCTGCCGCGCGCCAACCGCGGCATTTTCGCCATCAACGAGCTGCCCGACCTGGCGGGGAAGATTCAGGTGGGCCTGTTCAACATCATGCAGGAAGGCGACGTGCAGATTAAGGGCTACCCGGTGCGCATGCCGCTCGACCTGATGCTGGTGTTCACGGCCAACCCGGAGGATTACACCGCGCGCGGGAAGATTATCACGCCGCTGAAGGACCGCATCGGCAGCGAGATCCGCACGCATTACCCGGCGACCATCGAAGAGGGTGTCGCCATCACCGGCCAGGAATCGTGGCTCAAGCGGCCTTCGCCGGTGGAAGTGCGCGTGCCGGATTATATGAAGGAAGTGGTGGAGCACATCGCGTTCCTGGCGCGCGAGGATAAACGCATCGACAAGCGCTCCGGCGTATCGCAGCGGCTGCCGATCTCGGCGCTTGAGAATGTAGTATCGAACGCCGAGCGGCGCGCGCTGCGAGCGCACGAAGGCATGGCCGTGCCGCGCGTGCTCGACCTATATTCGGCGCTGCCCGCGATCACCGGAAAGCTGGAGCTGGAGTACGAAGGCGAGCTGAAGGGCGGCGATGCGGTGGCGCGGGAGCTGATCCGCACGGCTGTAGGGAAGGTTTACACGCATTATTTCGATGGCGCCAACGTCGCGCAGATTGTGCAATGGTTCGACCTGGGCGGTTCGTTAAAGCTGGATGAGAACGTAGATTCCGCCGCCATGGTACGGCAGCTCAACGGCATCCAGGGGCTGATGGAGAAAGTAAAGAATCTGGGCCTGACCGCGAATGAGCCGGATGCAGTACGGGCGGCCGCGGCGGAGTTCGTGCTGGAGGGGCTGCACGCGCACCGGCGGATCAGCCGCACCGAAGAGCGGGGATTCGGGGCGGAAGAGAAGCGGAGGGAGCCGAGGGAGCGGGAAGAGAAAGAGGGCAAGGGCGAGCGGCCCAACTTCAGAAGGCAGTATAACTAGTGACCGTGAATTCGACGCAGAGACGCAGAGGCGCAGAGGTCGGAGGGAGAAGACATTCCAGAGTTGTCTCCGCGTTTTCCTCCGCGTCTCAGCGTCTCTGCGTCGAAAGACTTTCTCAGAGACTCTTCCCATGAAATACATCCACTACTCCAAGTACACCGAAGAAGACCTCGGCATCGGCGCGGAGGAGCTGCTGCAGGCGCTGTCGGATTTTCTGCTGGAAAGCGGATTCAATACGCAATACTCGCCGTTCAGCCAGTGGAACGAGCGCACGCTGGAAGATCTCAAGCAAGCCATCCAACAGGCGCTGGAGCAGGGAAGGCTGTTCGACGACGACCGCCTGCAGGAGATGATGGAGCGCCTTCAGGCCATGACGCCTGAGCAGTTGGATAAGCTGCTCGATAACCTGGTGCAGAAGATGGCCAACGAAGGGCAGATCACCATCGAAGAGCCGGGCGAGCCGCAGGCGCCCGCGGGCGGCGCGGGCAGCGGCAAAGACTCCAAGGTAAAGTTCGAGGTGACCGACAAGTCGCTCGATTTTCTGGGCTTCAAGACGTTGAAGGACCTGCTGGGGTCGCTCGGGAAATCGAGTTTCGGACGCCACGATACGCGCGACCTGGCTACAGGCATCGAAACCTCGGGGGCATCGAAGCCGTACGAGTTCGGCGACATGTTGAACCTGGATGTGAGCGAGACGCTGTTCTCGGCCATCCGGCGCGAGGGCGCGAAGGTGCCGCTCGACATGGATTATTCCGATCTGCGCGTGCACCAGTGCGAATACCAGAGTTCGTGCGCGACGGTGCTGATGCTCGATTGCAGCCACAGCATGATCTTGTACGGCGAGGACCGCTTCACGCCCGCGAAGAAGGTGGCCATGGCGCTGGCGCACCTGATTAAGACGCAGTATCCGGGCGACAGCCTGCGGTGCGTGCTGTTCCACGATAGCGCCGAAGAGCTGCAAATCAGCCAGTTGGCGCGCGTGCAGGTGGGGCCTTACTACACCAACACGCGCGACGGATTGATTCTGGCGCAACGGCTGTTGAGCCAGGAGCGCAAGGACATGCGGCAGATCGTAATGATCACCGACGGCAAGCCGAGTTGCCTGACGCTTGAGGACGGGCGGGTGTATAAGAACGCTTTCGGTCTCGATCCATTAGTGATCAGCAAGACGCTGGAAGAAGTGAATCGCTGCAAGAAGCAGGGGATTCTGATCAATACATTCATGCTGGCGAGCGATTACGGGCTGGTGAATTTCGTGCAGAAGGTGACCGAGATCTGCCGCGGCAAGGCGTATTTCACTACGCCTTTTACTCTGGGGCAGTATCTGTTAATGGATTATATGAACCGGAAGACGCGGACGATCCACTAACTGTCCCAGTTAGTGGCTGGCAAGCAGTTACCGTGGCGACTCAGACTGGTCGTAACTGGCAGGCCGGCGGATCCAAATGTTCCGGTAGCGCACCAGATCGCCGTTGTGGTCCTGTAACATCAGCGGCTCTTCGGCCCCATGCGGCGTGTAATGCGCTACTTGCCGGTAGATCATGGGACCCATCAGCTCCTTATGATGGTGAACCATGACTCCGTTGTAGATTACAGTTACGTATGCCGGTTTGAGCAGCTTCGCCCCGTCAAAACTGGGCGCTTCGAACAGGATGTCGTAAGTGTTCCATTCCCCCGGCTTCCGCGCGGGATTCGCCAGCGGCGGCCACTGTCCGTAGATAGCGCTTGCCTGGCCGTCGGCGTAAGTCGGGTTGTTGTAGGCATCCAGCACCTGAATCTCATAACGGCTCATCAGCAGGACGCCGCTATTGCCCCGGCCCTGGCTGGTACCTCGCACCACGGCGGGCGATGCCCATTCGACATGTAACTGGCAATCCCCAAACTTTTCGCGTGTCAGCAGATTCCCGGTCCCGCCGGCAACCTCAAAGTATCCGTTACCCATCGTCCAGCGGGCGTCGATCGTCTTACCCTGGTCTGCGCCGCGGGCCGCCTGCGTCCACTGAGATAGATCTTTGCCGTCGAATAAGACGATGGCATCGGAAGGCGGCGCTCCGGGAGTCTCGCCGGGAGTGACCACCTTGGGGTGCGGCCGGGCGGGGTCGTGAACGTGCCAAGGGAGGCCGGGAAGCATCGGCGTATCTGTGAATCCAAGATCGCCGGGCTTCGATTGTTGCGCGATAGCGGCCGCAATCAGGGCGGCGCACAGCGCGAAGGCTGCCAGGGAATGTGTGCGGGACATACAACTCCTTCTTGTAGCTTACGGGTTACTATCATATCGTGCATTTACGGCGCTGCCGCGGCGCAATATCCGGTATCCTCAAAGCATGTTGTTCCCAGGCTTGCCCGGTGTGGCCACGGCAGTAGGATTGTTGGCGCTTATCTGGCTCGTAGTCTATCTGAGGACTAAGGGGCAGCCTGTGGTCTTCGACCCCGGAGGCAAACATGGCGAGTTTGGTAAGCGCCTGCTCCCTATGTATTTGGACATTACAAAATTTATTCTGGGTCTGGCGGCCGGGTCGATCGTCCTGCTTGTCGGCTCGTTGAACTTCAATCAGTCAGGCGGCCGCCCCTCTCTAAGGTCCTTCGCGTCGCCATTGTTTCTGGTGGCGATGAGCATCATTTATGGAGTCCTTTTCATGATTTTCCTGGCATTGAACTACGAGCATCATCTACACCATCCTGACGATCCGCATTCTTACACCCGGTTCCAATACACGCGAAACCAATCGCTGGGATTCGGCGCCCTGGTGTGCTTCTGTATCAGTTACATTTGGCTGATCGCCGCCGCGACAAAATGAGAGGATCGGTAAAGGCAGGATTCGAATGATAACAATTCTCGGAGCTGGAGGCGACATTGGGAACAAACTCGCCAAGCTTCTCGCGGCAAGGAATGAGCCGTTCCGCATCGTCGGGCGCAATCCGAGTCCGGCGGCTGGCGCAAGCGAAACAGTCGCCGCCGATATCACGGACCGGGACCAGACCATCCGCGCTGTCGCCGGTTCCAGCGTGGTCCATTTGCTGGTTGGTCTCAAATACGATCACCGCGTCTGGCGGGAGATGTGGCCGCGCATCATGAGTAACGCCATCGAGGCCTGCAAGCGCGCCGGCGCCAAGCTAGTCTTCTTCGACAATGTGTACATGTATGGCAAGGTCGCCGGCCCCATGACCGAGGAGACGCCCTTCAACCCCTGCAGCAAGAAGGGCGAAATTCGCGCAGAGATCGCCGCCACGCTCATCGATGAGTGGAAGGCGGGCGCGCTTACCGGAATGATTGCGCGCGCCGCCGATTTCTATGGTCCCGATACGCGCAACGGGATGGCTAACCGCCTGGTCTTCGATCCCCTCTCGCGGAAAAAGAAAGCCTCATGGCTTGCGAACGACGCTGTTCCGCACTCTTATACCTACACTCCGGACGCCGCGCAAAGCCTGGTACAACTCCCCGAACGGGCGACCGCCTGGAATCAGACCTGGCATGTTCCGACCACGCCCAATCCGCCCACAGGGAAAGAATTTGTCACGCTGGTCGCGAAGGAATTTGGCGTGGCTCCAAAGTATCGCGTTCTCAGCAGGCCCATGATCCGGGTGGCAGGATGGTTCAATCCACTCATCGGAGAATTGTACGAAATGCTCTATCAGAACGATTCGCCCTACGTGTTTGACTCCAGCAAATTCGCCAGGGAGTTCGGCTTCGCAGGCACTCCCTACGCTGACGGTATTCGCATCACCGCCGGTTCCTTTCGATAAGAGCAGTCACGGGTCCGTTTCCAACCGCCTGCATCAGTGACAGCGGTTTGGGATATGATAGTCCGCACGGGTTTGTTCGGTTCGACAACAATATCGGCGGAATACCAATGATGCTCGCAAGCTGCGCGACCACCTGGCGGCTAGAGGCGTCCAGGTTAAAACTCGCCCCGCGGGTATCCGCATGGCGCCGCACGCTTGCGAGGGGCCGGTCGGAGGCATCGCGAGTCTGCACGTGGACGCCGCGATTCCGAATTTCCTGGCCCAGGAGATCTGCGGGCTGGTGGAGGCCGGCGAGATGAACCGGGTGTGGGAAGACCTGATGGGTTTCTCCGCGATGCGGATGGTGGGGGGGGGTATCCGCTGCCCACCAAGCCGGGGCTGGGATTTGAAGTAAGCGAAGCGGCGCTGAAGAAGTATCCGTTCCAAGGCACGCGCCCGTTCCCGCCCGCGTTCCACGAGGATGGGTCGCTGGCGTCTTTGTAGGTCGTGGGGGGCGGCGCGACATCGGCAGTCTTCCAAGGTTAGTTAACCTTTGGGAGCCCGTAATTTGGCTGCTCAACGAGTCGTTTGAGCTAAACTAGTGTTGGAACTCTTATGCTTGAAGATCTACTGCAACCTCAACATCTGCTCGTGATCCTGGCGGTCGCGCTGTTGATGTTCGGCCCAAAGAAACTGCCTGAGTTAGGCAAGGGATTAGGGGAAGGGATTCGCGGATTCAAGAACGCTTTGAAACCTGCGAGTTCCGAGACGGACACCTAAAGAAGACCGCGCGCCCAGGCTCTCCCCCTGGTAAGCGCTGGCGCATCTCGTGCCCAGCGCGCCAACCGCTGTTACCCCAATCGCTCATACTCGCATCCTCACGCCTCATCGCTCTCGCCCCATCGGTAACGCTCCTGTCGGTTGAGGGCGGGCGCCTCTTCGGATTACACTGGGTCTTACTACTTGCGGTAGTGGATGGCTCGCGACCCCGAGTTCCCGTTTTGACGCGCCGGCTCCGTGCGCCGACCACACGAAAATGACGCTGCAATCCCGTCCACTGCGCCTGAGCCTTTTCGACGAAAATCCTGAAATGGAGTATCTATGCGTAGATCTCTGATCGTCCTCTCAATCGCCGCTTTCCTCATTGTCGCGGCCGTGATCGGCTGGCCCGCGGCAAGCTTCGCCTGGCAATCCGATGGCGGAGCGATGCTCGCGTCCGTAGACCCGTCCTACCTGCAGCTCTTACATTGGCGCATGGTCGGACCCTCGCGAGGAGGCCGCGTCACGGCCGTGGCCGGCGACCCCGTCAACAAGCAGGTGTTCTATTTCGGCGCTACCGGCGGTGGCATCTGGAAGACAGACGATGGCGGCATCGGCTGGTCGAACGTGTCGGACGGATTCGTGAACACGGGCTCGGTGGGCGCTCTGGCGGTCGCGCCGTCGAACCCCAATATCGTCTACGCCGGAATGGGCGAAGCGTGCGTTCGCGGCGATGCCTCCTATGGAGACGGCGTCTACAAATCCACCGACGCCGGAAAAACCTGGACGCACGCCGGGCTTGAGGCCACCCGCAGCATTGCGCGCGTGCGGGTGCATCCGAAGAATCCGGACATAGTCTACGTGGCCGCCTTTGGAGATCCGTGGGGACCCAGCGCCGAGCGCGGCGTCTATCGTTCCAAAGACGGCGGACGCACCTGGAAAAAAATCCTATTCCGTACCGAACAGGCAGGCGCGATCGACCTGCTGATGGACCCGGCGAATCCCGACATATTGTACGCGTCCACGCTCGAGTTGCAGCGCTTCCCGTGGGGCCTGCGCAGCGCGGGAGCGGGAACCGGTCTGTTCAAGTCCACTGACGGCGGCGACAACTGGGCGGAGCTGACCAATCGTCCGGGCATGCCCGCGGGGCTTAAAGGACGCATCGGCATCGCGCTCGCCCCCAGCCAGCCGCAGCGCATCTGGGCGCTGATCGACGCGGAGCCCGGTAAGAAGGGAATCTATCGGTCCGACGATGCCGGGCAAACCTGGCGTCACCTGACCGACGACGCCGAACTCACCATGCGGCCGTGGTATTACCATCACATCTTCGCCGACCCCAAGGACCCGAACCTGATTTACGTATTAAACGTCGGCGCCTGGAAATCCACCGACGGCGGCGAGAAGTTCGTGCCGTTCCGGCCGCCGCATGGCGACCACCACGATCTCTGGATCGATCCGGAAGATCCGAAGCGCATGATCGAAGGCAACGACGGCGGCGCCACTGTTTCCTTCAACGCCGGCGCTTCCTGGTCGACGGTTCTCAACCAGCCCACCGCGCAGATCTATCACGTGGTCGCCGATCATCAATTTCCCTATCACATCTATGGTTCCCAGCAGGACAACACCACCATCGCGCTGCCCAGCCGGTCCGACTTCGGACGCATCACCATCGAGGATTGGGAGACCGTGGGCGGCGGCGAAGACGGCTACATCGCTACCAATCTCACCGATTCCAACATCATTTACGCGGCCAACCATCATTGGCTGACCCGCTATGACCGCCGTACCAAACAGGTGCGCGATATCTCGCCCAATCCGGAAACGCACTACGGCTGGGGCGCGGCGGACATTAACTTCCGCTTCTGGTGGACCTATCCGGTGATGACCTCGCCGACCCATCCGAACACCCTGTACGTCACTTCGCAATTCGTTCATCGTTCGCTCGACGAAGGCCAGAGCTGGCAGGTCATTAGTCCCGACCTGACGCGTCATGATCCCAAGACACTCGAACATACGCCATCGTACGGGCATGAAGAGACTCAGGAATACTGGGGCCCAATTACGCGCGAGGCTTATGGACCCGAATGGTATGCGACCATCTTTTCGTTCGCGGAATCTCCGGTGGATTCGAAGGTGCTGTGGGCCGGTTCCGACGACGGCTACGTGAACGTCTCGCGCGACAGCGGAAAGAATTGGACCAAGGTCACTCCTCCGGATCTGCCGGAGTTCGCGCTGATCAGCGTGATTGAGCCGTCGCCCCACAACGCGGCCGAAGCCTATGTCGCGGCGACGCGCTACAAGCTCCAGGACAATCGGCCGTATCTATATAAGACGGCGGACTACGGCAAAACCTGGACCAAAATCGTCAGCGGCATTCCGGATTACGATTTCACGCGCGTGGTTCGCGAAGATCCGGGACGCCCCGGCCTGCTCTACGCCGGCACGGAAACCGGAGCGTACGTATCGTTCGATGACGGCGCGCACTGGCAGTCGCTCAAGCTCGGCCTGCCGGTGGTTCCGGTGCACGACCTCCTGGTCAAGGATGGCGATCTGGTGGCGGCAACGCATGGGCGCGGGTTCTGGATCCTCGATCGCGCCGCGCTTCTGCATCAAATCGACGCCGCGTCGCTTAACGATAAGGTCCATCTATTCGCGCCGGAAACCACCGCGCGCTTCCGTCAGAACGCGAGCCCCGCGGGCGGGTTTGGAGATAATCCGTCGGGAACCGGAGACAATCCGCCGGTCGGCGTCAGCATCCCGTTCTATTTGAAAGAGGCGCCCACGGGCCCGGTGACGCTCAAGATTCTTCGCGAGCACAATGGGTCGGCAGAGGATGTGCAGACCTTCGCGTTGGACACAGGCGGAAGAGGGGGGGCCGGCCGTGGTGGTCGCGGCGGTGGCGGACGCCGTGGCGGGGCCAGAGGAGCGACGACTGCGCTAAAAGGTCCCAACACTTTTGTTTGGGATTTTCGATATGCCGGCGCCAACGTCATCCCCGATGCGGTATTTCAAGGTCAGGCTGCCGGGCCGCTCGCGCCGCCGGGGACCTACCGCGTCGAGCTGACCGTCGACGGTCAAACCTATAGCCGGCCCTTCAAACTGGTGAAGGATCCGCGCGTGACCTACAGCGACGCGGAACTGGAAGAGCAGTTCCAATTCATGAAGAAGGTCAGTGACCGGCTGGAACAGACCATGGCGACAGTCCGAAGAATCCGGGATCTGCGCAAGCGGGCGGAAGATATGGTGGCGCAGGCCAAGAAGGATGGTAAGGATGCGGCTGCGCTCGACCAGGCGCTGAAGGCGCTGAACGACAAGTTGTATCCCATTGAGGAGCGGCTGGTGCAATTCCGCGCCCGTGCGGGCGAAGACCTGATCAACTACCCGACCGGAATCGACAGCAAGCTGGCTCGGCTTCTGGATTTCGCTTCGATGGCCGACGCTCCGCCGACTGAAGGCGAAAAAGAACTGTACGGCCGCCTTTCCGAAGGCGTGACCGATCGAATGCGTCTGGTGGATCGCGTGGAGAAGGACGAATACGCATCGGTGGCCAAGGCCGCCGGCGCCGGACACTGAGAGCCGGCTCTTTGTGGGGCGGCCAATCCTGACTGCAGTCGGCTTTCAGCCGGCTGTTGCGGCTAGAGACGTCGAGTTGCAGCCTCACAGTAGTGCAATCCGAGGGCCTCAGCGGCGAACAACCGTTATGAACCGCACTAGCTTCGCTACTAGAGCTTAGCTAAATTCGCTTCCAGATCCGCGAGCGCCTTGCCTAGAAGCTCGCGGTACCGTGGATTTTGCGCGGCATTCATTTCCTGAACTACTCTGGTGCGCGAGAGCTGTAGCGACTCTCGCTTCCGAATCAAATCTAAGGGGTCAACCGCTTGCGGCTTTAGCGGAACACTACGCTTGCGGCGACGCGGTTCGGCCATGTCGATCTGTTCCTCGACCGACTTGCTTTCCCAGCCTCTTGCCATACCTCTATTCTACTCTCGTAGGAGCGAAATGGGAAGGAGAGTACAATTAGCCCAAAATCCGCTCCCCGCCAGCATCGTCTGTCCCGTTGCCCACCTCTATTTCCGGGCGCCGGTTGACCTCGCCGTCGCCGTGCGATATCAATGACCAAGGAGTTCGTCATGCCCAACCGCCGTAGTTTCCTGAAGTCGGCCATCGCCGCCCCGCTGCTTTCCACCTCAGCGGCCGCTCAACAGCCGCAGACATCCGCTATCCCCGGCCTTCCCCGGCTTGACGACCCCGCCTACTGGAGCAAGATCCGCGACCAGTTTCCGCTCGCGCGCGACAAAGTCTTCTTCAACAACGGCACCATTGGAGCCATGCCGACCGTTGTCGTAGACCGCATGGTGGAACACATCCACAAAATAGCCGCCGACGTCGCCGAGTGGGATTACCGCGGCCCGGAGTGGATCGGCGGCTACGGCGATTATCCCGGTCTGCGCGGCAAAACGGCCCAGCTGCTCAACGCCGATGAAAAGGAGATCTCGCTCACCGAGAACAACACCTGCTCGATGAGCTATGTGGGCAGCGGCCTCGACCTGCCCCGCGACGCCGAAATCCTGATCACCGATCAGGAACACCCCGGCGGCCAGAGTCCCTGGCTCAACGCCGTCAAGCGGCACGGCGGCACAGTCGCCAAGATGGTCATTCCCAAGCCCATGAACAGCGCCGAAGAGGCTTTCGATATTGTCACGAAATCCATCACGCCGCGCACCAAGGTCATTGCCATTTCGCACATGATCTCCGCCAGCGGCGCCATCCTGCCGGTGAAAGAGATCTGCGCCGAGGCGCGCAAACGCGGCATCTTCACCGTGCTCGATGGCGCGCAAACCGTGGGACACATCGGCGTCGACGTGAAGGATATCGGATGCGACGCCTATGTGGGCTGCTTCCACAAATGGCTGCTCGCACCCGCCGGCAACGGGTTTCTGTACCTGCGCGCGGACCGCTCCGCCGAAGTCTGGCCCAGCATCGCCAGCGGAAATTGGGACAATCACGACGACAACGGCTACCGCCTCTCGCAGCGCGGCACCGGCAATCTCTCGGTGCTGGTGGGCGCGGAAGCCGCAATGGATTTTCACAACCAGATAGGCCCGGCGCGCGTGCAGCAGCGCATCAAATACCTCGGCGAGTATCTGCGCGACGGCCTGCGCCGCATACCCAAGGTGAAGTTCTATACGCCGCTCGACCCGAAGCTCAACGCCGGCATCACGGTCTACGGAATCGATGGCATGAACGGCACGCAACTTCAGGACGCCATGTGGAATCGCGGCCGCCTGCGTCCGCGCGCCTCCTCGGGCATCGCCCTGCGCCACTCGACGCACATTTTCAACAGCCCCGAAGAGATCGACCGGTCCTTGGCAATCATGCGCGATCTCGCCAAGGCATAATCGTGGCGCACGCGCTTTTGCGTGCAGCGTTCCCAATCGTGTGAACGCGCTTCGGCCTCCGCGCGAGATCCGCCTCGCCTGCATCTGGAGTGAAAATGCAGTGCCTGTCCGCCTTCGAACGTACATGAATGTATACATTGCGTTAACTGTGCCCGGAATTCACCGGATTGGGTTATACTTTCCAAAAAAGGCCTTGTTAGCCGGTTCTCGGCGCCGTGGGGTTCATGCGCCAGTCAAATGCTGTTTCTGGAGGTAGGCAATGGTGGGTTCACAAAAGCGCTATATCGTACAGATTCTCTCCTTCGTTCTTCTCTGTTGCCTGGCTCACACGCCATTGGCGGCGCAACAGATTCTGGGCGCCATCACCGGCACCGTCAAGGACTCTTCGGGCGCCGCCGTTCCCGGCGCTACGGTGAAAGCGATCAATACGGCTACTAACCTGGAAGTCACCGCGACCACGGAGTCCAATGGCTCTTACCTGGTGCCGAATCTTCCCGCCGGTACCTACGTTCTGGCGATCACCAAAGAGGGATTCGAGACCGAGAGCCATACCGAGGTGCTGGTGAATTCCGACCGCACCACCACTGTCAATGGCAGCTTGCAAATCGGCGCCGTCGCCACCACGGTCAAGGTTGGGGCAGTAGCGCTGATGAATCAGGTGGATACCACCAACGGGTATGTGGTGGACCAGGCAACCATTCAGGACACCCCGCTGGCAACCGGCAGTTTCACCCAATTGGCGATTATGAGTCCGGGCGTGCATGCCGATTTTGTGAGCGGCGCCGGCGCCAATGCCGGGCTGGGCAATCAAGGCATTACCGCGAACGGACAGCGCGAAACCAGCAATAGCTTTTCGCTGAATGGCATCAGCACCAACAATTTGTTCAACGGAAACTCCACCAGCCAGGTTGGCGAGAATCGCTTCGTGCTGAACACAGGCGAGAGTTTCGGCGCGGGCGGCTCCATCCAAAGCGTCTCCGTTTATAACGCCATCGGCCAGGCGCTGCCCACTCCGCCGGTTGAGGCGATCCAGGAAATCTCGGTAAACGCGGCCATGTATGACGCGACTCAAGGCGCCAACAGCGGCGCGCATATCAGCGTGATCACGAAATCCGGCACCAACGCGATTCACGGGACCGTATATGAGAAGTGGCAGAACAGCGACATGAACGCGGCGCCGTTTTTCTATAACGCCTCGCCAGCCATCACCGATAAAGTACCATTCCTGAACCGCAACCAGTTCGGAGGCGTCGTCGGCGGTCCAATCAAGAAAGACAAGCTATTCTATTTCCTCTCCTACCAGGGCATTCGTGATGTCGATGCAGCCGAATCCCAAAAGGATGTGACGGTGCCTCTTGGGCTCACCAGCGACCGCAGCGCGCAAGGCATCGTCAACGCCCTTACTAATAGCGGCTACGCCACCATTACGACGAGCCAGGTCAGCGCACCCGCGCTGGCGATGCTGCAGGCCACACTGCCCAATGGTCAATATCTGATCCCGAGCGCCGCGATCACCAATAAGGCTACTGCCAAAGCGCTGGGATACGATGCCATCGAACAGGGGCCAAACTCGAGCGCCAGCGTCAACCAGGGAATCGCGAGCATCGACTACGTGATCAACGACAGGGATCGACTGTCGGGCAAATATTATGTTCAGAACGATCCAACGGACAGCCCGTTTGGCGCGGTTGGCTCACTGCTCGGATTTGCGCAAACCCTCAACGCCGGCAGCCAGGTGGCGTCCATTAACAACACCGTAATCCTGTCGCCGAATCTCACCTGGTCGCAGCGCATCGGGGTCAACCGCATGACGGCCTATGCCCAAACCGGCCAGGATTTCACCCCCAGCCAGTTCGGCATCAATCTGCTCGGTTCCAATGGCTTCCCGCAGATTTCAATTTTGAGCGACGACGTCACCCTGGCAAACGAATTGGAGTTCGGCCCGAGCACCAGCTTCGGCAACGCGGGCATGTACCAAAACCAGGGCGAGGCCGGAACCTCGCTGACCTGGGTGAAGGGCCGGCACACGCTCACCTTCGGCGGTCAGTTTGATTCAACCCAACTCAACATTGTTAACCGCAACACCGACACCGACACCCTTTCGTTTAAGACGTTCCTTGCCTTCGTCGAAGGTACGGTAACAACGGGCACTAAGTCGCTGGCGTTCGATGGATCGGCCAGCCGCTACTATCGTTCGCAGAACGCGGGTATGTTTGTGAACGACAACTTCAAGGTACGCAGCAACCTGAATGTCACCTTGGGTCTGCGCTGGGACTACGAGGGTCCGCTTACCGAAAAATACGGAAGGCTGACCGATTTCAATCCCAGCGCTTATTCGTATAACCAGGCCACTGACACCATAGTTAATTCGGGATTCGAAATCGCCGGGAACAATCCGACCGAGGCCACGCCTGGCGCCAGCAATTCCTTGCTGACCAACCATCAGTATGGTTTTGCGCCGCGAATCGGCATGGCATGGACGCCCCTCTCGCATTTGACCGTGCGCGCCGGGGCTGGCATCTACTATGACCGCGGCGAATTCTTCAGCGAGTTTTCACCCAGCGCAGGCAGCGGGTTCAGCGGTCCATTTGGAGTGACGCTCGATCCGCCATTTGTGTCGGTGACCGAAGCCACTACCGGCGCCACCTTCGCCAGTCCCTTCGGGACCACGCCGTTCGCCACGCCCCCTGGCAGCGCCGCCGCGTTCCAGGCGCAGCTACCTAACATTGCGCAGACGGAATCCGGCAAATACCCGGCGGGGAACCTATACGGTCCGGACCTGTTCGGCGGCTACGCTATCAATAATAAGCTTCCCTACACCGAGAACTGGAGTTTCGACCTTCAGTATCAGGCGTCGAACAACTGGCTATTTACCGCGGGCTACGTGGGCAACCATGGCGTACATGAAGTATTGCCGATTCCCTTCAACGAACCGCAGCTCGCCACTGCGCAGAATCCAGTCCATGGCCAGATATACTCCTACGGCGGCACCAATACCACTAACCTCACGCTCGAACCCATTTCGACCAGCGAATTCTCCGGCAACGCGCCCATTCGAGTGCCCTATATCGGCTACGATATGAATTCCGTGCTGTATGAGGCCGAAGGCACCTCGACCTACAATGCCTTGGAGCTGCAGGCGAGAAAGCGCCTGTCGTTCGGCCTGCAGTTGACAGCCTCTTACACCTGGTCGCACTCACTCGACGAGCAGAGCGGCTTGGGATTGTTCTTTACCGGAAACAATCCCGCCTACCCGAAATCCAACTACGCCTCTTCGGACTTCGACCAGACTCACGTTTTCCTGATCAATTACAGTTACACGATGCCCAATGTGACTTCGAATAAGGCCCTGGGCAACTTCGTGAATGGATGGACCATCGGCGGCCAGACCGTCGCGCAGAGCGGCCAGCCTTATAGCGTGTACGACTACTCGGGTTCCGTGGGTAGCTTGTATTTCGGCACCGATATCGAGCTGATCAACCCCATAGTTCCCCTGGCGCCTGGAGTTACGGCAAAGCAAGCCCAGTTGCAGGGCACTACCGGCGTCAATGCCGGCAAGCCGGTGTTAAATGTCAATGATTTCGCCCCGCAGTTCGTTGCGCCGGGCACCAATGGCGTACCGCCGTGCGATGCATCGGGATGCGATATCTATGAGTCGCTGTTCAGCAACACGGGGCGCAACCTGTTTCGCGGTCCTTTTCAAGTGCGTTTCGACGCGACGCTGCGCAAGGAATTCCAGCTCAGCGAGCGTTTCCGGCTGCGCTTGAATTTCGACGCGTTTAATCTATTCAATCACCCGGATTTCGACACGCCCAACAACGACGTCGAATTCTTCCCCGGATTTGAGCCGCCGCCGGTTTATCCGCCCGAAGGCAGCCTGGGGTATATCCAACACACGATCGGCAGTTCGCGCTTTTTGCAGATCGCGCTGCACTTGA
>JBEKNN010000177.1:0-19220 GCA_049522755.1 Bryobacteraceae bacterium | reverse complement strand
CTTTAATTGGCTCCAGCTTCAGCCCGAGTTGTTGCTCCAGTGCCGAAAAAATCGTCGCTCCGGGAGGGATATCGGAATTCGGATCGACCGCGCACATCTGCGCTGGCCCGAAGCACCGCGTGTGGTCGTCAGGCGCATATTCCAAACGGATGTTATAGATTCCCGAGATCGCGGTGTGGTCCATCACATTCCGATCGAGGATCAGTGCGCCAAGTTCGTGCGCAAGCCGCGCCAGCGTAATGCCGCCGCCCACCAGCGTCCGGTTCGGCCCGTGAATCGGCCAGCCAACCCAGCCACAGTACGGCTTATCGTCTGCGCCAATCGGCTTCATGCCCTGTCCTGGCTCGAGTTGGGTGCAATCCTCGGCTTGGATCGGCTTTAGCTTCAGGCCCCCCTTCGCCACTGTCAGCGCATACATAGCGACCTGCGTCGTCTCGCGATGGATCTTCAATTGAAACCGATCCTCCAGAAGCCCCTGCAGCATGGGACCATACAGAAGCGTCGCAGCGGGAGGAGGGCCGCCGCGTTGTCCCGGTGGGTTTTGGGTGGGACCGTTGGCGGCCGGATCGTCGGTTTCCGCATGGATGGTATAGCGGGCAGCCAAGGCCCACTTGGGGACTCCCTGAATCTCCTCTGCCTCGCGCATGGGCCCGCCCGGGTTATTTAGAAGAGGGCTGCCATGCCCGACGTAGGCGAAGCTCACCATGGTGAGGATGCTGCCGCACGTCACGTCAAGCCGGCCCGGCGATGCGCGGAAATATCCGCCGATGCCTTCCGGCACGTCCGGATTGACCCCGCCATTCTTTCCCATGTCGCCGCCGCCTCCGCGTCCCGGTCCGTCGCCCGGCTGGCATGGCTTGATGGAGGCCGCATCGAATTTCGGTTTCGGCGCCGGGGCGGGCTGTGCCGCCGGCGCCTTAACCGGAACCTGCGGCGCCTGGACTTGCGCCAACTGCACTGGCGGCTCGGGAACCGTCAGCACTCGCGCCGGCGGAGCCGCTTGCACTACGCGCGCAGGCGTTGGCTGAGCGGACGTGGCTTGGGTAAAACTGATAGCCGCGAGAGGAAGAGCCGTCGCTATCCCCAGGAACCACGTGGCGGCTGCCGCCGCGCGCGCTACCGAGTCGCGCCGCAGATCCGGATCGAGCAATGCGTAGAGCCGCCGCTTCAGACAGCTTCGATGCGCAATGCCAACCGCAATCAAAGAGTCCATTCCGGGAGTGACATCCCAGTCCAGTAGCAGTTTTGCGTACGCAGAAGGCTTTCCACCCGCCGCCAGAACGCGGTTGTCGCAGGCCAACTCCTGCTCTTCGCGCAATTGGCGCCAGACGATCCACATGAGAGGCTGAAACCAAATCAGCGAGCGCGCAATTTCAGCCAGGCCGCGCATCAAAAAGTCGTATGCCTGAATGTGGGCCAATTCATGACGGAGAACCGCATCGCGGCATTCCGCGGGCAACTTTTCGAAACCTGCGGGAACCAGAATGATGGGTCGGACGATTCCCCAGGTGACCGGCGCGGCAATCGCTTCGTTTCGCCACAGCGCGACCTGGCGGCCGGATCGAGCTACATCCGCCAATAGACCTGCGTCAGTCACCGGCTCCGAAGCTTGTCGTAAATTGTGAAGGCCGCGCAAATTTATGACAAACCGCGTCAGCAGAGCCGCCGCGCCCGCGAACCAGATCAGCGGAATCAGCCACGCCCTCTGCCAAATCCCGAAATCGATGCGCCGAGATTGAGTTTGCGCTGGAGCCGGCCGGGTATCCGGCGCTGTGATCCCGGTGGCGTCGTCGATCGCCGCGGGAGCGTGCGGCTGCTCGGACACAGCCTGCACGGCGGGGCGGTGGAACTGGAGCCAGAGCGGCGTCACGGCTGTCCAGCGCGGGAGCAATGGCAACGCCGCTGCCGCCGCAAACATGGCGACAACCGCCGTGGAGAGCACCAGGCGGCGCAGGTCGGCCGATTTCTTCCGGAGGAGACGGCTTACGCAGAGCGCGGCGCCCAGCGCCACGCCGGATTTCCAGAACACTGCAAAGAAGACGGGAAGATAGTCAAACGCGTGGATCATTGTCCCTCCTTTTCGCGGCGTGCGATTAGCGCGGACAGATGATCTCTTTCCTCGGGCGACAGCTTGTGGTCGGACATCTCCAGAAGCGCGGCCGCGGCGGCGAGTGGCGACCCTTCGAAAAACGTGGATACGAGCTGCCGCAGCGCCGACTGCCGCGCCTTGGCCGGAGCGATCGCCGGCGTGTAGACGTAGCGCATGCCATCACGCTTGTGCCGGACATATCCCTTCTCCTCCAGCAGGGCCAGCATTCCGCGAACCGCGGAGTAGCTGGGCGGGTCCGGCAGATCCGCCAGCACTTCCGCCACACTTGCCTTTCCAAGCCGATAGAGCGCTTCCACGATCTGGCGCTCTCTGCGGCCGAGTTGAATTCCGATTTCTTCGTGCATTAAGAGCCTCGCTTAGGTGCTATTGCATTAGCAACTGCTAGTACATTAGCATCGGCGGGCGGGCCAGTCAAGAGGAAAAAGTGAGGCAGTATCCAGGCCTGCCGCCGTTTTCGCCAGCGCTCTTCGCGGCTTTGCGAAAAGCCTCGTGAAAAGGAACCGGCGACAAGATCGCCGGCGCTACCGGGGACACCGAGCCACTAGTTCTCTGAAGGGCGCTCCACGCTATCGATGACGATGTGTTCCTTCGGCCCTTTGATCGGCTCCAGCTTCAACCCGAACTGCTGCTCGAGCGCCGAAAAAATCGTCGCCGCCGGAGGGATGCTCGAATTGGGATCGACATCGCACCACTGCGCCATCCCGAAGCACCGCGTGTTCTCGTCAGGCGCGTATTCCAGGCGAGCCACAAAAGATCCGGGAATTCCCGTGCGGTCGATTACGTTGCGGTCCAGAATCAGCTCGGCAAGGTCTTGCGCCAACCGATCCATCGTGATGCTGCTTAACAGCAGCCTTCGGTTCGGTCCGTTGGTGTCCCAGCCGGTCCAGTTGCACATCGGTTTGCCTCCTGCGGGCCATTCAGGCGGGCCGTCGGGAAGGCAATCTCCTTCTTGCATCGGCTTCAGCTTAAACCCGCTCTTCGCCACAGTCAGCGCATACATGGGCGCCTCCTCCGTTACCCGGCGGATCTTCAACTGAAACCGGTCCTCGAGAAGACCCTGAAGCATTGGACCGGAGAGAAGGGCTGCAGCCGGAAGGCCGCGCTGTCCGCGCACCGGCTGGGTAGGACCGTTCGCCACGGGATCGTCAGTTTCCGCGTGGATCGTGTAGCGGGCAGCCAAAGCCCACTTTGGAATTCCCTGAATCACCTCAGCCTGACGCATAATCCCCCCTGGATTGTTCAGAAGAGGAGTACCGCTTTCGATGTAAGCAACGGTCACCATGGTCAGCAGGCTGCCGCAGGTGATGTCGAGCCTGCCGGGAGAGTGGCGAAAGTACCCGCCGATGCCCTCAGGCATATTCGGATCGACGCCGCCGTTCGCTCCCATGTCGCCTTTTCCGCTTCTGCCCGGTCCGTCGCCGGGCTGGCACGGCTTGATGGACGCCACGTCGAATTTCGGCCTGGCCGCAGCGGCTGGCTTAGGCGCGGCGGCCGGGACTGGCTTGGCCTCTTCCTGAACAGCGGGAGCCGGTGCCGGTACTTGCTTGGGCTGAACGGACGCGGCCTGGGACGGCTGAACCTCCGGACTCTGGATACTCGCCGTGGGCGCGGGGATCGGCTGCGCCCGAACGATGGGCGCGTGGACGACCCCGATCGCGACCGGGAGCGCAAGAGCCGTCAAAGCCGTAACGGCCAGCGCCATTTTCCGCGCATAGTTCAGTCTCAGCGCCTCCCGGTTGGCGAGAATGGCCTCGATGCGTCTCTTCAAATTCGAACCCGTCACGCCCGACACGCAAACGAGCGGCGACTCCACATAGTGCCGGCATACGTTGAGAATCCCTGCCGCGTATATGCGCGGGGTATTCCCGAGCGCGATAACTTCCTCGTCGCACGCGCGCTCGCGTTCCTCAACCAGCCGCGCGCCGAGCCACCACACCAGCGGGTGGACCCAGAAGAGAGCCTGCACGGCCATGTGGATGGTCGCGGTGAGATTGTCGCGCCGGCGGACGTGACACCCTTCGTGCGCCAGAATGGCATCCAGCTCCGCCGCATTGAGACGCTCCACGATGCCTTCCGGAACGAGAAGCACCGGCCGGAAAACGCCGAACACTCCGGGCTCCAGCAGTCCGGGCGTGGACATGACGGGAACTGGAAACTCCAGCGCGAGCGTAGACGCCCATCTCCGCAGCACGCGAACGCGCCTCCATCGAACCAGCCAGCACGCAACGATCGCCGCAAACCCGCATGCCCAGACCGCGAGGGCGATCGTTCCCCAAGGAATCGGGCTGATCGCGACGGCCGCGTGCGCCGCGGCTTGTGCGGCAACCGCCGGAACCGTCAGCGGCTCGCCGATCCGTTCCACTGTGTCCATCCAGCCGGCTATGGCCGGCGGCGCCGTCGCATGCCGCGGCACAAGCGCCCCGAGGCCGACCAGCGCCGCGAAGGGAATGAGGAATTTGACCGACGCTGTGAAGAATATCCAATAGCGTACCTGCGCGCGGTTCTTGCGTAACGCGAGCGCTAGCGGCCACGCCACTCCTGCAAAGATGGTGGACTGTAGCAGGTGAGACAAAAGACCCGGAATCATGACGTCTTGTCCTCCTCATCCTTTTTTTCTTCGTCCCCGCGCGCCAAAAGGGCCTGTTCCGCCTCCCTGATGTGGTCCAACGTCAGTCTCCGGGAATCGATCAGGTGCGCCATAACAGGTTGCAGACGGTCGCCCAGCAAAGACAACAGCTCGTCGATCAGGCGGCCTTGCGCGTCGCTTCTTGAGATCAGGGGCTCGAATATGTGCGCGTGGCTTATCTTTCGCGCGCGGCGCAGCGTCTTCTTGGTCTCAAGGCGATAGACGGTGGTCTGGATGGTCGTATAGGCCGGGCGGTTCCGTTTGGGAAACGCCTCCTGGATATCGCGGATCGTCGCGTGTCCGCGGCTCCAGAGAACCTCCATGATCTGCATTTCGAGTTTGGTGAGCTTGGGGAGTTTCATCGGAAATTACTACGTACATGTGACAGGCTACTATGACGATGGTAATTTGTCAATAGTCAGGTTTTGAGGTCAATCTGTGCGCGGCGTGAAGATGATCGGATGGTCGAAACCAGGTGTCTTTTGGACGCCGGCGAGCGTCGCGGATGCGCCGCGGTCAGGACTTGCAGCGTCGAGATTAACGGGCGCCAGAGATGGCTTTGCGGCCGCGTATTACGAGCAGGGCAGCGATTGCCAGTCCAAGAAGCGCGAACGATGCGGGCTCGGGGGCTGCAGACTCGGAAGTGGCCGGCGCAAAGGAGACTCCCTTGAAGTTGGAATCGACCGGCGCCTCGGCAAGCTCTGTAAAGGATTCACCCGCGGACGTGGTTGCCGACAGGGTATCGGTAATTCCATATAGATACGTCGGATCAAGATCGCCAATTGTGTAATTGGTTGCGAATAGCTCGACTTCGTTGCCGATCACCTCGCCGGTTAAACCGTATAAGCCGGTCGTGCCTTCGGTATCGCTGTTAGTAGCAGCATTTGCCACCAGTCCCAAGCCTGCGGAAATTGTATATTCCAGCGTCCAGGTTCCAGAACCGTCCGGTTCGCTGTTGACCCATTTCTGCAGCCCGCCGTCGCCCTGGGGGCTTCCTCCAGAAGTATTTTTCGGGCTCCCGCTATCAGCCACATATAGCGTGGAAGCGTTGGCAAAAAAGTAATTCTCGGGGCTTAGGTTGACGATCTCGCCGACGCTGTCGATCCCGTTGCCATTCGTCGAACTTATGGTCAACTTGCCGGTGCCGCCGTTATTGCCGAAACCGGTCAGTTCGGTCGGGCCGTCGCTGTCGTTCGCCAGAGTGAGCGGCGCAGTTCCGGGTGTACCAAGGGTGCCAATGTAATCGCGGTTTGTCGAACCCGACTTGCTGTCGGATGACACATAGAGAGTCCCGTTATATATTTGGACCTCCCGGGTGTCTTGAGACGAGCCAGATCCGCCATCATTGCCGGTAATCGATGTGGCGGAATTGCTGCCCAGCGTAGTAACGAAAACTCCGCCAGTGTTATCGCCGCTTGAGCCCTGGCCGGAAACGTAGATGGTCGTTCCATTCTGGGTGTAGGCGCTTCGTGGATTGTTGGCATCGAAGACATTGTAGAGTGCGGTCGACGAATTGACGACGCCGTTGGCATCGATCAACGCCACAACGCGCGGCACCGCAGTATAGGCTTGCCCCGTCAGGCTGCCCGATTGGCCCAGTGCGGTGTTCGCGGAATCCGGACTGTAGGAACCGGGGTTCGCATTGAATGCCGCCGCATTCACACCGTAACCCGCGATGGTGAGGTATTGACCATTGCCGGAAAGTTGCAGCGTCCCTTCCGATGAAGATCCGTATTCGCTGGAAACGGCAAAGTTGCTGCCAGAATTGGTTTGCGGCAGCACGAGCGAATTGACATATGTGGCGCTCGCCGTTCCGGTCAGGCTGTATTGAAATAGCGTGAGGGGCGCCGCCTGATTATCGGTGTACGGCCCGGATGTGGCGCCGTAGACGCCGTTGCCTTCCACGCTGACGACCAGATTGCCAGCGGTAAAAATCGTGCTGGCAAACGCCGGCGCAGACATCAGCGCAACTGCTATCGCGATCTTTCTTATCCGACCTTCGGTTGCAAGTCCACGATGCCGATTCATGCGTACCCTGTCTTTGGTTAGAGTTGATTTTGCAGTGTATCAAGGCAATGTTACTGGAGTATGACGGCAAGGCCTTCCGGGTGCGAGAGGCCCCGCGGATGTCTCCGGCGACTGACGCTGGGAGGGACTACCGCTGCCGCCTGGCCAGGATTTCGTAAACTGGCTTGTTGTCCGCGAACACTCGCCAATCCGCGACCCTGCCGTCCTGGACCACCGCCTTCCAAGCCGCAGGCGTCCGCCACGCAACGCCGTCGATGGTCCCACCCGCTTCCCCCGCCGCTAACGCCACGGCGCCCACTGCCATCACATCGTCCGCCTGAATCCGATAGTCCGGACACATCGCGAAGTAACCACGCCACCCCACCTCCATGGAGGACGCGCCCTCCACGCGATTTCCCAACGAGTCTACGAACAGATGGTCCGTTGTCATCAGCGCCGCCAGGGCTCTTGTATCGTGACTATTGATGGCGCTCACGAATTGCTTGAAGGTCTCGACAGAGTTAACTGCAGTAAGCCGATCGGACATGAACCCATTTTCTCGCAAAGGGGGCGCTGGACTGCGCGATTCGCGCGCCATTGCGCAAAGAGGGAATCGCCATGCGGGTCCGGTTGGAGTTTCCAACGCGAGCCGCGGTCGCCGCGGCGCCAGGCACCATGCGCAAGAGAAGCGCCCTAGTCGAGTAACTTTGCGCGGGTGCCTCGTCGTCTTGTAGTCAAGTCCCTGTACGACAGCGGGCGCGCTTACCTCTATCCCCGAAGCCGCGCCCGCTCGGGTTCCAGCGGCGCCGACCGGGTGTACAGCATGTCTTGTTCGTAGGGCGCCTGCTAACTCAATGCCTCCTCTATCTGTTTCCACTGAGTACCAGGCTCGCGGGCAAGTACAGGCCACTGTCCTGGCAGAATCTTACCCGTTGAAGCGGAATCAATCGCCCGTTCGATCAGGCGCCTTTCCATACCGTCCGCAATGTTCAGCGATTTGAGGAATCCTACAAGGCGTGCTACATGCAACCGGAATACGCCCACTGTGAGCGTTTGACCTTGGGCTACGAACGCAAGCACCGCGGCAATCGTTCGTCCCGCGCGCACGCCAGGACTGTCTCCTGGCATTCCCCCATCCGGTTCCAGCATTGTGGCGAGGCTCAGGAGGCCGGTATCGCTCGATCCAAGATCGATGGCGGCGCCCGCGAAACACTCCGAGCCACTGAACATAGCAGTGAATTGCGCGGGCATCGCCGATTCTGCTTCGCGCGGTTTCGCGCGCCCCATTTTGGAAAGCAGCGATCCGACTCTGGAGAACCTCATTTGGGGTGAACTCATTTGGAGCGGCGCGCCAAGATATGCCGAGAATGAAGTGTCCTTCGGCATGCCAACCGGCACTACGCGGGTCTCGGGAAGTTCGCCGGGCCGATCGCTGTTCCGCTTGACCACTGCCACCAGCGACATCTCGCGGCTGGCCAGCCCGTAGGTCTTGCTCAATTCAAGCAGTCGCGCCGCCACTCGGCTTTGCTGGCGTTTTTCAAGCGGCGCTACGGCTTCTGCGCTCGGATAACGGCTCTCCCAATCCGTGATCAAGCGCGAGCCCCGCAGCAACCGCACCACTTCGCCAGTTTCGGCATCGCCCGATGGCACATCGAGGTCCATGCGCCCGCCATCCCAGGCGATTTCGATGCGGTCGCCCGAATCACTATCCATTTCGCCATACAGGAGGACCGGAGCGCCGGCGAACACTGCGTGTGGCGGATCGGGCTGCACGTTGCGGCTGGCCTTCAGCCCGGAAGCGACTGGGCGCCCCATGGACGCGAACAGCTCGACAGCGGACAGGTCCACCCTCTCCCGCGGACTCACGAAGCGGCTGACTCCTCCCGTCTCGCGGGCCAGCAGAGTCAGGAAGCGATCCTGGCTGGCACTCCCGATCCCAAGGCAGGACAGGCGGATGCCCGTGGCGCGAGCGTCGGCGAGTATGCTTTCCGTCCCGAATACCTGACCATCGGTGAGGATCAGAATATCGCCCTCACCGCCGAGCGCTTGCGCAGCCTGGTGGACGCCGACAGCCAGCTTGGTTCCGCCGCGCGCCTCTGCGTGTTTCAGAAAAGCGCGCGCGCACTCGCGTTGCTCGCGAGTCGCAGGGACGAGCGCCGGATGCATCGCCTCGACGGAATCGTCGAACACCATCAGCCCGAATGTATCTTCCGCCGTCAACGCCGCAAGGCACGCCTCGATGGCTTTCCGCGCCTGCGCGATCGGCTCGCCCTGCATAGATCCGGAGCGGTCGAGCAGGATTACAATGCGGCGGGGCGATCCGCCATTCCGGCCAAAGCGCGTGGAAGGGACAATCGCCGCAAAGGAACGCTTGCTGTTACCGTTCGGACCAGCCAGCACCCGGACCTCCTTTCCCTTAAACCGCACATCGAGTATCAGGTCGCGATTCGGTAAGTCTTTCGCCGGGGCGAGCGCCACCCGCGCCGGCCCCATCCCATCCTGCTTTACCTTGATGGCGTGGGATGGCGATCCGATCTCATCCACAGAAGATGGATCGAGCAGCGGATGCAACAGCGATAATTCGAAGCCGACCTCGTGAAGCGATGAGGCGTCCCGGCGGAATCGCGGCAAGATCAGATCGCCGAACTCGTCGGCGGGCAGTTCCATCTCGCCCTCATTATCGACGGCGGCCGCGCGCATTTTGGAGTGATATGCCGGCGCTAGCGTGAACGGAAATCGGAACCGAAACCCGTCATCGCGCAATTCCACTCCAGCCAGTATCTCGAGGTAAACCGTGACCGTTTCCTTTGGGCGGACGTTGCCGACCGTAAGATTCACCAGGCCGTCGCCATATTGACGCGCCAGGGCCGAGAGGGAGCCGTCCGCGATGCCCTGTTCGTATGTCTTAACGGCCTCCTCGGTCTGGCGCAGCTCAGAATGCGCTTCAAAACCGTCGCCGGTGATGCGAAATCCGCGTAGGGCTGCGTCCCGCGGAAGAGGAAACGAGTAGATCACTTCCAGCGGGCGATCTTCGTCCGACCGAAAGACGTGCTGCACAACCAGGCGGCCGCCTGCCGGCAATACCCGACCCGTGAGCCACAGCCGCTGCATCGCAAGGCGGATGGGATTTCCGGTGGGCGCCGCAACGGGCGCAAAACTCGATTCTATGCCGCTCATGTGATTTCCGATTCCTTTCCTTCTGGGTTCTTCCCCGGTCCCACGCGGTGGGCGAATTCCTGCACCGCCGCGCGGAGCTGCCTGGTTCGCCACGGGCTGGCGCCGGCTCTCACCCACACTATGACGTCGTCGGCGATCGCATATTGGAGCCAGGATGTCGCCGGGACGGCTTCGGATTCCTCTCCAGGAGATTCGCCCAAGATGCGGCCGATCTCCAAGAGCGTGAGCCCCGTAGCCTGGAGGTGTTTGATCCGTTCCAGGCGCTCTACATGCTCCGCTGTATACGATGCAACCCTGCCGCCTTTCACCGGGCCGTTCAGCAGGCCGCGCGCAATATAAAACCGGACTGTCCGCGCCGGAAGCGCCGATGCTTCCGCGATCTCGGCAAGCGTCATAAATAGTCGCTCACAAGTATCCAAGCATAAACCGAAAACGTAGCACTGTCAAGTACTGTCGCATTGCCGGTGCGTCAGGAATACTGAATCGCACGCGGCGCTAGTGAACGCGCGGCCACGAAACGCTAGTGTGGCGCCCAAGAATTGGCTAGACAAATCGAATTTGGCAGTTCGGCACGAAGGTCCGAGTTTTTTTATCCGCGTTCATCGGCGTTCATCGGCGGCTAATGATAATTCTGAGAGGTTTCGGTCTATGACGGCGCAGAACCAATATGGCCGCCGATGAACGCCGATGAACGCGGATTTTGATTTGTTGACCGATCGCGTGCTCGGGTGCGGCGGTGATTTGCAGGATGTAGAAGCGTCCGAAAATGGGACTGGGGTCGTTTGGTATTCTGAGCATCTGGGTTCCTGACGAGCTATTGCCGGCGAGATCGTGAATAGAGTAAGTCATTGAATGTATGAGAGTATAGCGCCGTGATTTGCATAATTGACGCGGAAGTGTTTCGGTTGACTCATGTGGCTGGCGGCGCTGGATTTTAATCGAGGCTGAGCGCGCCGGTCAATGGTCTGCCGGCTATAGGTGAAGAGGCGTCCGAAAATGAAACTAGGGTCGTTTGGTATCTTGAAAAGAGTAAGTCATTGAATGTATGAGAGTATAGCGTGGTAACTGACATAATTGAGTAATTGAGTATCAACGCACTCGGAGATACCGACGCGGTTTCGCAGCGCGGTGAGAGAGATTAATGTTACTCTCCTATCCTATTGTCTCTCGCTCAACCTAATAATTCGGGGTAGGAGCTTCGAGATTGGGTGTAAGCCGTTTCGGTTGTTAGTTTAGGAATATTTCAGGCTATGGTGACCGTTAAGGCCGTGCGTTGGAGGCGAGTGAACATCCATACCGCGAGGGCAGTTGGAGATTGGGCTCGCCCGCCGCTAGTCTAGTCTAGCGACTGCCCGCGCGCGCCAGCGCCCACAAGCCGCCCCATAGACCGATTGCAATGAACAGACTCGACCATTCGTCGGGATTCGTCGGCGCTCCGGGTATACCGTAAAGTCCAAGAACGCGGGGTAGATGAAGCGTAAATACCCAGATCGCGAACATCGTTCCGAGACCGGCCGCGCCGGCGCGCAGCAGCCAATGGAACGCAATGCTTAGACCTGAAGCGATGAACGTCGCGCCGAAAAATGCTACCCAGAACACCCGCCATGGAATCCAGGCCGGTATCAAGCTCGCGATGGGATCGAGGGCCAGGAAATGGTCTACGCCGAACACGATGAGCGATAGCGCGAGCAGATAACGGCTGGCGCGGGCGAGCCAGTCGGGCGTTACGCCAGGTCCGGGGGCGAGCCACGCCAGACAAGCGAGCGCCAGAGGCTCGAAAACACCGGTGCGCAACGACATGCTGCCGAGGTTCACCGCATTCTTGGGAACCTCAAGAACCAGCGTGCAGAGAAACAGCAGACCGCCGAGAGTCATTCCGGCGGTCCGCGCCGTGCGCTTCGAAAGAAGGCCCGCGGCGGCAAACACCAAGATCAAGCCGAATGCGTACGCGACCCCGGGAATAACCCAGGGAATAACCCAGGGAATCGCCGGCAGCCATGGGATGACGGGTATTACGTTGTACAGTGGACCCAGCGCATGAGTGGACACGCGCGCGTAGATCAACGTCTCAATCCCCAATGCGGTGAACGCCAGCGAGAACACGGCTGGGCCCAGCCTGAGCACCGCATCCAGCGCGCGTTCGGCGCTCGTTCGAACGGGTGAGATGGTTGCGGGCATTGGCGCGCTCTTCTGAAGATTAATACAGATTTGACCGGCGCCCGCGTGAAGTTAGCGGCGGGCGTTTTCGCGATGCTCAGAACCGGCGGCGCCGGGATAGGATGTTGGTCAGATCGCTGGCGGTGGCGTTCACTGAGTTGACGGCGCCGTCGCTCGATACCGTAGCCTTATTAGCCACCCGGGTCGGGGCATTCGCCGCCACGTTCACGGTGAGAGTGATTGCAGGGTAACTGGCGCCCGGCGGCAGCGCGTCGCTGCGCGTGCATGGTCCCGCGGGTTGTGTGCAAGTCCATCCAGTGCCGGCGATCGAGGCGGCGGTCAGACTCGCCGGCGGCGTAGCGATCACGGCGGCGCTTCCGTTGGTCGCACCCGATCCGCTGTTGGTCACCATCAGAGTGTAGACGGCCCCGGTCTGTCCTTCGGTGAAACTGCCGGTGTGGCCCAGGGTGATGGTGAGATTCGATGCCTGGCCCACCGCAAAAAGGCCGGCGTCGTTGATCGCATAGGCCGTGCCATCGGCGCCGATGGATGTGGGGGTGTAAGCCTCGCCCACGCCCGCGGTCAAGCGCACCTGCTGGATGAATGAGTTGCTGGCGAAATCCCAACGGTACACCACGCCATCCTCGCTGTTGGCGATGGCCGCGGCGGCGAACGGGTCAATGGCGGCGCTATTGATGCACCACTCGCGCACGCTTCCGGCGGTATTGCCGGCAGGATCTGCCGTGGGTCCCAACATGGCGATCACTTCGTGCATCACCGTGGCGCCGGTAATCGGGTCGCTCTCCGTGCCGTTCGGATCGAGCACGGCGATTTTGTTCTGGCCGTTGCCGCCGGGTCCGACATCCAGGTAGTTGTTGTACTTGGTGAAGAGCAGATAAGCGGAAGCGCCCTGGTATGAGGGAACAAGCTTGGCCGGGACTACCGAGGCCGTGGTGTCCCAACCGAATGCGCCGGGTGTCTTGATTTGCGCCAGGGTCGCATCGAAATGCAGGAGCCAGCCGCGGTCGTCATTGGTGCAGCACGACGATTCGAAGACGCCGTAGTAGACGTCGCCGTCCGGACCTACGGTAGGCGATGCGGAACTGTCGTCCATCACCAGGGCGTCGAGCCCGGTCTCGGGGTCCTTCAGGCGGACGCGCGCGTTGGGCGCAAGGGTCGTGCTGTTGACCGAAACCAGGTAGCCGCCGCCCCCGTTGGAAACGCCGAAGTACAGCGTAGTGCCGTCGTTGCTGACGGCGGGCGCGCAATTCATGGCCACTTCGGTGATTGAAGGATCGCCCTGGGCCGCGGCGGAGGCGCCGATCCACGATCCCGATCCGTCGGCGCCGATTCGCGCCAGGCCGCTGGTCAGATTGGCCGGGTTCGACGCCACGACGTCGAATCCAAAGTAGATGTTGCCGTTGGCGTCGGCGGTAATGGGCGTCGAGATCATGACGCTGCCGTCGAAGGCTGCCTGGTTGGCGGCATAGAGGGCGTTGCCGTAGAATGCGAGCTGGCCGGAGGGTCCGCTGGCGGAATCCAGCCGGTCGCGATAATACACGGCGCCTCCCGCGCCGGCATAATACAACCGCTTGCCCCGGCTCAGTGCCGGGCTATAACTGGGAATCCAGTCGTGAGGCGGCGGAGTAAAATCGGTGGCGAGCGTGTAGAGAAGCGTTCCGTTTGCCCCGCTGTGCGCTTCCACGCGGTAAGTGTTCGACGCGCTGGTCCGCACCGGGACCAGCACCGTATTGCCCGCCGTCACCAGAGGCGATCCGTAATGAATATATAAGGGACCCGAGACGCCCTGCAGCACCAAGTCGACTGGAGTGCTCCACTTGATCCGCTCGAGCCTCTGCGCGCCAATGGTGGAAAGGCCGGTGTGCTGTGCGTCGTGCGCGTAACCGCTCCAGGGAACCGCGGCGGATTGCCCGCGGAGACCGGCTGCGAGGGACAGGCAAACCACCAGCCACTTCATATTCCCAATCAACCAATGCGGAATGGATTGGTTGCGCGCGACGTCTATCGTGCCCTTCGGAAAAGAGAGGAATAGCAACCTGCGCACCATACGCCGCACTCACGAGCGCCGCGGATGAAATGCGATTGGAGTTGCGGCGTCGACTTCACCGCGCACCCGATTGCGCGCCCACCTCACAATATACGCGAAGCGGCCAAGAGTGGTTTCTATTTGGCGGGCACATGGTTGCCCGCGATCCATACCGATTCGATTTTCTGCGTATTCCGAATGTCGTCGAGGGGGTTGGCGGCGAGCACCACTAAATCGGCCCATTTGCCCGGTTCGAGCGTGCCGAATTGATCGGCCGCGTGCAGACAGCGCGCCGCCGTGCCGGTGGCGGAGACGAGCGCCTGCATGGGCGTGAGCCCGGCCTTGGTCATCTGTTCGAGCTCCAGGTGTTCGAAGTAGCCCTGGAAGCGGTAGGGCGGTCCGGTGTCGGTGCCCATGACCACGGGCACGCCGGCATCCTCCACCTTTTTCAGATTGCGCATGGCCACCGGCAGGTGCTCCTTGTACCACATGCCGCTCTGGTCGTTGCGCATCTGCTGTTGGAAGGCGGGGTCCTGAGCCTTGGCAATCTCGGCTTGGTTGCCGTCTTTGAGCAGGAACGGATCGTGGAGGAACGCGGGGTTTTCGGCGTAGACGAAAGTGGAGACTTCGCGCATGAGGGTAGGGGTGTAGAAGGCGTTGTTCTTCTTGAGCAGCGCAATGGTTTCGCCGTCGATTTCCTGGTCGCGAACGCTGTGGGCGATGTAATCGGCGCCCAGGCGAAGGACGGCCTTGGCGTCGGCGAGCGTAACGATGTGGACGGCTACGCGCATGCCTTTCTTGTGGGCCTCATCGAGAATGGCGGCGTAAGCCACGGGCGGCATCTTGGCGGTGTGGCCAAGCTGGTCATCCAGGCGGAACTTCATAATGTCGGTCTTGGCTGCGGCGTTGGCATCGACGGCTTTGCGGGCGTCCTCGGCGGTTTTGGAGACGGGAATGGGTCCCGCGATGTAGAGGCGCGACCGGGTGAGAGTGGAGGTTTGCTGCTCGGCGCGGGTCTGGTCGCGGAGTTCGATCTCCTTATCGCCGCCCAGGCTCAGGACCGAGGTGACGCCGTAACGGGCGTAGAGGCCGAGTTGGCTGAGGTCGTTGACGTGGCTGTGACCGCTGATCAGGCCGGGGATGATGGTCTTGCCGGCGACGTCTATGCGCTGCGCGCCGGCGGGGATTTTCACGGCAGCGCCAACGGCCTCGATGCGGCCGTTGCGGATAAGCAGAGTGGCCTTCTCGATGGGGGCTTTGCCAGTGCCGTCGATGATTCGGGCGCCTATGAAGGCCCTGTCCTGCGCGGCGACTGCAGTGGCTAGAATGAGGACCGCGACTGGAAGGTTCGGTTTGATCGTGGACATTGCTCCACGATTTTATGCGCACCGGTGCGTGAACGCAACCCAATGGACACCCAGTGGACGCCAAAGATGGCGGCGGGAAGGCTGACGACCAATCACAGATTGCGGCCGCCGCCTGTCTGCTGTCCGACGTGATGCGCAGCGCTCACACGATGACAACCACACGTCCCCGCCGCGCCGGATGTTCCACCAGTTGAGCGTCGTTCCAATCGCGCGTTGCCGCTACTTTCGCCTCGTCGGGAAATCATCGCTCCCAGTGCCGGCCATGGCGATTCGCTGGCGTTAGTCGGAAGGCTCGAAGCGCTGCACGGCGCTCTCGGCGGGCAGCCTCAGACGCGCTACGCAGCCCGGGCCGTCGGTGCGATTCTCCAGGGTGAGCGCGCCGCCATGCCCTTCGGCGATCTGGCGGCTCAGCACGAGGCCGATTCCGGAGCCTCCGGGCTTGGTGGTAAAAAACGGCACGAACAGATTGGCCGTGCTGGAAAGGCCGGGGCCGTCGTCCTTGATCCAGATTTCGAGCATGGCGCCATCGCGTCGCCAGCCCGCTTTCACGCTGCCGTTGGTGGTGAGCGAGGCGTCGGCGGCGTTACGCAGCAGGTTGATCAGAACCTGCTCCAATTGGTCGGGGTCGCCTTGGATGGCGATGTCCGGACCGGGTATCACTTCCACGGGGATGCGCGTTTCGAAGCTGGCGGCGCGGCCCACGCACGCGGCCACCTCCAGCGGCTGCAATTGGGGGCGCGGCAGCTTGGCCAGGCGGGCGTAGGAGCCGATGAAGCGGCTGAGGCTCTCCGAGCGCGAGGTGATCACGGTGAGGCCGCGGCGCATATCGTCGCGCCAATCGTCGGCAAGCTGGTCGCGCGAGATGATGCTGATCAGGCTGCCGGCGATGGATTTGATGGGCGCGAGCGAATTGTTCAGCTCGTGCCCCAACACGCGCACGAGGCGCTGCCAGGCTTGCAATTCCTGCTCGCTGAGGGCTTGCGTGAGGTCGGAAAGCACCACCAGCTCGAGCGGCAGGCCGCGCTCCCGGATGCCGGTGCGGCGCAGACCGAAGCGGCCGGCGCCGCCGGGGAAAGAGGCTTGCAAGGTGGTCTGCGGCGGTCCATCGAGGCATGCTTCCATGCGCAGCTCGCCGGCGGTCTGGCCGAGCAGCATCTCCTGTTGTTTATCAAGCAGGCGCTCGCCGCCGCGATTCACCAGGCGCAGGCGGCGGTGCTCGTCGAAGGCGAAGATGGCGACATCGATCTCGCGCATGACGGTGCGCAGCAGTGTAGTCGCTTCCAGCGCGCCGAGGCGTTGTTCGCGCAGCGTGCTGCCGAGCGTGTTGACTTCGCGCATCACTTCGCCCAGCGCGTCGTCGTCGCGGTACGAGCGGCCGCGCACGGAAAAATCGCCTTCACGCAGGGCGCCGAGCAAATTGGAAAGGGTTTGCAGCGAGAAGACCACGCGCTCGCGGAGGGCGAGAACGCACACCAGCCAAACAATCACGATGCCGGCGGTGATGGAGATCTGCGTTCTAAGCTCGTGGGCGCCGGTCCAGAAAAGGTAAAGCGCGCCGACCGAACCCGGCAGCGCCGCGATGGTAGCCAGCAGGACAACGCGGTTTTCGTAGCTGATGCGTCCCGGCTTGATGCGGCTGCTCATCTGTAGGGCGGACCCCCCGGTCCGCGCGAGTCCCCTGGTCTACATGTGTTCCCCCACTTTTCGCGCAACCCGTTAAACCTCAGGCGATCCCCAAGAGGCCGACGGGGGCGTCGGCCGCGGACCAGGGGGTCCGCCCTACAATCACAGCCCATACCTTTGCAGCCTGCGGTAGAGCGCGCTGCGGCTCAGGCCCAGTGCGTTGGCAGCATGACTGACGTTGCCGTTGAAGCGCGCCAGCGCCTTCTTGATGAGCAGAGCTTCCACGTCCTCGAGGCTCATCTCTTCGAGGCGCGGCGGACCTTCGCGGCCAGTGCGAAGGCCCAGATCGGCCGCCCGGATGGTTTCGCCTTGCGCCATGAGCACGGCGCGCTCCACGGCATGATCTAGCTCGCGCACGTTGCCCGGCCACGAATGCGCCAGCAGGGCCTTGACGGCGCCCTCGTCGAAGCCGGAGAACGGCTTGCGGTAATGGTCGGCGTGCTGGCGCAGGAAATGCGCGGCGAGCACGGGGATGTCTTCGCGCCGGTCGCGCAGGTGCGGCAGGCGAACCTCGATGGTGTTGAGCCGGAAGAGCAGATCCTGGCGGAAGCGGCCCTCGGCTACGGCCGCGCCGAGATCGGCGTTGGTGGCGGAGAAGATGCGTACATCCACGCGGCGGGTCTTCGAGGAGCCTACGCGCTCGAACTCGCCGGTCTCAAGCGTGCGCAGGAGCTTCGATTGCAAACCCTGTGAAATATTCGCGATCTCATCGAGGAAGAGCGTGCCGCCATCGGCCATTTCGAAGCGGCCCACGCGGTCGGTCTTGGCGTCGGTAAAGGCGCCCTTGACGTGGCCGAAGAGCTCGCTCTCGAAGACGCCCTCGGCGAGGCCGCCGGTGTTCACCGTGACCAGAGGGCGCGTGGAGCGCAGCGAGACCGAGTGCAGAGTCTGCGCCACCAGCCCCTTCCCGGTGCCGTTTTCGCCGGTGATCAGCACGTTGGCGTCCGAGGGCCCCACGCGGGAGATGACGTCGAGCACCGGGCGCATGGCCGCCGATTGCGCGATGAGCTGGGGGAAGCGCTCGGCGCGCAGCGCGTGGTTTTCAGCTTCGAGGCGCTGGCCTTTGCGCAGGGCGCGGCCAAGCTCGATCTGCGTTTTGAGGATGGCGGAGAGACGCGCGTTGTCCCACGGCTTTTGGATGAAATCGCGCGCGCCGCGGCGCATGGCTTCGACGGCGAGCTCGACGGAACCCCAGGCGGTCATCACGATGACGGGCAGCGTAGTATCGAGGGTCTGAATACGGTTGAGCAGCTCGAGGCCTTCCTGGCCGGAGGTGGTATCGCGCGTGTAATTGAGGTCCATGAGGACGGCGTCGAAGTCGCGCGATTCGACCGCGTCTACTGCGGCAGGCGGGGAGTTGACGGATTCGGCCTGGTAGCCTTCGCCTTTGACGAGGAATCGCAGCGCTTCGAGAACGTCGGGCTGATCGTCTGCGATCAGGATGCAAGGCGTGCGGGAATCGGATGATTTCATTGGGTTCGATCAATTGTGCAAACGATATCTTATGGCACTTGCCGGGCCAGTCGTATTCGACTGGAGCTCAAGAACTTAGGATACACGGCTCGGACGGGGAGGTGTTCGATTGTGGGACGAGGGGAGCCGCTTGCGGACTGGTTCGGGGCGGCGAGCGGGCCGGGTTGGGTGCCAGGCCAGGCCGATGTTTTCAGCGTAGGTCCAACAGTTGCTCGACGGTCATTCCCGCTTCGCTCAGAATCTGCCGAAGAGTGCCGGGACGCACCTGCTCCTGGCCGGAAATATTCGTCGGCAGCTTCACTGGTGGCGGCTGATCACAAGTTGGACGTATTCTCTTCCCGCTTCAGCTGGAGCCGGGTCACCTGAAGCGATACAGTCTTCGATATACAGATCCGCCGCTTCGCGGATATTCCTCATGACCTCATCGCGAGTGTCACCTTGAGATACGCAACCGGGCAGGGCCGGCACGATGGCGACGTATCCGCCGTCTGCTTCCCGCTCAAGGACAACTGTATAGCGCATTGAGAAGAGCCTTGAGCCCCCATGATATAGCAGCCAGCAGTGGGGCTCGCG
>JBEKNN010000176.1:0-19272 GCA_049522755.1 Bryobacteraceae bacterium | reverse complement strand
CCAATCGGGTCCTATCACTCTCGGCGGGATTATGTGATAGGCCAAAGCGAGCAAAAACCTTACAGTGCAAGAAAGGCATTCGAATCGGTCAGGGTAATCGACGATATGCGAACTGGCAGCCGTGCTGGAAAGTTTGACGGATGCCGATTCGAATGTCTGGCCGAAAGCGGCGAACGAGAGCGAGATGAGGATGGCCAGTTTGCGCATGGTCTAACCTTTTGACGACGGTTCGCCTTCCGCTGTGCAGGATAATCCTCCTGATGAGAGCCGTTCGGATTCGCAGGCACGTGCCGGCAAACCCTTGGGAAGTTGGAAGATGCAGTTCGTGGGCAGCCGGAACATCCTGAACAGAGCTGCCTTTTTCTCAAGCGTGATACTCAAAACATGATCGCGGCAACAGCAACACAGGCGAAATTTACGGCATTGATCCTCCCCGACGCGTAGTGTAGATCGGAAGTAGGTCAAGGGTCAGATTGTCGGCTACTCGTACAGAGCTCAGATCGATCCCGCCGCCCCGGCGACCTCGTAATTGGTCCCAAACGGGGTTATGGGACCTTACCCCGCGATAAGTCGCGCAGCGTTGCCTATCGCCAATATGCGACATAAGATAGCCCCTTTTATGTCCGATGATCGATGTAAATGATTGCCATAGACATTTTGCCATTACGCCGCCAACATGCGTCGGGCCAGCCGCGCGGACGACGTTTTCGGACTGCCGAACCGTTTTGCGACGAACGCCTTTTTTTCCGGGATCGAGGGTAGCTCCGGGATCCTCGGGCCGTGCGGTAAAAACTACCCGCCGCCTACTCTCGGCGACGGAGAAAATCTTTCGCTTCAAACGCACCTCACGCGCTCTCAGCTCCAACATCCGCAAGAAACTGAGCCCGGCTGGGTTGCCGGGAGATTTGGGTCGCCATCTGCTCCATCAGGAGCGATGACGAGCCACCTTCGATTCCTTCCACAAGCTTTGCGGAGGAACGAAGAATACCGACAGCCCCCACGCCGCCGCCAACATCAACGACACAAAAAGTACGCGCAAGCGAGGAGAGCCGTTTCAACGGGAACCGGGCCGGTAGCAGCGGGTCCACCGCGGCCAAACCGTAGAATATCGCCTGGCCCCCCAATAGGAACCACCGCCAGGGCGCCGGCAGAAAGCAACTGCTCGCGAACAAGACGACCAGCACCCATGGAAGCATCAGCCGCCCCAGCTTGTACGATGCAAAGTGGAACCACATACGGTTCGCGGGACCCAGCAATGCCGGGTAAGAGCGCAGAATCTGGTAGTTTCCCGCCAGCGTGCGAGCCTTCCGCGCAAACTCCGTCCCGCGCGAGGTGGGGTAATCGAACGCCAGCGCGCGCGGCTCCACAATCAGGCGGTGTCCGCGAAAGAACGCCGCCAGTGGAAGATACATGTCGTCCAGAAGCTGGTCAGGCGGAATGGGCACGGCCAGCTCACGGCGCAATGCATAAAACGAGCCCAGGGCCCCGAAGATGGAATCCACATCGCTCAACTGGTTCCGTATCCAGTTCTCGTAACGCCGGTACAGGCCGAGATCCTCTTCGCCGTGGCTCGCGCCCTTACGAATGATCAGCTCGCCGCTGACACGCCCACCGCGGAATCGGCGAAGCAATCCATTAGCGCCTGGAGACTATCCGCGGCCACGGTCTGGCTATATCGGTGAGCAGAAGAATCTCATTGCGGGCTTGCGGGATAGCGGCGTTGAGCGCCGCGCATTTGCCGCCGCGGGGAACCCGCAGCAGGCGCACTCCTCGCGCGGCGAATTCCTGCACAATGGCATCGGGCGGCCGGTGGAGCCATCGGAGACCACCAGGATTTCCATCAGCTCGCGCGGATAATCGAGGGCCAGCACGGAATCGAGCTTGGCGCCGATGAATCGCTCCCCATCGTGGACGGCGATCACCCACCGACACGGTTTTCCGCTGCCTGCTCTTGAACACCGGCTTCGGCCACAGACGCGCCATCAGGCCGAGCAGCAGGGGATAGCCGGCCACGATGTACAGCCCCAGCGCGGCGGACGCGCAGAATAGGACGATCGGGAGCATGAGCTTTTTACTGGAACAATAACTGTTCCATGCTGCGGGCGACAACATCCCAGGAGTACTTCGACGCCACCAGATTCCAGGCCGCGGCGGACAGGCGTTCCCGCTCCGCGGCGCTGTCGAGCACTGCCAGGCAGCGCTCGGCGAAACGCTGCGGCGAATCCGCGATGTAAATATTCTCGCCGTCCGCGACATCCAGGCCCTCGGCTCCGATGGCCGTCGAGACCACCGGGGCTTTGGCCGCCATGGCTTCGTAGATTTTCAGCCGTGTACCGCCGCCAACCCGCAGCGGCACAATCGAAACCAGCGATCCGAACAGCCACGGCCGCACATCGGGAATAGTGCCCGTGACCTCGATCCGCTTATCGGACTCCGCCAGTCGGGTCACCTCGGCGGACGGACGCCGGCCGGCGATGGCTAGCGTGCAATCCGGCCGTTGCCGATGGATGAGGGGAAGCACTTCGCGGACAAACCAGACGGCGCCGTCGATATTCGGCATCCAGTCCATCGAGCCCAGAAACACCAGATCGGCCAGTTTCCGGTTGGTGTCCGGGCGCGCGAAGTAGTCCAGGTCGACGCCGGTCGGCGTGGCGTACGCGCGCGCGACGCCATAGATGCGGCGCATGGTCTCGGCATCGCCTTCCGAGACGGCGACCACCTTGCGAACCGACCTGCAGACCCAGCCTTCATACGCCAGCATGCGTTTTGCCTGCAGCGCGAAGTATAGCTTTTTCAGGCCGGCGGCGTGTTCCACATAGCGCTTCCAGATCATGGATTCGACGTTGTGCTGGAATAGCACGCAGGCATCGAGCCGCGGTATATTCAAGGCTGGAAATAGAAAATCGCAAACCACGCTGTCGAACTTGTGTTGCCCGAGCAGAGTTTCCACCTGCCGGAGCATGGCGGCGGACCGGTAGCGGCTCACGGCCACCGGAAAGCGGGAAAACAGCCCGGCGGTTAGTTGCAGCGCGAACGCGGGAGAAGTCTTGTTCGAAATCCGGTGCGGCACCGGGTACGCCTTGGTGCAGTACTCGGAGCTGCGCGCCAACCCCTCCGGCTGCGCGGGATCTTCGAAGGCGACGTAATGCACCTCATGATTCCGGTGCAGGCGGCGCAGCGTCTCCAGCGTACGGATCTGTCCGCCGCGCGTAGTGGGGTGCAGGAAATCGGTCTTCACCCACAGCAGTTTCATACTATCGATGAACGCCGGGTTGACAGACGAAAGCGTCTGTCCCACATCTCCGCGCCGCTACTTCTGGCATACGAACGTAGTCGCCGGCATGACGAACGTCAACAGCAGCGCGCGGACCGGTGGAAGTTTCCGGCTGGCCAGGGTCACGATCCGCTTGAGAGGCGACATCCGGTCCGAATCCACCAAATCCACCACATCGAGCACTTTCCGGAAACCCAATTTCTTGAACTCGCGGCGCAGCAACCCATGCCGGAACTGGTTAAAATCGATTCCCAGCTTCATGATGTCTTTGCCATGCGTCACCATGCGCAGACGATAGCGCGCGAAGTCGGGCAACCAGCCGTAAAGCGGAAACTTGCCATATTCTCCACTTTTGGCGAACGAGAATTTGTTGGTGGATTCGAAAAACATCACTCCGCTCGGCTTGAGCGCCTGGTAGAGCTTCGCCAGCCCGGAGCGCCAATGCTCGACATGCTCGAAGACATTGGAGGCGATAATCACGTCGTATTGCTCCAGTCCGATATCGTTGTCTTCCACGTTGCCCAGCTCGATATCGGGAACGATGCCGTTGCGCTTACCGACTTGCATCGCGAAATCCACCAGTTGCGGACTGATTTCGAGCCCCTTGCATTGCAGCCCATTGGCCTTGCAGAGTAAGGGAAACCATCCGGTACCGGTTCCCACTTCCAGGATTCGCATGCTCGCGTCAATCTTGCGCACTCTGCCCACATACAACAGGTACCGCTCGTACTCCGGAGTCTTGTCCTTTAACTCATACGAGCCGTAGTTGGCAAGATAGCGGTCGATTTCGGGTATGGCTTCCTGATAAACCCGCAATTAGATCTCCGTGGTCAGTTTAACATCCGGCGCGGCGGAAGGCCGGTTAATAGCCTAGAGAGAGGTGCTGAATGAAACAGAGACGAAGAGCCGGCTGAAAGCCGGCTGCAGCCAGGATTGGCTGCCCCACAAGATTACTTGTCGCCGGTGCCTAACACCGTTTCAAAGTAGGGCGCTTCGGTTTCCCTGTAGACTACGGCGGTTTCCGCATTCCTGAAACCGGCGCCTTTGATCATCCGCTCCATTTCGAGCTCGGTAAAGCCTAGCCAAAGGTCGGCGTACATCTCGCGCGCTTCTTCGAAGTTATGGCGGTTCAGATCGAGAATGGCGATGCGGCCGCCGGGCTTCAAGATGCGCCAGGCTTCGCCCAAAGCGCGCTCGGGATGCCGCGCGTGGTGCAGCGCCTGGCTCAGGAATGCCAGGTCGACCGTCCCGGTGCGGATGGGGACGTCTTCCAGGTCGCCCAGCCGGTATTCCAGGTTCGTGATGCCGTGCTTTTTCGCCAGATCGCCGCCGAATTCCACCATTTTCTCGGAGTTGTCGATGGCGATGACCCGCTTCGCGCGTTCGGCCATCAATTGCGAGATAGTGCCGTCGCCGGCGCCCAAATCCGCGATGATCATCGGCGGCATCAGCCGGATCAGCGCTTCGGCAATGCCTTTCCACGAACGTCCAGGCACATATTGTCGGCCGAATTTGCCCGCCAGTTCGTCGAAATAGCGGCGCATCTTGTCCTGGCGCTTGCGCAAAGCCAGACGCAATGCCTGCCGGTCTTCCACCGCCTCGGGCACTTCCGCGGCGCCTTTGCGCAGCAGCTCCATCAACTCCGCGGGGGCTTTCAACCGGTAGAAGGCGTTCTTGCCGGTGCGCCGGTCGTCCACCAGCCCGGCCTGTTTGAGCTGCGCCAGGTGCGTGGATATCTGGCTCTGGCCTTTGGAGAGGATTTCCTGCAACTCGGCGACCGAAAGCTCCTCCTGTTCCAACAGAAGCAGCAGCCGCAGCCGGTTCGGGTCGGCCGCCAACCGCAGCGATTTTAGGATTGACGCCATGCCTTAAAGTATTGTAACATCAACTTATCAAGATTTGTTGATGCGATCATGTTGTTGCTGCGCTAATATCGATACGAGGACTGGAAACGAATGGGAACCGCCACGCTGAACCAAACCGATTTCAAGGTCGCCGACCTTTCACTGGCCGAATGGGGGCGCAAGGAAATCTCCATCGCCGAGCAGGAAATGCCGGGCCTGATGTCCATCCGCCGCAAGTATGCCAAGGAAAAACCGCTTGCCGGCATCCGCGTCACCGGGTCGCTGCACATGACCATCCAGACCGCGGTGCTGATCGAGACGCTGGCCGATCTGGGCGCGTCGGTCCGCTGGGCGAGCTGCAACATCTTCTCCACGCAGGATCACGCCGCCGCCGGCATCGCGGCCGCGGGCGTTCCGGTTTTCGCGTGGAAAGGCGAATCGCTCGAGGATTACTGGTGGTGCACCAATCAGGCGCTCAGCCATCCGGACGGCAAGGGACCGCAGCTCATCGTCGACGACGGCGGCGATGCGACTCTGCTCATCCACAAAGGCTACGAGCTGGAAAACGGCAGCGATTGGGTCAACAGCCCGTCGGAAAGCCACGAAGAGAAGGTCATCAAAGACCTGCTGAAACAGGTTCACGCGGAAGAGCCGCGGCGCTGGCACAACGTGGTGAAGGAATGGCGCGGCGTCTCCGAAGAGACCACCACCGGCGTGCATCGCTTATATAAGATGCACGAAGCGGGCTTGCTGCTGGTGCCCGCCATCAACGTCAACGACTCGGTGACCAAGTCCAAGTTCGATAATCTCTACGGCTGCCGCGAGTCGCTGGCCGACGGCATCAAGCGCGCCACCGACGTGATGGTGGCGGGCAAGGTCGCGGTGGTTTGCGGGTACGGCGATGTGGGCAAGGGCTCGGCGCATTCGCTGCGCGGCATGGGCGCGCGCGTGATTGTCACCGAAATCGACCCCATCAACGCGCTGCAGGCCGCCATGGAAGGCTTCGAAGTCACCACCGTCGAAGATACGCTGGGCCGCGGCGATATCTACGTCACCTGCACCGGCAACACCGACATCATCACGCTCGATCACATGCAGCGGATGAAGGACCAGGCCATTGTGTGTAACATCGGCCACTTCGATAACGAAATTCAGGTGGACCGTCTTAACACTTCGGGCGCCAAGCGGACTAACATCAAGCCGCAGGTGGATATGTACACGTTCGGCGAGGGCCGCAGCATTTTCCTGCTGGCCGAAGGCCGCCTGGTTAACCTGGGATGCGCCACCGGCCACCCCAGCTTCGTGATGAGCAACAGCTTTGCCAACCAGACGCTGGCGCAGCTGGATTTGTGGAAGAACCGCGATACGTACAAGCCCGGCGTCTACACGCTCTCGAAGAAGCTGGACGAGGAAGTGGCGCGGCTGCACCTGGAAAAGATCGGCGTGAAGCTGACCACGCTTTCGGCTAAGCAGGCCGAGTATCTGGGCGTGTCCGTGGACGGGCCGTACAAACCCGATCACTACCGTTACTAATACCGTTACTAATATAGGTGCTACATTGAGAATTCCCGCAGGAGAACATAAACTTGGCAACTAATCAGAGACATCTTTTCACTTCGGAATCCGTGACCGAAGGCCATCCCGATAAGATCGCGGATCAGATATCGGACGCGGTGCTGGACGCCGTTCTTACGGACGACCCCACCGGCCGCGTGGCCTGCGAGGTTCTGGTCACTACCGGCACGTGCATCGTAGCCGGTGAGATCACCACCAAGACTTACGTGGACGTTCCGCGCATCGCGCGCGGCACCATTGAATACGTGGGATACAACGACGCCACCTACGGATTCGATTCCAATACCTGCGGCGTGCATAATCTGATTCAATCGCAATCGCCCGATATCTCGATGGGCGTGGATACCGGCGGCGCGGGCGATCAGGGCATGATGTTCGGCTTTGCCTGCGACGAAACGCCGGAACTGATGCCGCTGCCGATCATGATGGCGCACAAGCTGGTGCGGCGCCTCTCTGAAGCGCGGCGCGAAGGCGTGCTGAACTTCCTGCGTCCCGACGGCAAGAGCCAGGTGAGCGTGGAGTATGTTGACAATAAGCCGGTGCGCATTGAAGCGGTGGTAATTTCGACGCAGCACAGCGACGATATCTCCATCGACGATCTGCGCCGGGATGTGAAGAAGCACATCATCGACGCGGTGATTCCGTCGAATATGGTGGATTCGCAGACCAAGTACCACATCAATCCAACCGGCCGCTTCGTGGTGGGCGGACCGCACGGCGACACCGGCCTCACGGGCCGCAAAATCATCGTCGATACCTACGGCGGCATGGGCCGTCACGGCGGCGGCGCATTTTCCGGCAAGGACCCGACGAAGGTAGACCGCTCAGCCTGCTACATGGCGCGCTACATCGCCAAGAACATTGTCGCCTCCAGGCTGGCGACGCGCTGCGAAGTGCAGCTGGCCTACGCCATCGGCGTCGCCGAGCCGGTTTCGGTAATGGTGGACACGTTCGGCACAGGCTCAATTCCCGACGAGCGCTTCACCGATCTGGTGCGCGAGAATTTCTCGCTGACGCCTCGCGGCATCATCGAAACGCTCAAGCTGCGCCGTCCGATTTATCGCAAGACGGCCGCGTTCGGCCACTTCGGACGCACGGAAGATACGTTCTCCTGGGAAGCCACGGATAAGGCCGAAGCGCTCAGCGAGCAAGCCGGCGTGGCGCAAGCAGCCGCGCGGTAGAGCAGCGACGTGGGGGAGTTCATTTCCCCTCGCCTAAGGGCAATAAGCGGGGGCCTGCCAAGCGTGGAAACGCTTCCGCCGGCGCCTCGACGTCTTTGACTCCAGCGGCTGCGTTGACTCCGCCGGCGAAGTTTGCCACGCTTTCCACGACGTTCAGGGGTATAGCGCCCGAATCGGCCTAAACGTGCCTGGAATCGCCGCGGCGGGCGAACCGCTACAATGAGTTCAGTGTCCGATAAGACTTTCTACCTTGAGACGTTCGGCTGCCAGATGAATGCGCACGACTCTGAAAAAGTCGTCGGCACGCTGCTGGAAAAAGGCTACTCGCAGGTCGCGCAGCCCGAAGACGCCGGGCTGGTCCTTTACAACACGTGCAGCATCCGCGATAAGGCTGAGCAAAAGGTTTTCAACCGCCTGCAGCAGTTCAAGCGCGGCGGCAAGGGCAAGATCATCGGCGTGCTGGGATGCGTGGCGCAGCAGGAAGGCGAAAAGATCTTCGAGCGTGCGCCGCACGTCAGCCTGGTTTGCGGATCGGCAAGCTACACGCGCCTCGGCGAGATGCTGGTGCAGCTTGAGGCCGGCTCCCGCCGCGTCACCGGGCTGAGCCTCGATACCGATGAGACGTTCGACACGCCGTTCACCCGCCGCGACAACCCGCACCGCGCCTACATCACCATCATCGAAGGCTGCGACAAGCACTGCGCCTATTGCGTGGTGCCGTTCACGCGCGGGCCTGAGCGCAGCCGCACCGGCGAGAGCGTCATGGCCGAAGCGCGGCGTCTCGCGGAGCAAGGCTATACCGAAATCCAGCTCCTCGGCCAAAACGTCAACAGCTTCCGCGACCCTTCGCCGGCCGCGTGGGATTTCGCCACCCTGCTCGCCCGCGTCAGCGAGATTCCCGGCATCCGCCGCGTCCGCTACACCACGTCGCACCCGCGCGATTTCGTCAAAGCCATTGTGGACGCCATGGACGCGAACCCCGTGCTCTGCGATCACATCCACTTGCCCGTGCAGTCCGGTTCGTCGAGGGTTCTCGCGGCCATGGACCGCCTGTACACGCGCGACGAATACATGCGCCGCATCGAGTGGATCAGGGGCGCAAAGCGGAAGTATTCCATCACCACGGATATTATCGTCGGCTTCCCGGGCGAGACCGAGCGCGATTTCGAGGAGACGCTGGGGCTGCTCGAAGAGGTCCAATACGATTCGCTGTTCAGCTTCAAATATTCGCCGCGCCCCAACACGGCCGCGCTGGCGATGGAAGACCATATCCCCGAGGATGAGAAACAGCGGCGCCTGGTGATTGTGCAGGAGAAGCAGCGCGCGATTCAGATCCGCCGCAACGCCGAGCTGATCGGCGGAATTGAAGAGGTGATGGTGGAAGGCCGCCATCCGGCGCTGGGGCAGTGGATTGGCCGCACATCCTCCAACCGCACGCTCAACTTCACTCACCCGGAGACCGGCGCCGCGCCGCTGGCGGGCCAATACCTGCCCGTGCGCGTGACGCGCTCCGGACCCAACTCGCTGGTGGGTGAAAGCGTGGGGGAACAGCGGTGGCGCAATTGAACTACCATGGTCTAATTGAACGGAGGAAGAAGCGATGGAAGTGGAAATGAAAATTCGCGGTTTGATGATGGATCCTGTATCCAATATGCCCATCGTCATCCTCAAGGACATCAATGGGGCCACGGTGCTGCCGATCTGGGTGGGCGTCTTCGAAGCTAATGCCATCGCCCTCGAAATCGAAAAGGTTTCGACGCCGCGCCCCATGACGCACGATCTCATGAAGAGCCTGCTGCTGGGCCTCAACACAGGCTTGCGCAAAGTGGTGGTAAGCGAATTGAAGGACGACACCTTCTACGCCGTGATCTGGCTCGACCGCGAGGGCGAACTGATCAGCGTGGATTCGCGCCCCAGCGATGCGCTGGCTCTGGCGCTGCGCCTCGACTGCCCCATCTACGTCGAAGAGAGCGTGCTGAAATCGTCGAAGGTGGCCTCTTCGATGTCCGACAAAGTGAACGACGCCGAACTGCGCCGGTGGCTGGAAGGCTTGAACGACGAAGACCTCGGCCGCTACAAGATGTGAAATAGTGGGGCGGACCCCCTGGTCCGCACGGGTCCCCCCGGACCCGTTCTTCGGCGACAAGGTCTGCAAGCCGGCCAGGGGGCCGGCTGCGGACCAGGGGGTCCGCCCCACAATCATGCGAAAAACCCTTTTCTGGAAACTCAAGCGTCGGGAAATCCTGCTTGGTGAGCGCACCGCCGTGATGGGCGTACTCAATGTGACGCCCGATTCTTTCTCCGACGGCGGCCGTTATTCCGACCCGGACCGCGCCTTTGCGCGCGCCATCGAAATAGAAGAGCAGGGCGCGGATATCATCGATATCGGCGCCGAATCCACCCGTCCGGGCGCGGCGCGCATTTCCGCCGACGAAGAGTGGCATCGCCTTGGCCCCGTGCTGAAACGCCTCAAGGACCGGCTGACGATTCCCATCTCGGTGGATACCTACAAGGCGGAAGTGGCCGAGCGCGCCCTGGAACTTGGGGTTGAAATTATCAACGACCCTTCGGGCTTGACCTTCGAGCCGAACCTCGCGCGCATAGCATCGAATCACGACGCGGGCCTGGTGGTGAACCACATGCGCGGCCGCCCCGAAACCTGGGCGAAGCTTGGCCCCTTGAAGGACCCGGTCGCGTCCATTCGCCGCGATCTGGACGCGGCAGTCAGCCGTGCGCGCCACGTGGGCATCGACAAGGCGCGCATCGCCATCGATCCGGGCCTTGGCTTCGGGAAGCGCGGGGAGCAGAATTCGCTCATCCTCGGCAAGCTGCGCGAGCTCGCGGATCTGGATCTGGCGGTGATGATCGGCCCCTCGCGCAAGCAGTTTCTGGCGCATGGCACGTTCCAGGAAACGGCGTTTGCCACCGCGGCGGCCGTCACTGCGGGCATCCTCGCCGGGGCTCACATCGTGCGTGTACACGACGTGCGGGAGATGCGCGCGGCGGCGGATGTGGCCGACGAGATTCTGAAAGCGTGCGCGGAGACTTAGAGCGCGCCTGTGGGACCGGCCTCCAGGCCCGTCGGTCGAAAGTGGGCGTCGCGGGTCGACCGGCCAGGAGGCCGGTCCAAGGCAGCCCAGGAGGCCGGTCACACCGAGCTACTCGGCGCGCAAGGCCTCAACCGGATTGACCGAGGCGGCGCGGCGCGCGGGGATATAGCAGGCCAGCAGCGCCGCAACGCCGAGTACGCCAGCGACCGCGGCCAGCGTGGGCATATCCCAGGAATTAACGCCGAAGAGCACGCCGCGCATCAGAGCGCCCACCGCTAACGAACCGGCGAGACCCAGAACGATGCCACCGGCGGTCAGCCATCCCGCCTCCTTTAAGATGAGGCGATACACCGCGCCGGGTTCGGCCCCGAGCGCCATGCGCACCCCGATCTCGCGCGTTCTCTGCCCTACGGAATAGGCCACCACGCTGTAGAGACCTACTACGCTCAGCAGCAGCGCCAGCGCGGCGAAGCCTCCTACCAGCCACGCCGTGGAGCGGTGCAGATAGGCCGACTGAGAATCGCCGATCCGGGCAGTCATCATCATCCCGCCTTCCGTGACCACGCCGGGATCGATCGCATGAATCGCGCCGGCCAACGTGGAAAGCAGCGACTCTCCGTCCACTGACGTGCGGACAACCACGGCGAATCCGTTGTCGGCGTTTTGGTTGAAGGGGACATACATCGCCGGGAACGTGGCTATATCGAGCGGACCTTCCTTGATGTCTTCCACCAAGCCGACAATCTCCATGGGGACCGGCGGATCCGAGGAAAATGAGATCTGCTTTCCGAGGGGGTCTTCGCCGGGAAAAAATCGTTTCGCCATCGCCTGGTTGACTATGACCACGTGCGGCTTGGAACTATCCTCGGCGTCGGTAAAGTAGCGTCCGCGCAGCAGCCTCGCCCCAATCGTTGCGAGATAACCCGAGCTGACATCGCGGTCGAGCACATCGTTGTGATCCCCGAGCCGGGGCTTGCCCATCACCCGGATCCACGTGCCCTGGTCGTTGCTGCGCACAGGGAGGGCGCTGGTGATGCCGACGGATTTCACGCCGGGCAGATTGGCAATGTCACTGACGATCCGCCGCTCCAATGCCACGCACTGCCGCACCAGCGAATATCGGGAAGCCGGGGCCATGACATAAACACTCGCCAGGCGATCGGGCCGCAGGCCGATCTCCACATGCAGCAGACGGTAGAGACTCTGGCCGAGCAAGCCGGCGCCCGCCAGCAGCGCCACGGCGGTAGCCAGTTCGAGAATTACCAGTTTGGAGCCGAGATTTCTCCACGTGGTTCCGGCGGAGCCGCGGCTGCCTTCGGCGAGCCCGGCCCGCATTTCCGGCAGGCGGAGACGCAAGGCGGGAGTGAGAGAGAACAGAAGCGCCGCCAGCAGCGAAATAGCGGCGGCGAAGAGCACGACGCGGAGGTTCAAGCCAAGGTCGTGCAGGAACGGCATCCCGTCCAGCCGGTTCGGCGGGATGAGCTTCTTCAGGAGCTGCATTACCCAACCGGCCGACGTCAAACCGATCGCGCCCCCGGCAGCGACCAGCACCAGGGCCTCCGCGACGAACTGGCGAATCAGGCGCGCGCGCGATGCGCCCAGCGAACTGCGGACGGCCATCTCGCGCCGGCGGCTTTCGGAGCGGACCAGCAACAGGCTGGCAATATTTACAGTCGCGATCAGGAGCAGGAGCCCGGCGCCGCTCAGCAGCACCAGCAGTACCGCGCGGAGATTGCCCACCACCGCTTCAGTCAGAGGCACGGCCATGGCGCTGAAGCCGTGATTGCTGTCGGGATACTGCTTTTCCAGTTGCTGCGCAATCAACACCACGTCGGCCAGGGCGGTTGAAACCGAGACGCCATCCTTGAGGCGCGCTATTCCGAACATGCCGTGGCAGCCGCGATGCAAATCGCAGCCGGGGGCGGGGTGCAGCGTGGTCCAATAGTCCGATGGCTCAGCGGGCGCGAAATGAAACTCGCGCGGCAGCACGCCAATGACAGTGTGCAGCTCTCCATTCAGAGTGACCGTCTGCCCGATAACGTCCGGTTTTCCGCGGTAGCGCTTTTGCCAGACGGCATAGCTCAGAATCACGGTGCGAGGCGCGGCCGGCAGATCTTCACCCGCATAGAAATCGCGACCCAGCACGGGGAGAACACCCAGGGTACGGAAGAATCCGCCGCTGACCCGCGTGCCATTCGCGGCCTCCGTTCCGAGGGGCGTACTGAGCATGAACAGGGGATGGTTGTAAGCCTCCAGCGAGCGGAATACTTTGTTGAGCCTTTTCCAGTCGAGGTAGTCGAGATAGGAAAGATTGCACGGCGTGCAGGCTGGGGCCTTCGCAAACAAGCCCACTAACCGTTCCGGATTGCGGTAAGGCAACGGCTTGATCAGAGCCGCATCTACAAAAGCGAAGATGGAAACGCTGGCGCACAATCCGAGAGCCAGCATGAGGATGGCGGTCGCGGTGAATCCTGGATTCTTCCGCAACTGGCGAAGGGCGAAGCGAACGTCCAGCAGCAGGTTTTCCACCAGCGGGATGCCGCGCCGCTCGCGGTAAGCCTGCGCCGTGGCGGCGACTCCGCCCAACTTCAGCATCGCGACCCGCCGCGCCTGGTCCGGTGTCATTCCGGCGCGGAGGTTGTCGTCGATGTGCATCTGAAGATGACTCTCGATCTCGTCGGCAAGCTCGCGCTCCCGCCGCTCGCCAGGCAAAATGCCGGCCAGTCTGAAGATCCACGCGCGCAATTGCTTCATGCCGGCCCCTTCGAAGGATCCAGGAAGCGCGCCAGGATCGCGGTGGTCTGTTCCCAATCGCGCGTTTCCTTCTGAAGTTGTTTCCGGCCGGCACGCGTCAGTTTATAGAACTTCGCCTTGCGATTATTCTCCGACAGGCCCCATTCGGAGACGATCGAGCCTTCCTGCTCTAACCTCAGCAATGCCGGATATAACGTTCCATAGTTCAAGGAGAGAAGATTGCCGCTGGTCTGCTCGATGCGGCGGGCAATCCCATATCCATGCAGCGGCCCCATCGCCTCGATGGTCTTCAACGTCATTAACGCGAGGGTCCCTTGCCATACGTCCGCTTTATCGCCCATGATAGTCTCCTCTGCCGTCTCCTATTATGTGGCCATAGGAAGAGTAGCATGTTCTCTATGGGAAAACAATAGAAGGCCGGGCGAGCGCGGACGGGCGTGGAGACTTCAAGCGCTTTGCGATTTGCTCCGGCGCCGATGCAGGAACGCGAGCCGGCGGTTGACCTCGTCGACCGAGAAAGCCTCGGGGTCGAAAGGGCCGCCCAGCCAATCCATCATCTCCTGGTATTCGGGGTGCTCGGGGTCGCGGATCGTTTCCAGAAGGGTGTAGAAACCGTCGATGCCGCCGCAGTCCTCGGGCGGACAGCGGCGTTTGCCGTCTACGCAGGCCGGATAGGCGCTTCCCGGTTCGGGCGCCAGCACTTTCTCGACGGTAATCCGATGCTGCCAGTTGTCGCCGAAGTCGTAGGCGTACACTGCCTTTGCGCCGGCTTTGCCAAGTACGCGCGACAGCCGTGCGGCGCTTTCGCTGGCAGTGGTTGGCGCGCCCGTGAAACCCTCGTCCGGGTCGGGTTTCCCAAAAGTCTGCTGACCGATTTGGAAGTCGTGCATATGGCAGTTGCGCCACCCCATGGCCAGTTGCAGCACGTGGTGTAACTGCTCCAGGGTCAGATCCGCGGGCACAAGCAACCGCCGCCAGATGGGTGGCGCGCGCCGAGCAGAGTCACTTTGATCCGATAGATTTCCCGCGGAATCTCAAGCTTTTTCGTCGGCAGGTTTGAGCCCTCTTCGATTTTAAGATACGCGCACCCGGCATCGCGACCCCAAGATTAGACGCTGGAAACCGCTTGCCGACGGGGCGAAGCCAGTGCGGCGGCGGCAATACTGAAGGCGGCGCGGCGGTTATTACCATCGCCATTGCCGGACGACGAAAGCGCCGCTGGGGGACCGCTCTTGTATAATGACAACCGTGGGAAGCGTCGCCACTGAATGATCGATATTAAGAAAAAGCTGCAGGATGAAATCGCCGTCCTGGAACATGAGTTCCACGTCGAGCTGCCCAAGGAGATTCTCAAGGCCCGTGCGCACGGCGATTTGAGCGAGAACGCCGAATACCACGCGGCCAAGGATCGCCAGGGGTTCGTCAATGCCCGCCTGGGGCAATTGCGGAAGCGTCTGTCGGAACTCTCGATGGTGGATTTCACTAAGATCCCGATCGACAAAGTTGGCTTAGGCTCGACCGTGGTGGTGCTCGACACCAAACGCGATGAAGAGATCACCTACTACCTGGTGACGAGCGAAGAGGCCGATGCCGCCAACGGCAGAATCTCCACCACTTCGCCCATTGGCCGCGCGCTGCTGGGCAAGGAAGAGGGCGATGTGGTCAAGGTGACCAGCCCCGGCGGATCGAAGGAGCTCGAGATCCGGAAGCTGACTACCATTCACGATGCGGTGAAGTAGGTCATGACTTATACCCGCGCCATTGGCCTGGTATTTGGCGCAGTCATCGATCGCATCGTACGCTGGCTGGCGCTCTCGCGCATTCACCCCAACGTTCTTACGTTTCTGGGCCTGCTGATTAACGTCTGGGCGGCGTTTCTGTTTGCGCAGGGAAGCTTCGTCTGGGCGGGAATCGTGGTGATTGGCGCCGGCCTGTTCGATATGGTGGATGGCCGCGTGGCGCGCGCCACCAAACAGGTGACGCGCTTCGGCGGCTTCTTCGATTCGGTGCTGGACCGCTATTCGGACCTGGCGCTCTTCATGGGCCTGCTGGTTTACTATGCGTCCATCAATCGGTTTTTTTATATTGTACTGACGGCGATTGTGATGACCGGCTCGGTGATGGTGAGTTATGCGCGCGCGCGGGCGGAATGCACCATCCCCAAATGCAAAGTAGGTTTTCTGGAGCGGCCGGAGAGAGTGGTGCTGATTATCATCGGCGCGCTATTCAATCGCATGGCGCCGGTCTTGTGGGTGATCGCGGTGTTATCGAACCTGACCGTGATCCACCGCATGATCTATACCTTCCAGGTGTGCAACCAACAGGAAGATGGACCGGCTTCCAAAGTTCAGAAAATGTAGGGCCGACCCCCTGGTCCGCGATGTCAAGCCAACGCGCCTCGATCACGGTTTATAGCCCAAAGTCCGAGCGCTATGAGCGACTCGGGGACAGGGCAGGCCATGGGCCCGCCCTACAAGTTTCTTACTGGTTGCCGCCTAATCCAGAGAGCGCCGTATGGTCGCGATCGAGGAACGGCACGCCCTTTTCCATCCAATCGGGCGCCGGCGCACCCTTCAAATAGTGGTCGAAATACTGCTGCAGGCGGATGGTGTAATCCTTCTGATCCGCCCTGTCGCTCAATCCGTGCGGCTGGCCGTTGTAGTTGAATAAGTAGACTTCCTTGCCCAGCCGGCGCAGCGCCAGGAAAAACTCCAGGCCCTGGTACCATGGCACGGCGGTATCGCCGTCGTTCTGCAGGATCATCACCGGAGTGGCCACGCGGTCGGCCCAGAAGATGGGCGAATTCTCGATGAATCGCGTCGGGTATTGCCAGATGGACCCGCCAATGCGGCTCTGCGTGCGCTCATACTGGAACTGTCGCGTAATGCCCGTGCCCCAGCGGATGCCGTCGTAGGCGCTGATCATATCCACCACCGGCGCGCCCGCGGCTACCGCGCGGAACCGGTTGGTCTGCGTCACCATGTAGGCGATCTGGTAGCCGCCCCAACTGTGACCCTGGATGCCGATCGCTTTCTCATCCACAAACCCCTGATCCACCACCGCCTGAATAGCCGGCAGCACGCATTTCAACGCGCTCTGTCCGGGATAGCCGGTGGTGTAAACGATGTCCGGTTCCAGCACTAAGTAGCCGTTGCTCACGTAGTAAGTCTTGTTGATACTGGTGCCGGGAGCCGGATTCACGAAGTGATTCACGTTTTGCGTGAGTTTCTCGTAGATATAAACCATCATCGGGTACTTCTTCTTCGGGTCGAAGTTCTCCGGTTTGTAGAGGGAGCCAGAGAGCGCGACGCCATCGGCGTTCTTGAAATGCACCAGTTCGGACGTTCCCCAAAGCAACTGCGCCTTTTGCGGATTGGCGTTGCTGACTTTGCGCAATTCCTTGAACGTACCGTCCGACGTAATCAAGTCTGGAAACTCGTTGAAAGTCTGCTCGGTGAGTAAGTAAACATCGGCGTCCTTCGCCTTCACCGGCAGCGAGAGATCCTTCGCCTCCATGATCAGCTGCTTGGGCTCGGCGCCGTCGAAGCCGGCGCGGAAGAAGCCCGTGTCTCGGGTCTTCACGTTGGCCGCGTGCAGCAGCAGCGGCGTGGTGGGGTCGATCCAGCGCTCGTGCAGGTCGGTGTCGGTGCGCACATAGCGGAACTGCAAATCGTGCGCGCGTCCGTATCCGGCGGTGATATTCTTCGCGACCGATCCATCCGGCGAAACCTGCCAGATATCGTAATGATCGTAGAGCAGCACCGACTTTCCGTCCTTAGTCCAACCGGCTACGCCGTACGAACCGGGAAGGCTCGGCGTGTCGGTTTCTTCGTTGAAGAACTTCACCGGCAGCTTCGCGGTGAGGTTTGCAATCTTGCCGTCGGGGACCGAAGCTGTGGTCCAATCCTTGCCGTCGAACATCAGCATATAGCGTCCGTTCGGCGAAAACGATACCTGCCCGGTATGTTTCTTCGCCAGCAGTTTGCGCGTGCCCGTGGCCGTATCGATGAGATAGGTGTCCGAGTAATGCTCATCGTAGTCGTTGGCCTTGCGGTAATCGCGGTCGTCGGTGCCCAGCACCCATTGGGTGTTTTCCGAAGGCGTGACTGCTTCCAGTTGCTCGTCGGCAAGTTGGATCAGCTTGTGCTCGGGAATGGAGTAAGCGGCGATGAAGGTACGGTTGCGATCGCGCGCGGCGCGCAGCTTCTGCGCCGGCTGCAGGTAATCGTCTTTGTAAGACCACAGATCGACGACGGCCTTTTCCTCGTCCGGATCGGCCGCGGCATCATCCTTCTTTTCGGGCGGGGGAAGCGCGCAACCGAAATACACATGCTTGCCATCTATCGAAAAGCTGAGATTGCCGTTCTCACTAATTACGAAGTCTTTGTGGAAGCCGGGCGTCGCGGCGGAAACCAATTCCGTTGCCGTTGGCGCGTGCCGGTCCCAGCGGTACAGCTTGAATTTCGACGGCTTGGATGCGGCATCGTCTTTATCGCTGAGGAATGCCAGCTCAGTCTGTTTCTCATCCCACGTCAGCTTCAGATACTTGCCCTTGCCATCCAGCAGCGCGACCGGCGCGTTGTTGGTTCCGATAGCGACCATGAACACGCCGTTCTTCGCCGTATCGCGTGCGGAAACGGCGTACACCAGTTGCTTCCCGTCGTCGGTGAGCGAGAATTCGGCCGTGTCCGGGAAGGTGCGCTCGGCTGCATCCGTCAAGCTGCGCAGCACCAGGTCGGTTCCGAATTGCAAGCGCGCGCCGTTACGCCCGCCGCCACCCGCGCCGCCGCGTCCGCCACCGCGTCCACCGCGCCCGGCCTGTTGGTCGCCGGCGAAGTCGCCGTTATCCGGCGGCTTGGTGGCGTCCGCCCCTTGACCTTCGGGAGCTTCGCGCAAGTACGCCAGATACCCGTCGCCCTTTACCGGCATGGCGAAACGCCTCACGCGTTCGATGCGCGTCTGGCGCCCGGAGGCCAGGTCCACAATCATCATGGCATCCTTGGGCATCTGGTCGGCCGTTTTCTTGTCTTTCCTGGCTTTAGCGGTTTCGGCCTTTGAGGGGAAGGTGGAAAATACGACTGTCTTGCTGTCGGCCGAGAACTCGATGGTCACGCCGCGCTGCACCGGTGGACCTTCCTCTTCTTCGGTCGCGGCCGGCGCCGCCACGGGCCGCGCTCCCGCCGGGATGCGCGTCTCCTGACCCGTGACCAGATTGCGAATCACCACTTCGCCGTCGCCTTCTTCCGGGAAGAGGCTATAGGCGAGAAACTTACCGTCGTTAGTTAGGCGCTGGCCCGCGACAGTGCGCCAGCTATCGTAATCGTGATGGTTGATGGGTCGCTTGGCGGTCTGGGCCAAGGCCATGGATAGCGTCAGCGTGAGGCACGCGGACGCCAAGGCAAGGCGTTGCAAAGTACGGCTGAGATACATAGATGGTATTGTATGCCGGAACGGGGTCGTCTGGTAGACCCAGGCGTACCGGCGATCACCGGAGGCAAGGTCAGTCGCCCTTCAGAGCCTTAGCGCTTTCATAGCGAGTTTGTCAGTTACCCGGCGGAACCTCTTCCACCGGGCCGAACTTCTTCAGCGAGCTG
>JBEKNN010000175.1:0-19619 GCA_049522755.1 Bryobacteraceae bacterium | reverse complement strand
CGCACGCCGCCCGCACCGAGGCGTTCGACCGCATTCTGCACAATCACGATCTTTACTGCACGGTGTGCGATAACAACAACGGCAACTGCACCGTCCACAACACCACCAAACTGCTCGCCGTGGAACACCAGCGTTACCCGTTTCAGGAGAAGCCGTACCAGGTCGACTACAGTAATCCGTTCTACCGCTACGATCCTAATCAGTGCATTCTGTGCGGCCGCTGCGTGCAGGCCTGCCAGGACCTGCAAGTCAACGAGACGCTGTCCATCCGCTGGGAAGATCCGCACCCTCGCGTTCTATGGGATGGCGGCGCGGCGATCGGCGAATCGAGCTGCGTCTCCTGCGGACACTGCGTGACGGTTTGCCCGTGCAATGCCCTCATGGAGAAAACCATGCTCGGGCACGCGGGCTTCCTGACGGGCTTCAGCAAACCGGTCTTAGGCAGCATGATCGAAGTAGTGAAGGGTCTCGAGGCGGAAATCGGCTACTCCACGATCCTCGGTCTTTCCGAAGCGGAATCGGCCATGCGGACTACCCGCGTCCGTCGCACCAAAACGGTCTGCACCTATTGCGGCGTCGGATGCAGCTTCGATATATGGACCAAGGACCGCCACATTCTGAAAGTGGAGCCGGCCGCGGGCCCCGCTAACGGCGTTTCTACGTGCATCAAAGGCAAGTTCGCCTGGGACTTCGTCAACAACAAGGATCGACTCACGAAGCCCCTGATTCGCGAGGGCGACGGTTTCCGGGAAGCCGAATGGGACGAAGCGCTGGACCTGATCGCCGGCCGTTTCGGAGAGATCAAAGCGGCGCACGGTCCCGACGCGTTGGCCTTCATCGCGTCGTCGAAATGCACCAACGAAGAAGCCTTCCTGATGCAGAAGCTGGCTCGTGCCGTTGTCGGGACCAACAATGTCGATAACTGCTCGCGATATTGCCAGGCGCCCGCCACCATGGGGTTGTTCCGCACGGTCGGATATGGCGGCGACTCGGGCTCCATCTCCGATATCGAGCAGGCCGAGCTGGTGCTCATCGTCGGCAGCAACACTGCCGAGAGCCATCCTGTGCTGGCCACACGCGTGAAGCGCGCCCACAAGCTGCACGGGCAGAAGCTCATCGTCTCCGACTTACGCGAAAATGAGATGGCGCACCGCGCCGATATCCATCTGCGAGCGACTCCGAGCACCGACATCGCGTGGCTGTGCTCCGTCGCCCGTTACATCCTGGACGAAGGCCTCGCCCACTCCGATTTCCTGAGCCGCTGGGTCAACGGTCTGGAGGAGTATCGCCAAAGTCTGGAGCCGTTCACTCTGGAGTTCGCTTCCAAGACCTGCAATGTGCCCGTGGAGACCCTCAAGCGCGTGGCTCACATGATTGCCGAAGCGAAGAGTGTCTGTGTCCTCTGGGCGATGGGGGTCACCCAGCAGAGCAACGGGTCCGACACCTCCACTGCGATTTCGAATCTATTGCTCGTCACCGGTAATTACATGCGGCCCGGCACGGGAGCATATCCATTACGCGGCCACAACAACGTCCAGGGCGCCAGCGATCACGGCGCGATGCCCAACCTGTTGTCGGGCTATCAATCGGTGGACGATCCCGAGGTTCGGGCACGGTTCCGGGTCGGTTGGGGCGTCGAGCTGCCGACAACCAAGGGTCTCGACAATCACGAAATGGTCGACGCGATTCACCACGGCAATTTGCGGTCGATGTATCTGTGCGGCGAGGAAATGAGCCTCGTCGACTCCAATGCCAACTACGTGGGCGAGGCGTTCCGGAAACTCGAATTCTTCGTGATCCAGGATATTTTCTTCAGCGCCACTTGCCAATACGCCGATGTGGTGTTGCCGGCGAGCCCTAGCCTCGAAAAGGAAGGGACGTTCACCAGCACGGAGCGGCGCGTCCAAAGGCTCTACCAGGTGTTCGAACCTATCCCTGGAAGCCGGCCCGATTGGATCATCATACAGGACGTCGCCAACCGGCTGGGCGCGGGCTGGAAATATCGCCATCCTTCGGAAGTGATGGATGAGGTCGCCGCGCTCACGCCCATGTTTGCGGGCGTTAATTACCAGAGGCTCGAAGGCTATAAGACGCTGCAATGGCCGGTAGCAGCGGACGGGAGCGACCAGCCGCTGCTCTATACGAAAAACTTCGCGTTCCCCGACGGGAAGGCGCGCCTGTATCCGCTTGTCTGGCGCGAACCGCAGGAATGTAGAGACGCGGAATACGACCTACATTTGAATAATGGCCGTCTGCTGGAACATTTTCACGAAGGCAATCTGACTTATCGCAGCCCCGGCATCCATGAAAAAACTCCCGACACTTTCGTCGAGGTATCGCCGGAACTGGCACGCTCGCGCGGTATCGAGAGCGGCAGCATGGTGCAGCTTACTTCGCGGCACGGCCGCTTGCATGTGCGTGCGTTGGTCACCGACCGGGTACAGGATGGCGAGCTCTACATGCCGATGAATTCCAGCACCAGCCCCGTCAATCTGCTCACGGGCAGCCACACCGACCCTTCGACGCACACCCCGGCCTACAAGGAGACTGCGGTTCGCATGGAGGTGCTCGCCCGGACCGGCGAGAGTCCGTTGCCGCGTATCAATCACCGCTTCGGCCATCCTACTCCGCAGAGCGGCGTGGAAGTAGAACGAAAATGGCGGCAGCCCGGCTATCGCTTCCCGGGCGAGTTGGTCCAAATCGAACCGGTGAAGATCGAGACGAAGCGGGAAGGATAAAGTCCCATGGCACAACCGATTCCATTGACGCTGGCGCCCAAAGGCGCAGACCCGGCGGAACGCCTGGAAGATGCGTTGCACAAGCATACCGATGCCATCGTCTCCGCGCTGGAACTCTTGCAGCTCCTACACGACCGCGGTGTCCTGGACTTACTGCGTGGATTGGTCGGCGCCGGCGACCACTTAGCCGGCATCTTAACAGCCGCGGCCGGTGCTCCGGAGTCGCTCCGGGGGATGCGCAATTTCATTCTGTTGACGAAGTTCTTTACCAGCATCCCGCCGGAAGTTCTGGAGAGCCTGGTTCGCACCGCCGTGGCAGGAGCGGAGCGCGAGAAGGCGCACCAGGCGCCGGGGCTGCTGCAATTGCTGCGCAGGGCGGGCAGTGAGAATAGCCGCCATGCGATGGCGGTCACGCTCGATCTGCTGGAAAGCGTAGGGAAGGCGCTGTGAACGTCGCGGTTGTACCGGTCCCGATCGGCCGGGTGGAAGGTTGCGCCGCATCGCGTGCCGATGACCTGCTCGCAGTCGAGGAGGCCCTGGAGATTCGACTGGGAAATCGCAGCCTCACCATCACTATGCGAACTCCCGGAAACGACTTCGAACTGGCGGCGGGCTTTCTGCATTCCGAAGGGATGCTCCAGGATATTTCCCAGATTCGGCGGATGGGTCGCCCAAGCGACGGTAGGCCGGATGTCGTAGTGGTGGAGTTGGACGGAGAACCGCGCTCCCCGGTGCAGGCGCAGCGAAACTTTGTGATGACGTCCGCGTGCGGCGTCTGCGGGAAGGCGTCCTTGCAGGATCTGGAAGTGAATGCCTGTCCCATCTTGCCGCCGGACGACATCCAGCTCTCGCCGGAAATCATCCACCGGTTGCCGGATTCACTCCGCAGCGCTCAGAGTATCTTCGAAAGCACCGGGGGATTGCATGCTGCGGCGCGTTTCGATCTCCGCGGCAAATTGGAGTGTCTGCGCGAGGATGTCGGACGGCACAATGCTGTGGACAAACTGGTGGGGGCGGCGCTATTGGAGCGGCGCATGCCGATGAGCGCGTCGCTTCTGTTAGTGAGCGGCCGCGCCAGCTTCGAACTTGTACAGAAAGCGCTGGTGGCAGGGATTCCAGTGATGGCCGCCGTGGGGGCGCCTTCCAGCCTGGCGGTCGCCACCGCGGAACGGTCGGGCATGACGCTGATCGGCTTCCTCCGCAACGGGCGATTCAATGTGTACTCGGGAAGTCATCGGATTGTGGGTCTTTTGTGAAACTTCGTATTCAGGGAAATTCACTACGTCTTCGGCTCACGCAGAAGGAAGTCGCCCAGGTCCGCAACCTCGGGATTGTAGAATCGCACATTGAGTTCGCGCCCGGACACTCGCTTAGTTATCTTCTGCAGGGCTCGTCAATGACGCAAACCATGTGCGCAACCTTCGATGGACGCACAATCCGGGTGACGATCCCGATGCATGAGGTCACGGACTGGGTGGAAAGCGATCAGACCGGCATCGAGACCCAGTCGCAAACTGGGGTGCAGCTTCTAATCGAAAAGGACTTCAAGTGCCTGCACCGGCCCATCGACCAGGAACCCGATGCCTATCCTCACCCGCTTATGACCTGACGCGGTAAGGAGTGCCAACCCCTTCCACCCTGAGATCGCGCGACTGCCTCTCCCGCGGCGGGCGCAGGAGCAGCGGCACAACCGTGCTTATCAGAGTCGCGAGCGCAAGCCAACTCATCGCGCCCTGATAATGACCGGTCGCCTGGCGAATCTCTGCTACCAGGCTCGGACCGAACACCGCCGCGAAGCCCCAGGCGGTGAGCATCATGCCATAGATCGATCCGATCTGCCCCGCGCCGAAGTAGTCGGTAGCGAATGCCGGCATGGCGCCGAATCCGCCGCCGTAGCACAGCAAGATAACGAATGCCAGCAGCGAGAGCAGCGAAAACCGATGAACCTGCGAAAGCAGTAGAAATGCCGCGGACTGCAGCAGGAACATAATCAGGAACACCGTCCGCCGCCCCACTGCATCGGAGAACCAGGCCCACAGAAAACGTCCGGAGCCATTGGCGATCGAGATAAGCCCCACCATGCCCGCGGCAGTCGCGGCTGACACGCCCGAGATTTCCTGCGCCATAGGAGAAGCCTGCGAAATGATCGCGATTCCCGCCGTCGTGTTCAGGAACAAGGTAAGCCACAGCGCGTACCATTGCCAGGTACCGAGCGCCTGCCGGAGTGTGAAGTCCCTCGCCGATCTGCCGCGCTGCGAGCCTGCGGCGCTATATCCCGCAGGGACATAACCCTCGGGAGGATTCTGCATCGCCAGCGCACACGCCAAGACTACGACCAAGTACGCCAGTCCAAGAACTTCGAAGGTTCGGCCGACGCCTACAGAAGCGATCAGCGAATTCGCCACCGGCGCGGTTACCAGTGCGCCCGCTCCGAAGCCGGCGACTGCCAGGCCCGTAATCATGCCGCGCTTGTCGGGGAACCATCGGACCAGGGTGGCGATGGGCACGATATATCCTAAGCCGAGCCCCGCGCCGCCGATGACACCGTACGCCAGGTAGAGCGTGCTCAAGCTGTGCGCCGTTCCCGTCAGCATGGTACCCAGTCCATAGAGAATCGCGCCCGCCAGCGCGACAGGGCGCGGTCCGCTCCGTTTCATCCACAGTCCGCCCGCGAAGGCCGCGAACCCGACGATAAAAATAGCGATCTCGAACGCGGCCGTGACTTCGGCAATAGTCCAGCCGTGAGCATGCGACAACGGAATGCGGAAGACGCTCCACGCGTATACGGCGCCAAACGCAATCTGCATCAGCACACCCGCGGCAGCGATGAGCCATCGATTTTGTGTAGTCATAATAAGTCTCCTCTACTTGGCAGCTGGCATATAGCCGTCCGTCAGTGTCTTCATGAACGCCACAATTTGATCCTCTTGTTGGCTGGTAAGTCCGAGATTGCCCAACTGCCTCCGATTTATGGACTCGGGGTTTTCGGGCGCCGGCCAACAGCTTACTTTCTCTCCGGGATCGCCGGCCCGGCAGCGCGGCAGCGCGTCGCGAGTGTTATAGAAGTGCACCACTTCCTTGAGCGATTTCAGATAGCCGTTGTGCATGTAGGCCCTGACGAAATCCGGACGCGGCCGCTTATCGACGTTTCGCAAAGTGGCCGTCTTATACTTGCCGATGAAGGATTTCGCCAGCGGCCTCCACTCTCGATCCGGATTCTGCGGGCCTTCGAGAAATCCGCCCACCCCTGCGTCGAGAAAGCTCGGGCCAAGCGCGTTGGCTGTATATCCGATACCGTCAGGCTGGTTCTCTTTGTAATAGGGCATCGCATGGTTCGGAGGCAGCCCCAGGTTCGAAGCCGTGAAATCGGTAAACAACGGCTCCTCGCCCGGACCTCCGTCACGGTGACACTCGTTGCAATGGGTGGCGCCGCTGCGGAACAACTGATAACCGGCGTCTTCGTCGGCAGTGAACTTCGCCTTGCCCGCCATGACATAGTCGTACTTCGAAGAAAACGAATTCACTTCATTGGACCCTTCGTAAGCAGCGATGGCCGCGGCAATCTTGTCGTAGGTGGCTTGCGCGATTCCTCGGTCCACCGGCGTCACATGCACGGGCAAGGGATCCGCCTTCGGCGCCGGACCAGGCCGGTCACAAACCGCTTGAATGTCCGCCGGCCATCGGATGGCGAACGCCTGGGCGCCCCACAAGCGCTCCGCCATGGGCCGGTACGGCCGCGCGGATGCGCGATACACCACGCAGGCCGCGTCGATGACTCCCATCTCATTCGGATCGAGAGGCGGCCCTTGCGCCTGCTCCGCAAGCGGACTGTTCAGCCGCTGTCCCGTAGCGCGCATGTCCCAGAAGGCTCCGCCCACCAGGTCGCCCTGGAGAGCATTGTAGTGCAGCACCGGCGAGTAACTGGCGTACCCATGGGTCTGTGGTATGCGCGCGTTGAAGCGGGTGCGCACCGATCCGGGATAGGCGGCAGTGGTCCGATTGAGTTCGCTCACCGGTCCGGCGAATCCCGCCTCAGGCATGTGACAGAAGGCGCAAGCTTCGTTCCGCCGGACAGACAACTGCCGGTCGTAAAACAGCAGCTTGCCGAGCATCATCACCTGTTGCGATCCGTCGAGAGGCTCATGGAGCACTCTCGACAGGGTGTCGTCCTCAATGCGGTTGATCTCTTGCTCAACTGATCCAATCTCTTTCTGAGCGGCGCCCGGAATACTAGTTCCGCCCTCGGGCCAATCCCGCGGTTCCGAACTCAGCGCCAATGTGACGCCAAGCGCGGCGATTACTCCGGTAACATACAGTGCTGCTGGTCGCATGCTGGATCTCTCTCACTGGGAATAATTTGCAAGCAGGCTGCCAGCCCTGGCGTCATATTCTCAGCAGGTTACGGCTGCGCTGGTAAAGAGGTGTGACGTCATGGCGACGCGCCTGCCGACAGGACGTTGCACCCTCTCAGCCTAACCACTGAGGATTCTGATATGTTCCGTCAAACGTATGAGTCGTCTTGTACTGCTCATACTTGCCGGCTTGCGCGGCCTGCGCGGTCTTCGCCAGAAGGGCTTCGACTTCGGCGCGCTTCATCGGCCGGAAACTCCGCGCTGCGCCCACCGCCTGATCGAGGATTCGCATCGAGTCGCAACCGGTGATTACGACGCTGGTTGGAAGGTTCATGGCATAATGCAGGCATTCGACCGGGGAGGCAGTCTTGCTATCAAGTATGATGTGGTCGCCCATCGGCTTCATTCCAAGCACGCCGATATCGTTCTTCACCAGCACGGGTAAGACGTTCTTTTCGAAGCTATCGTAATGCGCATCCATTACGTTCAACGGCATCTGCACAGTGTCGAATCGGAACCGATGACTCTCCGCGGTTGCGAGCATCTTCAAATGGATGGCGGGACTCTTGTGGCCCGTAAAGCCGATATAGTGGATTTTCCCCGCCTTCCTGGTCTCGAGAGCCGCTTCCATGGCGCCGCCCGGCGCGAAGACGCGATCCGGATCATCCATGCGAATGACCTCGTGGAACTGCAGAAGATCGATGTGACCGGTCTCGAGCCGGCGCAGCGAGTCTTCGATCTGTTGCGTGGCGGTTTTCTTGTCCCGGCCGTCGATTTTGGTCATCAGGAACGCGCGGTGGCGATAGCCGTCGCGTAGCGCCTTACCCATGCGAAGCTCGCTCTGCCCGCCGTTGTAGTCCCAGCAGTTGTCGAGGAAGTTAACTCCTTGATCGATCGCTGCGCGCACAATGCGAATACTCTCTGCCTCTTCGAGGTCTGGCCGGACAAGGTGGTATCCGCCCAGACCTACCACGGAGACCATTTCCCCTGTGTGGCCGAGTCTACGGCGCGGAATCTCGCCGGTGGATTCCGCGCCTTTCGCGAACCACGAAACGCCGGCGAGCACCGAAGCGCCAGTAACTACTTCAAGGAATTCAAGAATTACCTTCTCATGGCATCGAACGTCATATCGCTCTCCCCAGCGCCAGGAACCGGCCGACTGTGCTGCGACTTGCTGCGCACTCAAAACCTCGCCCAACAAAAACACGTCAGTGCAACGCCACAGATACGCGGATCAACTGAGCGCCGATCGCAGACGCCACGGAGACAAGTGCGGAGGGCCAAGATCCCATATTCCGCGACCGAAATCAAATCACCCTCTATAGCGGCACTACCACCGCTTCCTGCTCCGGAATGCTATTGAGCATCGACATTCCCACTCCCAGATGCTGATTCATCAGTAAGTGCGGCGTATGCGCCATCCACTCCGCCAGGGAGATGTCCTGGTATTCGCTACTCCTGAACATCTCGATAAAAACCAGGTCCGCGTCGCCAGTGTTCTCGATGTAATGCGGATTGGAAATCGGGATGTAACCAACATCCCCCTCCTCGAAATCCATAGTGCGGGCGGTGGACCCGGCAGCGAATACGGTCATGCGCCCCTTGCCGGTGATGTAGTATTGCCACTCATCTGCGTTGGGATGCCAGTGCAATTCGCGCAGTCCTCCGGGCTTCAGGGTGACGATTGCCGCGGAAATCGGCGTCACTGGAAAAATTTTGGAGTCGATGATCTTCACTTCTCCGCCGCGCGTAACCTTAGTGGGCTTCATAGCGCTCGCTTTGAAGTCGAAACGCTTGGGCACAGTCCCGGTCCCTTTCGCCGCCTCAGTCTGCTCCGCCTGCAGGGCGCCGGGAAGAGCCGTTTGAAAGATGAACAGCTCTTTTTGGGGAACCGCGTCAAAGGTCGATTGCGGCACATCGAAGTTCTTCGCAAGAACTTCCTTGGGCGTATGCGAGAGCCAGTCGGTAATCAGGAATGTGTGGAACTCGTCGAAGTTCCCATCGTCGAATACCAGCAGGAAGCGGCAGCCGTCCGGGCCTAACCCCTGAATGGAATGCGGCACTCCGGGCGGGAAGAGCCACAAGTCCCCCTCGCCCACGTCGCTGACGAAACTCCTGCCGTCCTGGTCCACCGCGGTAATGCGCGCTTTGCCGTTCAGCATGATGGCCCACTCGGCTTCCACGTGCCAGTGAAGCTCGCGCACTCCGCCGGCCGTGAGCCGCATTTCCACGCCCGCCATGGTTGTCGAAATCGGCAATTCGCGCGCCGTAACCTGGCGGGTCCAACCGCCGCTTAGCACACGCTTGCGGGCGAAGGAGAAGGGATACTTGAACGGCTTTACGGTGCCGCTGTCGGTGGGTGGAGACCACTCGGAATCCGGATTCTCCGCGGCCAGGGGCCGGTTTTGCGGTCCGGGATCGCTCTCGTTCGGAGCAGTATGCTTAGCCGTCTGCTGCGCGTTCGCCGTCCTCACTCCCGCCATCGTGATGGTGGCGGCGGCGAGGGCCGCAGAGCCCAGCCCAAAAACATCTCGTCTACTTAACTTCGCATCGTCATTCTCAATGTCAGCCATGATGTCTCCCTTCCTGTTTCCGAAATCAATTCAAAAAATATAAGTTACGTAGGCAAACGGGTAGTCGTAGCCTTTGCCGCGTGTAGCTTCCTTCAAGTACTGGCCAGTAAACAAATGACAAAAACCGGAACCATAGCTTACGTGCCGGTTAGGCTTGTATTCCGCAATCAAGTCGAGTTCCGATCCCAGATGGCTACTGGTAGCCCCCGGATGAGGGGCTATGGAGATAGCGCCACTCGAAGCATACACCGCATCGTTTCTTGTCGCCAGCCAGAAATCGTCAGCCATCTCCGTCAACGTCCACTTTTTTCCAACCTTTTCGTCAACGCCGGCGCGGACGTCCTCGATGTTCCTCCAGCCGAATTGATCGGCGAAGTCAATTTTGTCGTGAGCGGAAGGATATATCTGGTCGTGCGTGCCCCAAGTGTTGCCGTTTGGGTTCTTATTACCGGAGGCGTAATTGTACTCGGCAAATAGCCTGGGCTGAGCGGGCGAATTGATAAAGGTATAGCCTGCATTCCAGTGCCCGGCCCAAGCGTCGATGGTATCGGCCCCCAACGATCCGGTTTGCTTATTCATTTCGACGTCGTAGTCGAAATTGTCAGGTAGCGTGCCGGCCACCCGAGCTCCTCCCGTCACCTCATTGAGATGCCCTCGGCCTTCGGTTTCCGGCAGCTCCGCGAGACTGGGAGCAACTCGCCATAACAGATAGGGTTCGACGGTCGCGTGCCGGAGAAGATGCGCGAAGCTGCTGTAGATTCCATAGATATTGTTACCTTCAATGTGGTGGTCGATCTGGCCGTCGATAGCGTAAATCACCGATGCCGCGAAGATACTGATGTTGACGCCAGAGTGGTGGATGTCGGCTCTAACGGTATCGAACGTCCGCCCCATGTTCAGCCAGTCGGAAGGCCCGATGACTCGCTCGTCGCCAAAACTGAACATCTGGCGCCCGCCGACCAGATCGAACCAGCCTTCGTTCGAGCTGCCCAGCTCCACATAGGCCTCCCGAATATCCCAGATGTTCTGATAAGGAGACCCCGTTGCTACATGGTGATTAAAGAAGACTCGCGAATCCTGGGTTACGCCGACTAATTTGAGCCAGCTCGTGGGCTGAATGTAAACACCGATGCGGAGTTGAGTCAAATCGTACACGTCATTGACGGGCGCATAGCCGAGCCCATCCTGGCTTTCCAGGCGATCGCGAAACTGTCCGCCGAATTGGAGCCAATGGGGCAGGAACTCGTTCAGCTTGGTGATCGGGTATAGCCAGCCATCGGGATTAGGTCCAGATACGCGCAGGTCCGTAGCTGCGTGAGCGCCGCCGGGAGTATCCGGTACGAAGGGGTCGGCAGGGGAGTTCGCGCTCTGTTGAGCAACGGCATTGCCAACGAGTATGGCGCCCAAAACAAGAATGCGTTGGACAACTCTTCGTTGGCGTCGCGGATGTTCGCAGAAGGTCTTTGCTCTGATGGTGCTCATGCCGACCCTAATTGCAACTCAAGTGCCACCGTGCTTCTCATAGTTGCACCTGAAGTTCTTGGACACGTTTCCGGGCCAGCAGAGTCTACATTGCGACTCTTGTGACTTCCCGTCGCCGGAGGTCTGAGGCCAACAAAAGCCCCAAGAACGTGCAAGTGGAATTCATGATCAAATCGAAAAGGATGAATCGCTGCGTCGGGGGTGGAGCAGATCGAGAGGACGGAACAGGCCGCATGTGGGACAGGCATTCCGCCTCTCTGAGGAGGGCTTTCGACCCGCTGTATCCGTTAGAAAGTGAGGGCGCCGGCCAGAGCCGGAGACTGGCCACCCCAATCAGATCCTTGGCAATCAATTCTCAGAGGAGGCGCGACAACTGACACGTTCGAACCTTTGTGATGCCCGGAATTCGCTGGCGCGCACCGGAAACGGGCGACGCCGGCGCTGATTTTCGCCCTGCGGCGATGGCTACGTCCGCCCGAGAATTTCCGCCAGGAACCATGCTCTGCGCTCGGTCTGGTCGATCCAATATGCTCGACGTTGCCGGCGGACAACCGGCCTCCCACTGGATTCCTGCGCTTGAGATCTCCACCACTCCATTTCGGCTGAGTTCGATTGCCTACTCCGCCCGCCCTTCAACCTGACGGCGTCGCTCTTTCCCAGGATTGTTTGATCCTTACCTGTTCGCGCCACACATCCAAAGCAAGCCGGATGCCGATCTCTGCGCGCTGCTCTTCAAGCGGCTCACTTGAAGGTCCCCAGCGGACCCGTCGGTAGTTCAACAGCGACTGACGGCCAGGTGACACCGACGGGCACTTAGCTTGCCGTACTCCAGGTTGAAATCGAAGATCCATCCGCTGAAGCTCAACAAGTTCCGCTTTAATTTTAAGAAAGTCTGAACGCTCCCAGTGCCCTCCAGCACCTTCGCGCCATTCGGGGAGTTCGCGATAGTCTCGCGACTTTGCGAAGTTTCCAGTCTACGGGCTAAGACGCTTTCCCAATCACCCTCCCGCCCTCTGCGCGAAAGGTCGCCAAACTTCGTCGACCGCGCAGTGATGGAGAAAGGGCAACCATGGAGCTGGCGAATATCGTTAAACTTCGCATGGCTTTCCTGTCTGCTTTCCTTCAATGTCGGGTTCGGCCTTCGGCAAACCCAGGCGACCTTTTGAGAATTCAAATTTTAGGATCCGCGTTGACTGTTTTCGCTAATGGAACCGGGAGGTATCCAGTTCTGTGCGATACAACAGCGCGGATAGAGGGGCAAATCATACTCTGCTTATTGTATAGACAAAAGGATGTATCGACAACGATGTCAAGATGCAAATGAAAAAAAGACGCTCACCACGACTATCGAACCTGAATCGGCCGAAATAGGCCGGCAGGTTCGCCTTGGTCTCCCGCAGAACTTCCAGCGCCGCCCGGCGCTCTGGTTCTTGCCAGCGCGAGAATCGCGGACTCTGGTCGCGCCCGCTGAGCGCTTCAAACAGCCGCGCATAGATCCGCTCCCGCAAGCGATCCGGCAGGGCGTCGAAAGCGGCGCTATAAAATGAGGAAGCTTAGCGGATAACGGAAAAGACGGTGTTCCAGGTCGAAATCGCGAAGACTGCGGCCTTGCCGGTCGCGCGGCCGCCGTTGCGCAAAGCTCTGCGTGAACTGCGAGACGCCGTGCACGGCTCGCCCCATGGCGCTTCTTCGGCGAAGGTCATGTATGCCACTAGAGCGTCGATTTCGCGCACAGCACGGCTGTCGCTACGTTTTGCAGGATCGCGATGCCAAGTTCTGCACTGAATTCCGACAGACCCTGGCGGCAGGGGGTGTGAAATGTCTGCGACTCCCTCCGCCCGGCCCGATGCTTTTGCGGAACGCTGGGTGCGGTCGGTCAAAGAGGAGTGCCTGTCCAACTCATCTTGTTCGGGAAGCTTCGTTAAGGAGAGCGCTGACGGAATTCCAAGAGCATTTATCGTAGCGAACGCAATCACCTGGGGAAGGCGAGGAACTGTCGAGAAGCCCGGGACCATCAATCGAGCGCAGCGAGTGTTCGGCGGTCTTCTCAAGTATTACCACCGGCGGGCCGCATGAGGTTTTTGACCCTTCGGCCTGCCGTCTCATAGTCCGGCATTGCCGTAGGTGACACGGGCGATTGCTGACCAGTCCGCGTTTTCCAATCCTTGCGCCAGGGCCGCCACAAACCGATCATGCATAAGGCTGGCCATCGGCATGGGAACCCAAGCCTCTTCAGCCGCTGCCAGGAGCAACCGGTTGTCCTTGAATCCAAGCGACAATTTGAAACCCACCGGCTCAAACTGTTCTGACGCGATGATGCCCCCATAGGTTTTGTAGACCGGCGCCGAGAACATGGACTCCGTGAGCACTTCCAGGAACCTTCGTGGATCGACGCCAAATTTCCGCATCAGTGCAAAGCACTCGGTTAGGCTCTCAATCACGGTGGTGGTCAGGAAGTTTCCGCTGAGCTTAACTAAGTTGGCAGCGGGCGCATCTTCACTAATCGTAAAAGCTTTTTGCCCCATCGCGCCAAACAGGCTGCGGCATTTGTCGATCGATTCACTTGGCCCCGCCGACACGATGAACAGCTTGCCCGCAGCCGCAGCGTCCGGCCGGCCAAAAACAGGAGCCGCGATATAGTTCTGACGTTTCCCCGCATGCGACTTTGCAAGCCTGCGAGACAAATCCACACTGATAGTGCTCATCGAGATATGGACCGCTCTCTCCGGTAACGATTCAATTGCACGCCCGGGTTCGAAGATCGCATCTTGCACAGCGCGATCGTCAGCCAGCATCGTGATGAGCACTTCGACTCCGACCGCCGCTTCCGAGGCGGAGTCGGCGACTTTCGCTCCGAGACTTCGCATTTCTTGGGCGAGGCTTCGTGTGCGGTTGTAAACGACCAGATCGTGGCCCGCTTTGAGCAGGTTGCGAGACATTCCCGCTCCCATGCTCCCGAGACCGATAAATCCGACTTTCATGATGCACCCTCCTTGTGGGACCCATAAAATCATGCTGCCGCTGCGGGGGCAGAATCCCTTTTACGAGAAGTTGGATCCGCAGGCCGAGGTGGTAATCGACCCCGGTCACCTTCCTCCGCCGCACCGGTCAGCGGCTGTTCAGCGAGAACGCGTAGAACTTGTTGTTGTTGCCGTCGTACGGCAACTTGCGTTCCCGAGTGTCGTATCCACTGCCCCAATAAACGGCGCCGTCCACAATTGCCGCGCCCGACCATACGGCTCCGCCGCTGGGGAAGGTCCACTTGATCTGACCGGTCCTTGCGTCCATGGCATAGAAATTCCCGCCCGAAGAGCCGGCGTAGACCACGCCATTCGCGCTAGAGACAAAGCCATCTGTGATGTACCGGGAACCCTGTGGATCGGCGGTCTGCCACAGAATCTTTCCGGTGGCTGCGTCCAGCGCTGTCCATAAGCCGCCACTCGTGGTCTTTTTCCGTCCATCGTAAGTGGTGTAGGTGTACGTCTTGTGGCTGCCGTTGGTGATAGCCGCGTAGATGCGTTCGCCGTCAGCAGATGTGCCCCACTCGATGCCCCCGAGGACTCCGCCCGGGCCGGCCTGCGTCGCCCAAATCTCCTTGCCGGTCGCGGGATCCAGCGCATAGTACATACCGCTCTTCTGGCCCGCGCCCAGCACATCGGTCCTTTTGCCCTCAATTGTCGTGGTGTAGAGATTCGGGTCGGCGCCGAAATCGAAGTCCGGCGAGGCGTTAGGGTCGGCCATCGTCCAGGTATCCGCCGCCAGGGTGTGATGGGCCCACACGATCTGGCCGGTGGTCAAGCGGAGAGCCACAACGCTATCAATGTAGGCGTCGAGTGGCAGCCGCTTGCAATTCGTCTGCCCAGGGTTTACGCAGTACCCATTCGGGACCGAGTAGCTGTTGCCGGTGGTGACGTACAGCATGCCTGTTTTGTGGTCGACGACTGGCTGGCTGCTCCACACGGCGCCACCGTTGAAACCAGCGGGCACCGTATAGGTCTTCCACAGGATCTTGCCAGTGCGCGCGTCCAGCGCCTCCACGGAGCCGCGGAATGTTGGCGCAATCGTCGTGTGCTCGGTCTTGGAGGAGACTCCTGTGTAAACGATGCCGTTGTCGATCGTTGCCGATCCAGTCACGATAGCGGCTTGGCTGGCATCGGTTATGGTACGCCAGAGCATCGCGCCGCTACGAGCGTTGATGCCGATCTCGAACGCCGGGCTGAGGTCGGCGGTCATCAGGTTGCCGGTGCCGATGACGAGCTCGCCATTCCAGTATGCCGGGCTCGTCCGCGAGGCCGAGCCAGCGGTTCCGGTGTACTCGCTGACATCGTGCGACCAGATGGCGTTGCCGGTCTTGGTGTTGATGGCCCAGAGCTTGCCACCCCAGTCGGGGAAGTAGGCGACCCCGTTGACCACGGTCGCCGTCGCCGAGACGTCACCGGCGGTAGTGAATATCCATGCGGTCTTCAGATTGCCAACGTTGCCAGCGTCGATTGTGTGCTCGGCCGCAGCGCTCCGCGTGTTGTGGTTGTTCTGCCCCGAGCTGTCCCAGTCCGGCTGCACCGGGACGCCCGACCCGGCGCCGGCAGCACCCGCTGGCGTAGTGGCGCCGAGCACCGCCTTTGTTGCGGGCGAGGAGCCGACGGCCCCGGCGCGTACGGGCATATCCGAATGTTCCCGGCCTATTGTCAGGACCCCGACACACGCGGCGAGCAGCGCAGGGATTGCTAGCTTTCCGACGATTCGATCGATCACGATTTCCTCTCTTAGCTGGATTCAATAACTGAAGACGTCAAGACATCGTCCGCTCCCGCCATCGACTCCAACTGGTGCAACTCATCCGCCAATTGTCTGGGTTTTGAGATAAAGCGGTTTGTTTCGCGGTTCCCGCTCATGGTGTCGAAATAGAGCCATCACGCGACGCCCAGGCAGCATTCAGGGGGCCGCATGATCGGCGTAGGACTCGTATCGATTTGTGACACTTTGAATGACTTGCTTGGCAAATTCACTAATTTTTCCGTATGCACAATCTCCTGGAGTGCAAATCTCGGGGCAGGAAAGGCTGACTTGGTGCGGCTTGCCGAAACAAGGGGGACCACCCGAGCCATTCGAAGCTACGCACAATTGATGGTGAGTTCACACATCACCGTGAACAATGCACTAACGGCGATTCTGAAGAACAAGGCGCCAGCGCCGCCTCCTACGCTTTTGAAAGCAGCCTACTCCCTGGACCCGACTGCAAACTGCAATCGCGCCCACAAGTTGGCGTCCAGCCCCAAGCGTACCATTCGCAATTTCATACTGATAGAGAGCGGCGCTTGGCTTCTGATAACTGACCTGGCCTCCTATCAGATTGTGCACGAGCGCCCAGCGGCAGAAATGATAATTGAGGACACCGGATTGGGCATACCGCGAACCGAACAATCGTCATGGTGCAAGTGACGACGCGGCCACGAAGCCGGCTTGAATCCGGCGAGTTCAGGGCGTGAAGCGGCTCGGACGGAAAAGTGGCAATTGGCTCACACGCAATCGGGGGCAAGCATCGGCGCGTCGGTCTGGTCGAGCCACGAACGGTAGCTGTGCCTGAACGTTTTCCAGCCGACTTTGGACTTGATGCCGGCGGCCTTCGCCGCCTTCCGAATGTGCTTCTTCTGGATTTCCTCCTGGTGATAGGGCTTTTCCGTCGCAGGATTGGCGAACAGCCAGCCCGCTTCGGTTGGGTAGCAACCCTCGCGATACGCCAACAACTCCCTGGCCAGTTCCGGAGCGATTGGTACAACGTCGCGTGAGTACTCCGTCTTTACATCGTCTATACGCCCATGAACGACGCCCCGTTGCACCAGCAGCGTCGACTTCTCGAAATCGAAGTCGTTCCATTGCAGACCCACGATCTCACTGGCGCGGAGCCCCAGACAACCTGCAATCAAAACCATGGTTCGGTACGGCTCTCGAATGTGCGGCAGCAACTTGTGAAATTCCTCCGCGGTGAGCACGGACGGCCTTTCCAGGCGCTTGCTGACATTCCTCACCCGAACCAGTTGCATCGGATTGCTCTCGACCAGTTCCCAGCGCTGAGCGCACTTGAACAACGTGGACATCAACGATCGGATGTGCCCACGCGTCTTGGGCGCCAACGTCAATCGCTTCAGCCAACCGCCATTGCTCTGACGCCATTGATCGCCGTCTCCCCCCAGCGCGGGCGGATGTAGTTGTCAAGGTAGGATTGGTACGATACCCGCGTTGAGTAGCGTGTGGGCAGTTCTTCATTCTGGTATCGCGCGATCAACGCTCCCACCGTGAAAGCCGTAACAGGCCCCAGCGTGTGCTCAGCGTTAATCCGCAGAATGATCGCCTGCGCCGCGTCCGACCTGCGGGCCGCGGCTTCGGTCGGATAGTCCTGAAGCGTTCCCACGGTGACCGCGCGCAAGCCTCGCCCGTTCCCCTCGGGCAGGGGTTCGTAATACCTAACCCGGCGTAGCCGGAACCAAACAGGTCCGGTTATGATGCGGGAGTGGGCGTTGAGCTACTGACGGAACGTCACGCCGGGGAGATTGCCGGAGTGTTGGGTTGATGGGACCGGATGCTGGTTTTCGGGACGCTGCCGAAGATCTGCTTCGCCGGGGGAATGACGTCGTTTCTGTACGAGAGGAAGATCCGGATATTCGACTATCCGAAATTCGCCGAGCCATTCCGCAACCGGATCCGGGAGAACGCGGAGAAGATGGATTCCGAAGCGGGGATCGAGATCGAGTTCGTCCGCAAACGGAACTTCCGGAAGGAGGACCGGGTAAAAGAGATTCTGGCCAGCCGAGGCGAGCAGGCGGGGCTGGTTTGCATTTTCTCGGCCACGGAGCCCTGCTCGACCTACAAGCCGCGGTACAACAAGCCGACGGGTAAGACGTATTTGGTTCCAGATGATGGCAAGTGTCTGCATTACTACTTTTATTTCATGGACGAGGATCTGGGCTTGTGCCACGTACGTGTGCCCACATGGCTGCCGTGCCGACTGCAGGTTTGCTTCAATGGCCACAACTGGCTAGCAGGCCAGTTGAGCAAGCTAGGCATCGACTATCGAATGGCTGACAATGCGTTCAGCCACATTGCAGACTGGCAACGGGCGCAATGCATCTCCAATGGATGGGAAGCAAAACGAATCCACGTCAGGCTCGACGAGTTCGCGCGGCGGTGCTGCCCCATCTATCGCGACTTCGCCACCGGATATCACTGGAGCGTGGTCCAGTGCGAATACGCCACTGACATCGTCTTTCGCAAGCAGGCGGATCTGCAGGCGATCTATGAAAACCTGGCGCGCACGGCGATTCATACCGTGAAGCCGGACAACATTGCCACATTCCTCGGGCGCAAACTCAGTCTGCAGTTCGAAGGCGAAATGGGCAACCGTTTCAACCTCCGCAGCGAAGGGACGCGGATCAAACACACTATGGGGCCGGTTTCCATCAAGCTGTACGACAAGTTCGGCCTCATACTCCGGATCGAGACCACGGTCAACGATCTGACCTTTTTCAAGCACTACCGGGAGGTAGAACACCGCGACGGCTCACGCGAAACCAAATGGGCCTCCATGCAGAAGACCATCTACAGTCTGCCGGCCCTGCGCGAACTGCTGGAAGCTGCCAACCGGCGTTATCTGGAGTTCCTCTCGGCGATTGAGGATCCCCGTGCCGGAAGAAACAAACTCGACAAACTCTCGCAACCTGTGGAACAGGAAGGGCGCCGCTACTCCGGGTTCAACCTGTTCGATGCGGAGGATGAGAACCTGCTCTGTTCTATCGTTCGCGGGGAGTTCAATATCAGCGGACTGCAGAACAAAACACTTCGGCGACACCTGCCAGAACTCAGCAGCAACCAGGTCTCTCGCCTCCTCAAACGACTCCGAACACACGGACTCGTCAAGAAGGTCGGCAGCACATACAAGTACTACGTCACTGCCTTTGGCAAAGAAGTTGTTGCTACCGCGCTCAAACTCCGGGAACTTGTGATCATCCCGCAACTCGCCCTCGGGCTCCCTCGGTAACCACGATTTCCTGGCGGAAAACGTCAGAATCTCAATATAGAGGTTCTAAACTCCCATAACTGGGATATTTACTTGCCTCAGGTTAACCCAAGATGTAGTGTAGGGGGGCATGGAGGACTATCCTCGTAGTCTCAGCGAGTTGGAAGGCCGCTTCAGCAGCGAAGGGGCTTGCCGGGAATACTTGTTCCAGCTCCGTTGGCCCGATGGGTATCGGTGCCCGCGTTGCGGCGGCGCGAAGGGTTGGCCGCTACGGTCGGTGCTCCTGGAATGCGGCAACTGCGGGTATCAAACGTCGGTCACGGGGACGATTTTCCAGGATACGCGCAAGCCATTGGCGTTATGGTTTCGTATGATGTGGCGGGTGACCAACCAGAAGAACGGGGCTAGCGCCTTGGGGCGCGCCCTTGGGTTGGGAAGCTACAAGACCGCCTGGACGTGGCTG
>JBEKNN010000174.1:0-19867 GCA_049522755.1 Bryobacteraceae bacterium | reverse complement strand
CCTACTCCACGGATCTCGACGACGATGCGCGCGCGTGGATTTCCCGCTACGCCTGGGGCGACGATTATCACCACACCGTCCGGCGCGGCCTCGAACGGCTGGACAGGATGCTGCGCGAGCGCGCGTCCGGGCCCTGCGAATCGAAGCTCTGCGTGGATACGGCGCCGCTGCTCGAGCGGTCCTACGCGCGCGCCGCCGGCCTGGGGTGGATCGGAAAGAACACCTGCCTGATCAATCAGGGCCGCGGCTCCTGGTTCTTTCTAGGCGAGATTGTCACTTCATTGCAGATTGCGCCCGATGCGCCGCCGCCGGACCGCTGCGGTACATGCACGCGCTGCATCGACGCGTGTCCCACCGCGGCGATTGATCCGGGCGGTTACGCGCTCGATGCGCGGCGCTGCATTTCGTACCTCACCATCGAGCTGCGTTCCGCGGTTCCGGAAGAGTGGCGCGCGGCCGTTGGCGGCCACGTTTTCGGCTGCGACATCTGCCAGGACGTGTGTCCATGGAACCGGCGCGCTCCGGTAACTGACGACGCCGCCTTCGTCCCGCGCGAGTTCGCGCCACCCCTCGAGCGCCTCGCAGCGATTGAGGAAGAGCAGTTCCGCGTCATATTTCGCGGCGCTCCGGTAACGCGCGCAACCTATTCGGGATTTCTGCGCAACGTCGCTGTGGCCATGGGCGCGCGCTGCCGCGAAGAGTTCCGCGCGCCGCTTGAGAAGCTGGCGGAGTCGCAGGACGAGCTGGTAGCGCATCACGCGCGATGGGCGCTCGCGCAGCTTGGCGGACCAGGTTGACTATCTGTGGGGCAGGGTCGAAACCCAAAGCTGGCGGGCGATTCTGCCGAAACTGCTATGAAGACGGCCCACGCAACTCTTGATGCCCCCTATTCAACTCCTGCATTACCCTCAAAAGCGCCTTTGGTTCTGCCTTAACACGTGTGCAAGGTACGCTATCATCGTGATAACACAATGACTTGGGTGAGTCGCCTTGCGCTGATCGTGTCGCTATGCGCCCAAGCTGCGTCTTTCGCCAGCGCCACTGCGCCCACCTCCACGCTACAGGTCGCCGTCACCGATTCCGGCAACCTCCCAATCCCCGGCGTCCGCATTGAAGTAAGGATAGCCGGGCTCCAAGTGGCCGCCGCCGTCACTGACGAATCCGGCCGTGCGTCCTTCCCGGATCTCGCCCCCGCGCCATACGAAATCACCGCCTCCAAAGACGGCTTTGAGCCCGGGCGCGCCAGCATCGCCGACCCCGCCCAGCCTGTCCATCTGACGCTCGATCCGGCGGCGCAGCATGACAGCGTCAAGGTGATGTCCGCCGCTGCGCCCGTCGACCAAGGCAGCTCTGCCCCGGTAGCGTTGACGCCGCAGCAGGTCAAGGAACTGCCCAGCCGTCCGGCCACTGTTTCCGATGCGCTGCCCATGGTGCCCGGCGTGCTTCGCAAGCCCGATGGCGGCCTCGAAATCTCCGGCAGCCCGGAGCATCGCAGCTCGCTGATCGTCAACTCCGCCGACGTCACCGACCCCGCCACCGGACAGTTCGGCCTCACCGTGCCCATCGACAGCGTGCAATCGATCACTGTTTACCAGACGCCGTTTCTCGCCGAATATGGCCGCTTCACCGCGGGCCTGGTGTCGGTGGAAACGCGCCGCGGCGGCAACGAATGGAAATATGAAATCAACGACCCTTTCCCCGATTTCGCCATCCGCAGCTATCATCTGCGCGGCATTCGCGATGCCACGCCTCGCCTGAACGCGGAGGGACCCATCGTTCACAACAAGCTCTTTTTCTCCGAAGGTCTCGAGTATGAGGTGCGCAAAGTGGAAGTGCACACTCTTCCCTACCCCGACGATCAGAAGAAGAACGAAGGCGTCAATTCCTTTTTCCAGCTCGATTGGATCAAGTCCGATAAGCAGCTAGTCACGGCCACCATTCACATCGCGCCGCAGAAAATCGATTACGCCGATCTGGACTATTACAATCCCGAGCCCACCACTCCGAGCGCCGGCACGCGCAATTACACCGCGACCATCGGCGATAAGTGGAACCTCTTCGGCGGGCTGCTCGACAACACGCTCTCGGCGACGCGGTTCAGCGCGAATATCTGGGGCCAGGGTCCGGCCGATTTCGTAATGACGCCCACCGGCGACGGTGGCAACTATTTCGAGCAGCAGAACCGCTACTCCACACGCTTCGGCTGGTCGCCCACGTTCGCTTTCAAACCGGCCAAGAAGCTGGGCCTGCATGAATTCAAAGTCGGAACCTACATCGCGCGGAGCAGCGAGCATGGCCAGGTCTTTGAACACCCCATCGATATTCTAGACGCGGCGGGCGTCATGACCGAGCAGATCACCTTCTTCGGCGGCCGCGAATTTCAGATGAGCGACACCGAATACGCCATCTTCGGTCAGGATCATTGGACCATTTCGCCGCATCTCGCGATGGATCTCGGAATACGCACCGAGTCGCAAGAGGTTTCCGAGAGTTTTCGCGTGGCGCCGCGCGCCGGCATCGTCTGGACCATCTTCCCCAAGTTAGGCACTACCTTCCGCGGGGGCTTTGGAATGTTCTACGACCGCGTGCCGCTCAATGTTTATGCCTTCAATTACTACCCCAAGGAGGCGATCGATTTCTACGACGCCGGCGGCAACATCACAGCCGGCCCGTTCCTTTACGCCAACACTCTTGGCGTGGCCGACGTTCACTCCGCGTTCATTTTCCATCACGCGGTAGCGGGAGATTTTTCGCCGCAGAGCGCCACCGGCAGCTTGCAGATTGAGCAGCCTATTACCAGCGCGCTCCATCTGCGCGTCGGTTATATGCAAAACCAGGCGCAGGGATTGGTCACCATGAACCCCATCGCGCCCGACCCGGTTTCTAACATCGGCGCATATGAATTGCGCGGCGACGGCGTTTCGCGCTACCGGCAACTCGAAGTCACCGCGCGCATCAAGGCGGGGTCCAGCGGCGAGCTGTTCACTTCTTATGTCAACAGCCGCGACCGCGGCGATTTGAGCGATTTCAATAACTACCTGGGCAGCTTTCCGATTCCCCTGGTCCGCCCGGATGAGTATGGCAATCTTTCCGGCGACGTGCCCAACCGCTTTCTGGCGTGGGGATCTTTCCGGCTGCCCGACGGCTTCCGCGTTTCACCCGTGCTGGAGTACCGGACCGGGTTCCCTTACGCGACTTTCGACGCGGCTCAGAATTACGCGGGTCCACCCAACGTCAATCGATACCCGGGCTTCTTTTCGCTCGATTCGCGCGCGTCCAAGGACATCAAGGTGAATCCGAAGTATACGGTCCGCCTCTCCGTCAGCGATTTTAATCTCTTGAACCACTTCAACCCCGAAGCGGTGCACTACAATATCGCCGATCCGGAATTCGGTCTGTTCTTCGGCCAACGCGGCCGCCGCTTTACCGCCGATTTCGACGTGCTTTTTTAGACTTCAAACCACCAGCGAAAACGCCGGCAGAAATATGGTGTCGAAGTTGCGGTAGACGGTCCCGGACCAGGTGAATGCGCGATCGGACCCGAGCGTCAGCGCCCAGGTTTCGCCCGCCTTCTCCGGTTGCAGCCGGAAATAGACGTTCACCTCCGATTGGCCGGGCGCCATAAAGCCCAGCCCCTGCAACTCGCCCACCGTTGCATGAATCAGGAAACCCTGCGCTGCCACCGAGCCGGCGGGCCGCCGGAACGTTAGAATCAAAACCCCGCCATCGGGAAAGGGCCGAAGCGATTCGATCCGTCCCTGCGGAACCGCTCGCAGAGCGGACGTAACCAGGCTTCCGGTTGCCAAGGGATCTTCGAAGGAACGCTCGCCGGCGGTAGTAGGGTCGGCGCAAACCGTTGGCATGAGCGGGCCGTCGTCCAGTTCCTCGATCGCGACGCTCTCCACCGCTTCCTGGTCGCCATTGAGATTCACCGAAATGATCAGCATTGCGGCCGCAGTCACCGACAGGACGTACACATCGCCTTCCGTCAGATTCTGCGGAAGCCGCAGGTTGGTGACATAGCCGGACAGGACTGGGCCGAAGGCCAACTGCCGCTTTGACCCGCACCAATCGAACGTCGCCGCCTTCGCGCCACCCGGCATCGATTCGATCGACAGCCCAATGGAGAAAGTCCCGTGCAACGCCTTGCCCGGCCGGAACAGGAAGGTCTTGGTTTGTACGCTTGGAGGTTTCCTGACTCGCATAGTGGCTCCGCCTTGCACAGAATACCGTATACGGCGTAATCCCGGCGAGCGTCCGATGCGCAATGCGTACCAGGCATGGGTGGGACGTCCGCCGCCACGGGGAGCCATAACGTTCCCAATCATTCGGACGCGCAACAGAGTGTTAATGTAGACACAAGAGGCCGCCGTGTCTACGCAAGCGAAAACATTCCTCACGCCGGAAGAATATCTGGCGATTGAGCGCAAGGCCGAGTACAAAAGCCAATATTACCGCGGCGAGATGTTCGCCATGGCCGGGGCTAGCCTGGCTCATAACACCCTGGTTGCGAATTCGATCGGCGAGCTTCACGGAAAGCTTCGAGGAGGCGCCTGCCGCGTTCTGCCCAGTGACATGCGCGTACGGGTGAGTGCAACGGGGCTGTACACTTACCCCGATGTTGTCGCCGTTTGCGGCGAGCCCCGGCTTCTCGACAACCAGCTTGACACTCTCCTCAATCCGCACCTGATCGTCGAAGTGCTCTCTCTCTCGACCGAGGCCTACGACCGCGGCCGGAAGTTCGAGCACTACCAGACAATAGAATCGCTCAGGGAGTATCTACTGCTGGCGACCGACCGCGTTCGCGCCGACTTATACACACGGCAGCCCGACGGCCGCTGGCTTCTGACGTCCGCCACGCGCTTGGAGGACTCACTCGACCTGCAATCGGTGGGCTGCTCACTTTCGCTCGCCGGCTTGTACGAGAGAGTCGATTTAGCCGAACCCGAATCCACCGCGGCCGAATCGCGGCCGTAAGTCAGCGGCCGTTGGCCGCCGGCATTTACGCTATGCCAGTAGGCCGGGCCTAGCTAGAGGGTTCTTCCCCAAATCGGCCGTAGGTTTTGACAACCAACTGTCACTTACTTGGGACGCAATCGGGTGGTCGGCCTTAGTTGTGGGGACCCCCTGGTCCGCGACCGACCCCCCGGTCGGCCTCTCAGGGATCGCGTCGCGACGATTTGGCTGGGCGAAGAGCGGGTCCAGGGGAACCCGCGCGGACCGGGGGGTCCGCCCTACGGGCCTTGGCCGCGCCGCGAGTTACTCACGTTCCAGGCGTTGACCCAGCCGCAGCTTTACCGCCGGCCACTCCGACGCCAGAATCGAATAGCGCGCCGAATCGCGAGGGATGAAGTCCGCAGCCATCCGATGAGCCCGGAGAATCCCCTCGAACTTCCCGCCGATGCGTTCGATCGCAGCCCGCGAGCGCTCATTTCGAATGTCGGTGTGAAGGCAGACACGCAACATCTGCCACGCCTCGAAGGCATGCGTCAACATGAGCATCTTGGCCTCAGTATTGGCCGCCGTCCGAATTGCCGGGCCGGCCAGCCAGGTGTAGCCGATCTCGCAGGCGTCGGGCACGCCGCGGCCGTGCCATCGATGACCCTGCGGCCACGACCATCGTTCCAGGTCAAAGAATCTTGTCGAGCCCAGGAATATGCCGTCATTCGGGCGCACAATCGCGAATGGCACGGCCGTGCCGGCTTGCCTCCAGGACAGGGCGGTCTCGATGTACCTCACGGCCTCGTTCTTGTCCTTCGGAACCGCACTCCACCGATAGAGCGACGGGTCGGCTTCCGCAGCGGCAACCAAGCCGTCGGCATGGCGTTGTTCCAGCGGTTCGAGACGAATGTGCTTACCCACCAGCACCAGATCTTCCATCTTCATAATCTACTATGCAGGTTTCACGGCATTTGGCGGCGTCGCATATCATTCCCTATATATTTCGGTTTTCCATTCGTGTATACTCGCCTGAAAATCACCATTTTGAGGTGTCCCATGAAAATTCGTTTTGTCGTGCTGGCGGCCTTCGCATCCGTGGCGGCTTTCACCGCCGCCGCCCAGGAAACCCGCTCCGCCACGCGTCTCACCAACGATCACTACTTTGACTTCGAACGCGTGAGCAATGCGCAGATTTCGCCCGATGGGGCGCGCATTGTCTACACCCGCCAACAGGCCAACAAGATCGAGGACCGCTGGGATTCCTCGCTCTGGATCATGAACGCCGATGGCAGCCAGCACCGCTTCCTTACCAAAGGCTCGAACCCGCGCTGGTCCGCCGACGGAAAACGCATTCTCTACATCGCCGATGGAGAGCCGCGCGGTCCGCAGATCTTTGTCCGCTGGATCGATACCGATGGACCCGCCACGCAGGTCACTCACGCCACCGAGAAACTCGCCGACGCGCACTGGTCCCCGGACGGCAAGTCGATCGCGTTCTCCATGTTCGTTCCGGAAAAAGACGCCTGGAGCATCAGCATGCCGGCCGCGCCGCAAGGGGCCAAGTGGACGGCCGCGCCGCGCGTCGTGGAATCGCTGCACTACCGCCAGGATCAGGTTGGCTTCCTCGAGGACGGGCAAACGCATCTGTTCGTGGTCTCGGCCGATGGCGGGGCGCCCCGGCAGCTCACTAGCGGCAAGTGGAGCGCGGGCGCCGGTGAATTACGCGGCGCTGTGCCTTTGGACTGGAGCCCGGACAGCAAAGCCGTGGTATTCGAAGCCGACCACAGCGCGGAAGCCGATCTGCATTATCAAACCTCGCAACTGCTGGTGGCCGATATTGCCTCAGGCGCTATTCGCGAGCTGGTTGCCAAACCCGGCTCCTGGAGCCGCCCGGCGGTTTCGCCCGATGGCAAGACGGTGGCTTTCACCGGTTACCCCCAATCGAAGCGTACGCACTCGGTGTCGGACCTATATGTGATCCCATTCAACGGCGGCGAAATGCGGAAGATCAGCGGCGACTACGACCGCGACGCTCTGACTCTTCGCTGGTCGCCGGATTCGGCGGGCGTTTACTTTGACGCCGAAGATCGCGGCTCGCGTAACATCCAGTTCGTGGCCCTGACGGGCGGCGGCGTGAAGCCGATTACCACCGGCGTGCATGTGCTCACCTTGGATTCAGCCTCCAGCGACATGATGGCTGTGGGCACGCGGACCGATCCCGAAAATCCACCCGAAGTGGTTCGCTACAACCTGAGCCGTCCTGGCGAAGCCACGCAGCTCACCAACGTAAACGCCGGCTTGCTGGCCGGGATGCACCTGGCGAAAACCGAGGAAATCGACTTCACCTCCAGCGGCAACGCGAAAGTCCAAGGATGGATTGTGAAGCCGCCCGATTTCGACGCGGCGAAGAAGTATCCGCTCATCCTCGAAATCCACGGCGGACCGTTCTCCATGTACAGCGTGGCGTTCAACTACATGTTCCAGAATTTCGCCGCTAACGATTTCGTGGTTCTCTACCTCAACCCGCGCGGCAGCACCGGATACGGCACGGCTTTCTCGGGCGGCATCGACCACAACTATCCGGGGCCCGATTACGACGACCTGATGGCCGGAGTGGACGCGGCCGTCGCCAAAGGCCTGGTGGACCCGACGCGCATGTACGTCTCGGGCTGCAGCGGCGGCGGCGTACTTTCCAGTTGGGTGATCGGCCACACCAACCGCTTCGCTGCGGCCGCCGTGCGCTGCCCCGTTATCGATTGGCTCAGCATGACCGGCAACACCGACATTCCGCTCTTCACTTATAGCTTCTTCCAGAAGCCGTTTTGGGAAGACCCCAGCGACTGGCTCGCGCACTCTTCGGTAATGGCGGTGGGCAAAGTGACCACGCCGACGCTGCTGATGACCGGGGTGCTTGACCGCCGCACGCCCATGCCGCAAACCGAGGAGTACTACGCCGCGCTGAAGGTCCGCGGCGTGCCCGTCAAGCTGCTGCAGTTCGAGGGCGAATACCACGGGACGGCCTCGAAGCCGTCGAATTTCATCCGCACTCAGCTCTACATGATGAGCTGGTTCAAGAAGTATGCACGTACGGCCGAGGGCAAATCGACACCCTTATCCGCCGCCGGCAGCCAGGACGAATGAGCTGCGACTCTCGGCTCTGGCCGCGGGTCAGCCCGCCGCCAACGTAAAGCGTTGAGACCTACTTCGCCGGCATTTCGGCCTTCGACAGCCGCGGAATCATCTGGTCGGAATTAGCGACAGTCCAGACGGCGGACGCGATCTCGGTAGCGGCTTGCTTCACGTCCTCGGGGACGATGCGCTCATAGGTGTCGAGATTGGTGTGCCAGGTGAAGCTCTGGTATTCGATGGGGTCTTGCTGCAGGCCGATGCCGGGCAGGCCGGCGGCGTTGAAATTGGTGCTGTCGGTACCGCCGGTGGCGCGGCTGGTGGTGGCGTTGGCTGGTCCGACGGCCCAATCCTTGAACGGCTCGAGCGCGGCGGAGAGGATATCGGCCGCGGCGGCGGGGCCGAAGATGCTGGCGCCGCGAACCCGGCCGGTGCCGGAATCGATATTGAAATAGCAATCGAGCTTAGCGTACTCGGGCTTGGGATCTTCGAACGTGCCGAAGTGCTGCTTGACGTAGGCCGCCGAGCCGAGTAAGCCTTCCTCTTCGCCCGACCAAAGCGCGACGCGGATAGTGCGGCGCGGCTTGAGGCCCAGCGCGTGGATGATGCGCGCGGCTTCCAGCATCATGCTCGAGCCGATGGCGTTGTCGGTGGCGCCAGTGGCGGCGTGCCAGGAATCCAGATGTCCGCCGAGCATCACGATTTCGTCGGCCTTATCGGTGCCCGGAATTTCGCCTGCCACGTTGTAGCTGGTAGCTCCCTTGGGGAAGCTCTGGTTGACGATGTTGAACTCCAGCTTGACGGTTTCGTTATCTGCCATGATGCGCTCGATGCGGCCGTAATCTTCGTTGCGCAGGACTACGGTTGGGACAGCCTTGTTGACGTCGTAGGTGCGATTCTGGAAGGCGCGGATGAGGCCGTGGTCCATGGCGGCGTCGTTGATGCGCACCAGGGCGCCACTATCTTTCAGCCACTGATCCACCATTTCGGCTACCTGCGCGGCCGTGAGCCGGCTGGGGTCGGGAGCGCCGCGCCCGGCGCCGCGTCCCGCGAAATTGCCGCGTCCGCCGCCTTCGCCTCGCCGCAATGGGGCCGGGTTGAAGTTGACCGGGATCACGGCAGCCTTGCCGACCAGGACCACTTTGCCGTGGACCTTGTCCTTATTGGCGGCCATCCAGGCGGTCAATTCGTCTTTGGTGGGCTGCGCGTATTGCGGGCCGCGCCCACCGCGTCCGGCGGCGCCATCCGCGGGCAACTCGGGGCCGCGCGGCAACTCGATTTCCACCGTCGTGCCAGTCACAGATCCCTTGGTGGAGGGCGTCCAACTGAGCACCTCAAACTTCAGGTTCTCGTGAACGGGAGAGAGAATGTACCCCGCCGCACGTTCGTTGAGCCAGCCGGGATGCCCGAAATCCCACGGCTCCAGGTGCGCATTCGAAAAGCCCCATTCCGTGAGCTGCTTGACCACCCAGTTGGCCGCGTTTTCGAAATTGGGAGAGCCGGTGAGGCGGGGGCCATAGCGGTCGGTGAGCATGTGCAGGGTATGCATGATTTGCGAATGCTCCATCTCTTCGGCCTTGATCTTGTCGTAAACGGATTGATCCACGGCTCGGACGGAGAACGCGCACGCAAGGACCAGCACGGCAGGGAATACCACGGCGGTTAACTTTCTCATGAGAAACAGGATATACCGAAGGCTGAGCTGGCGCCACTTACCTTTGGAGGTGTAACCTCGGAGCCTATGCCCGCGCCTTCACGTTGGAAGACCTCAACGAGCATTTTGCGGACGTCGATCCGCGGCCGTTGGCCAAGTCGCCATTAACTTAGGGAGAACAACTCAGATGAAAAAGCTATTCACTGTCGGAATACTTGCGGTGTGCAGTTTGACGATCGGTAACGCGAAGACTTACGAATTTACCCTTTCCGGTGTCACCAAGGTCGGCAGCGTGCAGTTAAAGCCCGGCCAGTATACGGTGAAAGTAACTGGTACCAACGCCGTGTTCACAGAAGTGGAGACTGCCAAGTCTTACACGACGCCCGTGAAAGTAGAGAACACCGACAAGAAATTCGACACCACCCAGGTCAATGCCAGCAAAGACGGCAGCACGGACGTGGTGAAGGATATCGAACTCGGCGGATCGAAGACCAAGCTCGACTTCGGCATGTAATTGTAAGGCAGGTTGCTAACCTGCTGCGGATTTGCCAATCCGCCTCTCGACTTTCCTTAATTAAACGCGCGTATCCAGCGGACATCGGCCAATCCCGACGTCCGCTCGCGTGCCTCGCTATAGCTGCGCCGATTGCGCTACCATCAAACTGGAGCAATTAGCATGACTCGACGAGAACTGCTCGCCGCACTCGCGGCAATCCCTCTGCTCAAGGCCGCGGACGATGCTCCGCTGGCGGCCGTCTCCATCTCCAAGTGCGGTTCCTATGATGAGGATCTCACTGCCAAACTGAACCTGATGTTCGATCAGCTCGGCGGCATCGGGGGTCTGGTTCGTAATAAGACCGTAACTATCAAGGTCAATATGACCGGCAGCCCCGGCACTCGCGTTGGGGGCCGCGCGCCTGCCCTCACGCATTACACCCACCCGAAGCTCCTCGGCGCCGCCGCTTACCTCATGGGCCGCGCGGGAGCGAAGCGCATCCGCTTTGTGGAAAGCGCCTGGGGCACTGGGGGTCCGCTTGAGGAGGTCATGGTTGCATCCGGCTGGGACGTGCACGCCTTGCAATCCGCCGCCAACGTGGAATTCGAAAATACCAACGCCATCGGCAAGGGTAAGAGTTATGCGCGCTTGACGGTCCCCGGCAGCGCGTATATGTATCCCGCCTACGATTTGAACCACTCCTACGAAGACACAGACGTCTATGTAAGCATGGCGAAGCTCAAGAATCACGCGACCTGCGGCGTGACGCTTTCGCTTAAGAACTGTTTCGGCACAATTCCGGCATCCATTTATGGCGACGACGCGGGCGTAGACGGGCCCAACGAGAAGCCCGCCACCGGGCGGATTCACGTGGGCCACGAAGGCAGGCGGCAGCCTTCGAAATCGGCGCCGCAGGAGCTGCACTTCGGCGCCAACCACGATCCGGGCTATCGGGTGCCGCACATCGTTGCCGATCTGGCGGCCGCGCGGCCGATTCACCTTGCGATTATCGACGGAGTAGAAACCATCGCCGGCGGCGAAGGCCCGTGGATCCGGGGCATCCGCGTGGTGAAGCCGGGCATACTGCTGGCGGGGTTGAACCCTGTGTGCACCGATGCCGTGGCCACCGCGGCGATGGGTTACAGCCCGCGCGCCACGCGCGGCACAGCGCCGTTCGAGACCTGTGACAATACGCTGGCGCTGGCGGAAGCGCACGGAGTTGGGTCCACCGATCTCAAGCGCATCGACGTTCGCGGCGTCCCGATCGAGCAGGCCATGTACCGGTTTCAAGCCTAGCCGATGCCTGTCCGCAAGCTTCCCGGACCCGCTTACCGCGTATTCCGGTTGAAATCGTGGGACGATTTTCTGAAGCTGATCGTCAACCCGCCCTATTCGCAGTGGGCCTTTCGCGGCGAACGCGACGAGCGCTGGCCTCTCTACAGCTCGCTTTCGCGCTACCTGCAGGCTTTCGGCGTCTCGCCTGCGGCATGGACCAAGCAGGAGGCCCGCATTCTGCGCGTATTCAAGCGCAAAGCCCACCAGTTTCTCGACAAGCCGCCCGACGCCGAGGACGATTTCCAGTGGATGGCGCTGATGCAGCATCACGGCGCGCCCACCCGCTTGATCGACTTCACCTGGTCGCCCTACGTGGCCGCGTTCTTCGCGCTGGAGCGCACCATTAGCGACGGCGTGGTGTGGGCGATGAACCCCGCGCGCGTGGATAGCAGCCGTGCGCTGAAGCATGGCCGCATGGACCCGCGCGTCCAGGGGAACTTCCGCCGTTACTTTCTTAATGGGAAGAATCGCTTCATCTGGATCGGCGAGCCGCACACGATGAACCGGCGGCTGATTGCGCAGTCCGGCACATTCGCCGTGCCCGGCGTGCTGGATGCGCCGCTGGAAGAAATCCTCGGTAATTCCGGCCAGGAAAATATTCTCGCGAAGTTCGTTTTGACTAACTCGATTCGCGAAGTTGGAATGCGCGAGTTATACCGGATGAATATTACGTTCGCCACTCTGTTTCCGGACTTAGACGGCTTGGCGAAGTCTCTGGCTTATGAGCTGGAGTTCCATTGGGCTTATAACCCGCGGACGATGGAAGAGTATCCCACTTAGCCTGAGATAGGCTTCTTGCTCGCGCGCCGCAGAATCGCGGCCCGGACGGACGCATTGGCGAAACCTCGGCAGCGTGGTCAATCGCTCCCGACGCTACGAAAATATTCGTTGACTTTACGAATCGATTCGTATAGAATCCGTTTCGATGGGTAAGCCCCCAAAGCCGACCGAAGCCGAATTGGCGATTCTCCGCGTTCTGTGGCAGCGCGGACCCAGCACCGTACGCCAGGTTCACGAGGCCCTGAACGCGGTCAAGAAAACCGGGTACACGACCGTGCTGAAGTTCATGCAGATCATGCTTGAGAAGGGCCTGGTGAGCCGGGATGAGGCGCCATACGCTCACGTCTACGAAGCGCGCCTGCCGAAGGAGCATACCCAACGCACGCTGGTGGCCGACCTGCTTGACCGGGCCTTCGAAGGGTCGATGAGCAGGTTGTTGTTGCAGGCTCTGTCTTCGAGGAAAGCCACGCCGGAAGAGTTGTCCGAGATTCGCAAAGTCCTCAAGGACTACGAGCGAGGTACGAAATGACGTTGGAAATCCTACTCGCGCATCCCGCAGTGCAATCTCTGGGGCGGGCGCTGCTTCACTTCATCTGGCAAGGGTCGCTGCTGGCCCTGTTCTTGTGGATCGTCAAGACGATCGCTCCGTCATCGGCGGGCCGCCTTCGGTACGCAACGGCAAGCCTGATCATGCTGGCGATGCCAATCGCGCTAATTGTTACAGCGACGTGGAATTCCCGGAGCGAGCCGGGAAGGGCTGGGCCAGCGCGTCGATTCTCCATGCAGGCGCCGGCGACTACGCTGGAGCAGGTCGTGTATTATGCCCCGACCAGTGCGCCGCACGCGGGAATCGCAGGGTGGGTCGTGTGCATTTGGATCATGGGGGTCCTGCTGGTTTCCGCGCGCGCCGCGGGCGGGTGGATGGGCGTGCGGAAACTGAAGCGTGGAGCAAACTCAGCGGGCGCTGAATTGGAGGACATTGTCAGACGTTTGAAACGGAGTCTGCGCGTTTCCGCACCTGTCCGATTGTGTACGTCTGCAATGATCCAGGTACCCACTGCGATTGGCTGGCTTCGGCCGTACATTCTTCTGCCCGTGACGGCCCTCACCGGCCTCAGTGAGGCGCAGCTCGCGGCGATTCTTGCGCATGAGCTGGCTCATATTCGCAGGCACGACTACATCGTAAACCTCCTGCAAACAGCGGTCGAGACGGTGCTGTTCTACCACCCCGCCGTGTGGTGGGTGGGCAGGCAGATGCGGCTCGAACGGGAGCATTGTTGCGACGACATTGCGGTGGCCGTCTGCGGCAGCGCCTTCGAATATGCGAGCGCGCTGGCTGAGATGGAGCAAATCCGCGACCGGATTCCCGCGCCCGCGCTTGCCGCTAACGGAGGTGACCTGCTGCGCCGAATCCGGCGGGTGTTGGGCCGGGAGGACCACCCGTCGCGGCCCTTGGGAGGCATTGCAGCGGCGGCATTGGCGCTCTCGATGGCTGGCGCAACCGCAATCGTTTCGCTATATGCCGCGCCGCAGGAGGCGCCGCCGGCGTTCGAGGTAGCGTCGATCAAGCGCGATGTCAGCGGCGAGCGCGGCGGGATGTTCACTTGTGTTCCAAACTGTCACCTCGAAAGAATGACTTTGAGAGATCTCATCGTCTTTGCCTACCGGGTCCACAATTTCCAGGTCACAGGAGGTCCGGGTTGGATCGATTCCGAGCGATATAACATTGAGGCAAAGGGCGAGGGCCCCCCTTCCTTCAAGCAGGAGTACGTAACTCTGCAATATCGGAGGCTGCAGACGCTGCTCCGCGACCGGTTCCACCTGACGATCCACCGTGAGACCAAAGAGCTTCCTGTCTATGAGCTGACCGTGGCGAAAGGAGGCCCGAAGTTGCAGACCCCAAACTGCGTTCAGCGTGAAGCTGGCGATTTCACTATTGCGCCCGGCAAGTATTGCGGGTTGATGGGGGGGGCAATGGCAGCGGGCCGGCTTCAAGCCTCAAGCACGAACATGGCTAATCTGGCCAATTTCCTTTCTTCTATGCTTAGCCGCACGGTTGTCGATAAGACCGGAATCGCCGGTGAGTTTGATTTCCAGCTCACCTTCACCCCGGATACGCCAGCCGTTCAGTCCCCGGATGCAGCGGGACCTCGTCCCGCCGGTGGCGCCGCAGCGGCCGATCTCGGCCCGGACATCTTTTCCGCGATGCAGGAGCAGCTCGGCTTGAAACTCGAATCGGCCAAAGGCCCGGTCGAGATTCTGGTCATCGATAGCGTGGAGAGGCCCTCGGAGAATTAACCCCACTGGCAGTGCTCAGCCTTCGGGATCGGGAACGGGAAACGCACCTGGCTCCGCCCGTGTTGAGCCCGCTTCCCAGCCCTGATCCGGGCAAAGCGTCCCAGGACGCCCTAATCAGACACGCAGCCAGCGTCACGGCGGTCAGCCGCGCCGCCGCGCGGAACCACTTCTCCGGATGGGGCGGCATCTCGTCCAAGTGGATTGGTTCCGAATCGCCGAAATGTCCGGAGATTCATTTGGGCGGAGCGGTGGCGGCTTATCGGGATGGGCAGCCCATGCGGCTCACTCCTTCTGCACTAATATGTACTTGAAGCCGATACCGCTGAAATCTGCGGTCCGACTGCTCGCCGAGGGTTGCGATGAAGCGAAGATTTCCGAACGGTCCAACCTTAAGCTTTCCGCGTGTCGTCATTGGCCAGATGTTTCCTTCAAAGCATCCCTTCGATCCGCTGGCTTTTTACCTTGGCATGGCGCGCGAGTATGGCGATATCGCTTATTTCCGACTGGGTCCGCTGCGCATTTATCTACTGAATCAACCGGAACTGATTCGACAGGTTCTGGTGGAGCAAGCCCCAAAATTCCATAAGCCGAGCTTAGTCAAGCGTGGCCTTAGCTTAGGCAGAGGACTGCTCACGAGCGACGGCCTTCTCTGGAAACAGCAGCGAAAGCTCATACAGCCGGCCTTCCGCCACGATCGGCTCGCGGCGGCATACGGCGATGTGATTTCGCCATACGCGGAACGAATGGTGAGTTCATTCGAGGATGGAGAAGTGCGCAGTATTGACGACGATATGGGAAAACTGACCCTTGCCATCGTGGTCAAGTCCCTGTTCGGAGCAGAACTCTCACGCGACGCCGACGAGATCGGCGAATTGCTGCTCGCAGTAGCCGATGCGGCCAATGAGCGCATGAACTCCCCGTATGGGCTTCTGTCATGGATACCCACGCGCCGGAATCTTCGCGAAAGACGCGCGTTGGCCCGCTTCGACGAAATCATCCGCGTTCTGATCCGCGCACGCCGTCAGTCCGCCGGGCAGCGTGAAGATCTGCTGTCCGCGCTGCTCTCGGCTGCCGATGCGGATACCGGCGAAAGAATGTCCGACCGGCAACTACGCGATGAGATGATGACCCTGTTTCTCGCGGGGCAGGATACGACGGCGCATGCCCTGACCTGGACCTGGTACCTGCTGGCGCGCCACCCGGATGTCGAAGCCAAACTGCTGGAAGAGCTCCGGCGGGTCTTAGCGTGCCGTGCGCCTCGCGCGACAGACCTGCCGAACCTGCCATACACTGAGATGATCGTTCGTGAAGCGATTCGCCTGTTTCCACCGGCCCCGTTTTTCGCAAGACAGCCGATCGAAGACGTTACCGTTGGCGAGTGGGAAATACCCAAAGCCAGCCTGATCGTCGTCAGCACTTACGCACTGCAGCGCGACCGGCGATTCTTTCCCGAACCCGAACAGTTCCACCCGGACCGATTCGCACCGGGATGGGAAGAGCGCATTTCGCGCTTTGCTTACCTGCCATTTGGCGGCGGCCCCCGGGTGTGCATTGGCAACGGGTTCGCGATGATGGAAGCGCGATTGGTTCTCGCCACGGTCGCGCAGCGCTGGAAACTGTCGCTGGAATCAAATACGGAAATCGCGCCAAAGCAGCTTGTGACGCTCAGGCCAAGCCGCGCGGTTCGAATGAGAGTCGAGCAGCGTGCAGAGGTCGATCTAATCGCTAGAGCTTAGTGCGCTCGGGGGTGCCCGACGTATCCGCCTATTCGTACCTCAGTGCGATGGCCGGGTCAAGCCGCATCGCCCGCTGCGCCGGTATCAGACATGCAGCCAGCGCCACGGCGGTCAGCAGCGCCGCCACCACCACGAGCGTCTCGGGATCCATCGGGCTAACTCCGAAAAGTAGCGCTTGTAACAACCGGGTGAGACCGGCCGCGGCAGTCAGGCCGATGGCGAGTCCGATCCCGATCAGCAACGCGCCGTGGCCAAGTACAATTCGCAGCACTCCGCCAGCATCGGCGCCGAGGGCTAATCGAACGGCGAATTCCTTTGTACGCGAGGCGACCGCATAAGAGACCACTCCATAGATGCCGGCAACCGCCAGCGCCAGAGCGATCCCGGCGAACACGCCAAGCAGCCATAGGTAGAGACTCCGGTTCGACAGCGAGTCAGCTATAACTCGCTGCATGGTCTTGATGTGGAATACCGCCTGGTTCGGATTCACCAGGCGTATGGCGCCGACGACTGACCGGGCCAACGACTGAGGCGGCAGCATTGCACTAACGACGAGAGACATGCCGGCGTCCGGGCGCTGGGCGAAATTCTGGGCGATAGGATAGTAGATCTCAGGAGCGGGCGGACGGTCGAGACCGGACTGCCGAACGTCGCCCACGATGCCAACAACGGCGCCGCGGTCGTCAATTCGCCGGCCGATAGGATCCTGGTTGGGAAAATACTGGCGCGCCAGTGCGTCGTTGATCAGGATCACCGGAGCTGAATCGGCGCGGTCGAAATCGGTAAAGCCCCGGCCCTTGCGGATGGGAATGCCGAGCGCGCGGAAATACCCGGGGCTGACATACCGAAGCTCCGCAAACATCGGCGCCGCGGCGTGGCCGGGGCGTCCAGGGACGGAAATTCGGGCAGTCCAGCCCCAGTCCTGCAATGGCAGCAACGAAACGAGGCCTACGGCTCGAACCCCTGGAATCCGCTGGACGCGCTCTTCGATCTCGCGGCAATATTGCGCGCCGGCGCCGGGAGTCTGCGGCTGCGTTGCGGGTATCGTCAGGTGCAGCGTGAGTACGTTTTCCGCCTGCAGCCCGGTTTGAGTATTCCGCAGCGAAAAGAACGTGCGGAGTAACAGACCTGCACCGATCAGGAGCACGAAAGCGGCAGCGATCTCCACCACCACCAATCCATCTGTCGTCAATGCACCGCGGAACCGCGAGGCGGCTGCCGTTCCGCGGCCACCCGACTGTCTGAGAGCGCTCTGGAAATCAACGCGCGATGCCCCCATCGCCGGCGCCAGCCCGAAGCCGATACCGGTCACTACACACGTCGCCAGCAGGAACGTGAAAACACGCCAGTCGAGAGTCACTTCCGAAGACCTTGGAATATCGCTCGCTGCCAGTTTGAGGAGAAGACTCCCACCCCAGCTTGCGATCGCCAGCCCCGCGAGTCCGCCGCCCACCGCCAGTAAGATGCTCTCGGTCAGGAATTGAAAGACCAGGCGCGAGCGCTGGGCGCCAAGAGCCGCGCGAATCGCGACCTCCCGCGTTCGCGTAGCCGCCCGTGCCAGCAGAAGGTTCGCCACATTCACGCATGCCACCAGCAAAACCATGCCGACGGCGCCGAACAGCACCAGCAGAGAGTCGCGGACCTTCCCGGCCACCACTTCGGAAAGCGGCGTGATGCGCGCCCGCCGGCCCCGGTTCGTCTCCGGATATTCAATCTCGAGACGCTGGGCGATCCCGTTCAATTCGGTGAGCGCCCCATCCATCGGTATGCCCGGCTTCACCCGCGCCACGACGAAATCGGCGCGATAGGTGCGCATTTTCCGGAATTGCGCCGGCGCCTCCCAGGGGATCCACGCATCCGTGTAAGTGGCGCGGTAGGGGAACTGAAACCGGTCCGGCATTACGCCAATGACAGTGAAGCCCTCTCCGTCGAATGTGATCTTCCGTCCCACAGCCGATGGGTCGGCGCCAAAATGGCGTTTCCAGAAACCTTCGCTGATGACTACGACTTGAGGCGGATCGTCGGCAACGAATGTTCGGCCGGCGATGGGTTCGACGCCCAGTGTATGGAACAAGCCACGCTCGGCGGCCACGGTCGCCACCTGCTCCGGATCGGCAACGTTTTGAAGATTCCTGCTGACGCTGGTGTAAGCGACCATAGCTTCAAACGATGTGCTCTGGTTGCGCCAGACCTCCAGGTCAGGATAGATAACAGGTCCGGCATCGTTTCGGGGCGAGGTCTCCGTCAACTGCACCAGTCTATTGGGATCGGCGAACGGCAGCGGGCGCAGCAGCACGCCGCTCACGATGCTGAAGATCACCGTGGTGGCGCCGATGCCCAGGGCGAGAGTGCCTATCGCCGCAATCGAGAAGGCGGGGCTTTTGCGCAGGGTGCGCAGCGCAAATCGCAAGTCTTGAGTTAGCCTGTCTGACCCGGAAGTTGGCCAGTGAATCCGCGGCTCACGGACTCTCGACTGCAAAAACGGCATTAGCGTCTCCATCGAGTAGCTTTCTCGAAATTGACAAGACGGCAAAACCTGCGACTTCGTTAACGCCGGGCGACTGAGCAGGTGTTCGAAGGGACACCTGTCTGAATGATCGCCCCAGGCCAGGTAAGTCGGCGACGCCGGCGACGCCAGCCAGCCCGGCGCAAAGCCGCGTTATGTTACGCTAATCCGGAGCCGGGGAGTCACTCGTAATGGGAAGTAGGCCTGGATTAGCGCCGCGCGCGACGCGAGAGTCGGCATGGAAGGAGTATGTCGGCCGTGCGGCGGGCGGCGATCAGTCCGGCCTGGCGGATCTATACGATGAGTCCAGTTCGTTGGTCTATTCTGTAGCATTGCGGGTGCTGGGGCACAGGGAAGACGCGGAGGAAGTTACATTGGACGTCTACACACAAGTGTGGCGGACGGCGGCGAGTTACGATTCCAGTCGTGGAACCGTAGCCGCCTGGCTGGTGACGCAGGCGCGAAGCCGGGCCATCGACCGTATGCGCGCGCGTGGCGGCCGAATGGAACGCGAGCGGCCAATAGTGAACTTTGTCGACCTTGAGGTGGATGCACCGTCGCCTGAGCAGGAAAGCGCCGCGGGGCAACGGCGGCGGCGCGTACTTATGGCTCTGGCCACCCTGTCTCCGGAACAACGCGAAGCGATTCAACTGGCGTTTTTCTCGGACCTGACCCACGGCGAACTGGCCGCCCGGCTGGGACAGCCCCTGGGGACTGTCAAAAGCCGCATCCGATTAGGTATGATCAAACTGCGGGAACAGTTGGAGCTTTACGCATGATCAGGCATGAAGCGGTAACCGATCGGGTTCGCGAGCGCGCGTCGTTTTACAGACTCGGCCTGCTGGAACGCGCTGAAGCCGCCGCCTTCGAGCATCACCTGGCTGAATGCGATGTCTGCAGGACGGAAGCTCGTGAACTGGGAGACGCCGCCGCGGAGCTTGCCTTTGGCCTGGTTGAATCGCGTCCCGGGCCGCGGGTTCGCGAGGAGTTGTTGC
>JBEKNN010000173.1:0-19997 GCA_049522755.1 Bryobacteraceae bacterium | reverse complement strand
TTGTTAGCGAATTGAATTCCCAGATGACCCAAGCCGCCGATGCCCTGCACCGCAACAAGGTCGCCTGGGAAGGCGCCGCTATGCCGCAGCGCGTTGAACGTGGTGATTCCGGCGCAAAGCAGCGGCGCGGCTTCGGTATCACTTAGCGTTTCCGGTATCGCTACCAGCGCCTCGACCGGAGCAAGCATGTATTGCTGGTAACCGCCGTCATAGCTGATGCCCGGAATTTTCAGGTTCCGGCAATTGCGAAAGTCGCCGCGCCGGCACTCACGACACGTACCGTCCTGGCCGCCATGCCATCCGACGCCAGCGCGCTGTCCCACCTTCCACTCGGAAACACCGGCGCCCAGTTCATCGACGATGCCCGCGACTTCGTGCCCTGGTACGCGCGGATACTGAATGCCGGGCCACTGGCCTTCCTTGGTGAGCACGTCGCTGTGGCAAACGCCGCAGGCCTGCACCTTGATGCGCACCTGTCCCGCACCCGGCTTGGGAATCTCGCGCTCGACGATCTCGAAGTCCGCTCCCGGCCTGGGAATCTGCGCCGCTTTCATCGGCGCGATACCGGTTCTTGTAGTCGCCATGTTGCCTCCTATTGAATTATCACTTTCACAACCGTCATTATCTCTCGCGGAAAGCGCACTGGCGTTGCGCTGCGTGCGTCCCGGAATTGGATGCCTCTCTTACCCCGCCGCCTCGAAGATGACTTCCAATTCGACCGGTGCGCCGAGCGGAAGACTTGCTAGCCATGCACCAGGCGACTTGGGATCTTGTCTTTTCCGAAGACGTCTTCGAGCAACTCCGCCGCGGCGCCAGCCGGCCCATCTTCGCGCGGAAACAGCGGTTTCGCCAGGGGTTGGCTGATGACGACCCTCGCCGCGAGTTGACGCCTCACGCGCGGAGAACTCGCGGCCGGTGGCGATGGAGGCGCCGGGCGTCTTGAAAAAGTCGTGGGAGACGGCGCAGCCACCCTGTGGCGCCGCACGCCACGGAGCGTGCATTTCGGGGCACGCTCGCATTCAGGCGCTCTTGAATGGGCATCCATCCCGGGGCCAAACCAAATCGAATGGGCGCCACGAACGCGACGCTGGGGTGAAGCCGACGATAAGCCAATCGTGCCGAAGCGAGATCATAAGCCCGATAGGCTGGACTACATTGAGTGCAGGCAACGGACGGACGGCCAACGGCGACAGCAAGACGCCGGTTGACGCGGAAGCCACGCCGAGGAACAGGCTCTTCGTGAAAAGTTGTCGCAATTCTCCGGCGTGCTGCCGAGCGCCGTGGTCATTGCAATTGCCTGAGAGCCGACGCGGGGCCGGATGCAATCGGCAAGGCGACTCCTCAGCTTGCAGCCTCATCCGCGTCGAGCGGTAAAGCGGCGCGGTTGGGCATCCGCGAAAGCACACCGACACGCGCTCTTCCAGCCTTTACCCCCTTCTCCGAAGAGACTGGCTCGATGGCGGCGCTGGCGCCCGACGGATTTTGCAGTTTATGCACCAGAGCCAGCAGGCTGTGCGAATGCGACGCCAATTCCTCGCACACGGTGGCTCGGCACTCCCCCCTGGGGGCGTTCCCCGGCTCCGCCTGTTCCATCAGCGCGGTGGAGAACGCAATCGGTTCTATGCCCCGCGACTGGTTCTGGGGGCGCCATCGACTTCGTCCACCAGAGCATTGCCTCGCATTGCGCGGGCAGTGATCTTACACGCCGATTCCGCGGCCGCGCCGACGCTACCCGCGCCGCATTGCACGATGGTTTCCTCAATAGGCACAGCGGTATCCCTGGCCGTTTGCGCGCTGCGCTGTGCCACGTTGCGCACTTCATCGGCGAACACCGCGAAGCCCATGCCGGCGCGCGCCGCTTGAACGGCTGCGTTGAGCGCCAGAATATTGGTCTGGAACAGATGCTCGTCGATCACGCGGAACCTGGGGGTGTTTTCGCTTGATCCACGCATTTCCTTCATAGAACGAATCATCTCCTCGAGATCGCAATTGGCGCCATTCACCAGCCCGCCGGTCTTGGCCCTCGGGCCGGACGCAGCTGCAGCTTGCATGCTTTGGGCGTTCTGGCGTGACACGGCGGTGACTTCCACCGGCGACGCCGAGATCTGATGCAACATAGGAACCGGTCGGGATGCGCCTTGCGGTGGAGACTGGCTTGCTGTAGAGCCTTCCCGCGAGGCCGCCGCGATCTGCTGCGATTCCCGGAGCGTCTCGCCAGCAGCGGAGCGAAGTTGCGACGTTGCCGACAGGGCCGCCAGAATTGCGGCCGCCGAGCCGACGGCTGCGGCGAAGCCAAGGACCGGGAGCGCCCACGGAACGCCGTTCCCCAGCCCGGCGCAGACCACCGACAGGTTCAGCCCCGCTACCGCGGCCAGCGCGGCGGTAACTTTCCATCCAAGCGTAAAGCTTTGACTTTTCATTCTGTCTTTCTCTCCAACGCGACGAATTGAGGCCGGGCAATCGCACGGACTTTGCACCTGGAAAACGCCGTCGGGGCCGCACCCCCGCCCGCGCAGTTCCTTCACCGGCGTCGAACGAATCCGGTCGATGGCTTCGCCGAAGTTTGGTGGATCCGTTTCCGCCTGCGTGACGATGAGGCAATAGGTAGCAAGCGGGAATGTGAATTACTTGACAGTGCGCGGATCGGCCTGCGACGCCGAGGCGGATGCTTTGGCTCAAAGTAACGTGGACGCCGTCATTTCTCCCTGCTCTAAACCGCCAGTGTGGCCGCCTCGTCGAAGAGGTCTATCCGATGGTGGGCGTCCTTGTCTTGCGGCGCCAGGCACAGCTTCACAAGGAGGTGATCGCCATCCCAGTCGAAGCGTATAGAGATCCAATCCGTCGGACCTGCGGTCTTGGTCTTGAAGTTCCGGCCGTACACGACAGTGGGTATGCTCAAACCGAGTGGACCAAGTTTGCTTTCCAGTTCGGTCTTGACATTGCCTACGATCATGTTCGTCAACTCGGCCATGGCGTCGAGCACCTCTTCGTTTACCGCCGTGGCTTCCGTCATGAGCATGTTCGCGCAGACGCGGCAGGCGAACGCCGCCGAGCAACTCAGGCTTCCGGAGCCCGCCCAGGAGCCCGCAAGGCCGATTAAGGAGATTACTTCGCAGTTGATGTCGGGCTTGGCGTCTTCGAAAGTCGCCGTACCCGAAGCCAGCTCGACGCCCAGCATGGTGGAAAACACCTGGAGAGCCGACTGGTTTATGGAATCCACGATGAACTGTTTGAGATTCATAACTGCATCGCCGGCTCAATAATGCCTGCCAGCTTCTCCTTAATCTGATCGGCGGTGAATGGCTTACGGACATATCCCGCGGCCCCCAACTTCACGGCCTCTCCGACCTTGGTTTCGCCGCCCTCGGTGGTAATCATGACCACCGGGATGTGCCGCCACTCGGGCGAATTCTTCAAAGCCGCCAACAGCTGAAGGCCATCCATTTTCGGCATGTTTATGTCCGACAGCACCAAGCTGACGGCTTTCGTTTTGAGCACTTCCAGAGCCTCCTGGCCGTCGCCCGCTTCGTAAATCTCACCAATAATCATGCCCGTTTGCCTCAGGACACGCTGCAGGATCTTGCGGATCGCAGCAGAATCGTCAACTACCAAAATATGGGATTCCATTCGCCACCTTTACAATGATATTTATCGACGGGGGCGGCGATTTCATTAGGGGCAAGGGTGGGTTAAGTGCGATTGCGCCGATCCTTCTTATACCCACCTGGAGGAATGGGGGTAGCGAGGCGAAAAGCGGGCGCAAAATGCGGGCCGCGAAAAAGTCAGGCCTCGGCTGTGGCACACTAGACAGCGCATGGATATTTCCTCGTCGTTGGTCAAGAGCACGGCCGTAGCGGCGCTCGGCGGATTGCTTTTCGGATTCGATACAGCCGTCATCGCCGGCGCGACCTCGCAACTCCGCAGTGCGTACTCCCTGAGCGACACACAATTGGGTATCACGGTTTCCAGCGCGCTGATCGGCACCATTTTCGGCGCCATGCTGGCCGGAATTCCCGGCGACCGGCTGGGGCGCCGCGACAGCCTGCGCCTGATGGCCGTGTTTTATATTGTTTCGGCGCTGGGATGCGCCTTCGCCTGGAGTTGGCCGGCGTGGATTCTGTTTCGCTTCATCGGCGGGCTGGGAATCGGCGGCTCGTCGGTGCTGGGTCCCATGTATATCGCGGAGATCGCGCCGGCCAAGTGGCGCGGACGGCTGGTGGGCTTCTTCCAGATCAACATCGTGGTGGGCATTCTGCTGGCTTACTTCTCAAATTTCGTGATAGGGCTGCAGGGCCTGGGCGATGCGGAATGGCGATGGAAACTGGGGATCTCGGCCGTGCCCGCGGTGTTGTTCTTCCTGATGCTGTTCACCATTCCACGCAGTCCGCGATGGCTGGTGAAGAAGGGACGCGTCAGGGAAGCGCGCGCGGTGTTGCAGCAGATTGGCGAAAGCGACGTGGAGACTGCGCTGCAGGATATCGTAGGCTCGATCGATGCGCTGCACGGACACGCGCAGGAGCCGTTGTTCCAATCCAAGTTCAGGCTGCCCATTTTCCTGGCGGTGACGATTGCCATGTTCAACCAGCTTTCCGGCATCAACGCAATTCTGTATTACTTGAATGATATCTTCGCGGCGGCGGGATTCAACAAAGTCTCGGGCGATTTGCAAGCGGTGGCGATCGGGTTCACGAACCTGATCTTCACGTTGCTTGCGATGACGGTGATCGACCGGCTGGGGCGGAAGAAGCTGCTGGTGACGGGCGCAGTTGGTTGTGCGGCGTGCCTGAGCGGCGTAGCGGCGATTTTGTCGTCGGGCGCGCATGCGAATCTGCTGGTATGGCTATTCGCCGGATTTATTGCGTTCTTCGCCTTCTCGCAGGGCGCCGTGATCTGGGTGTATCTGGGCGAGGTTTTCCCCACCAGCGTGCGCGCCAACGGACAGAGCTTAGGCAGCTTTACGCACTGGGTGATGGCCGCGGCGATCTCATTCGCGTTTCCGGTGATTGGCGCGCACTACTCGAAGGCGGCGCCGTTCGTATTTTTCGCGGTGATGACGGCGGTGCAGTTTGTGGTCGTGCTGGCGTCCTATCCTGAGACTAAGGGAGTGTCGCTGGAGGATTTGCAGAAGAAACTGGTGGCGGGCTAGGGCCGGACGCGCCGCACCATTAGCGTACTTTTCACTTGTTTCCTATTCGCGCTGTTGGCGGGATGGGCTTCGCGTCTCTACGATCGGAATGCGTACCCTTGCTTTTGCAGATACTCCTTACTGATGCGCGCCGTCTCGATCGGCGTTGACGGCGGATTGCGGCTGGGATCGAGCTCGACCATGATGATCTTCATCTGGGGCGATTGTTCCAGCAGGGCCAGCACGGCGGGCACATCCACCTTGCCCTGACCGAGCGGACAGTACTCTGCCCAGTTGGGGCCGCCGTTCCAATCCTTCAAATGGACGTGCCGGATCAGCGGCAGGAAATCCTTCACCACTTTCACCGGGTCCGACCCGCCTTTGGCGAGTTGGCCCACGTCGGGTCCGAACTTCACATAGCGCGTATCCACCGCGTCCAGTACGGCGTAGACTTCGTCGCGGCTTTCGACGCAGGTGCCGGTATGCTGGTGCAACACGGGCGTGATGCCCACGTCGCCGACCGCCTGGCAGATCTGATTCAGCGCGGAGACGATGTCGCTCTTGCTGGCTTTGAAATCGTAAGAGGCGCGCTTCACTCCGTTGGGTCCGATGACCGCAGTGACGCCGCCGGTCTCTTTGATGAGATTGGCCCACAGGACGGCGCGGGCGATCTCATCGGTGCGCTTCGCGGGGTCGGTGAGGTTTACGCCGCAGTACGCGGAGATGAGCTGCAGGTGGTTCTCATCCAACACTCGCTTGAGGCCGCCTTTGGGCTGCCAGGCCACAAGCACTTCGCCGAAGGATTCGTAACCCTGGTAGCCAAGGGATGCGACGTCGTGGATGGCCGCCGCGGCGTCGTCCGGCTGGTAGCCCCAGGTGATTCCCGTGTGGCCGATTTTCAACCGGCGCTTGGGTTGCGCCCGGGACACGGACGCCATAACAGCTGCCAGCCCGGCGCTGCGAAGAAATTTCCGGCGATCGATCTCTGGGAACATTGCGGCCACGCTCTTCAGGCTTATTGTATGGTATGCAATGTCGATTGTGCAATATCGAATCGAGTGGTTGCCTCAAAGGGCGGAAGCGGCTCGGGGAACACGACCGGGAATACGAACCGGGATCGCGACCGGGGATCACGACCGCAACGGGCGCCGAAGCTTGATTATACCGGATGTTCGAACAAGTTAGGCCTACGGAATCTCCCCTAGTAGCTACCGATAGAAACGTGAGTCATTATAATCCCCCTTATTTTCTGTTGGTTAGAGGGACGTTAGCAATCTCTCCTAACGTTGTTACCGAATCCTGCCGGTGATAGAGTTCCATGCAGTAGGGATGCTTTTCAGGGTGGTGGAAGTCATGTTGACCTATGGCCGTGACATCCGCCGCCGATTGGCTTTGGCGCTACCCGCGCAAAAGCGGGCCGCTCCAAAGCGGTGCAGGCCATTGTGAACGGCCCAGCCGTTCGAATAGAGGAGAAGACAACGTATGTCTCGCAAAACGATCTTTCCCATCGCCTTGTTACTCATATCTGCATGCGCCACTGTCTGTCTGGCCCAGGTGGAGCAAGGCGCTATCACGGGAGCGGTAGTGGATTCGACTGGGGCGTCGATTCCGAAGGCGAAGGTTACCGCTACCAACCAAGCCACTGGCGTGATTGCCACAACCGAAACTACCGACGACGGATACTACAAGATTCCTTACCTTCCCGCGGGCAAATACACCGTGATTGCTCAAAAGGATGGCTTCGCGCTTAATAAGGTTACAGATGTACCGGTGCTTGTCGGCCAGATTGCAACCATCAATGCTACCTTGAAGCCGGGCACGCTGCACGATGAGGTGACGGTTGAGTCGCACGCGGAGCTGGTGGAGCAGGTGAGCTCGTCGCTGGGCTACGTCACGGGCGCTACCCAGATTTTAGAGCTTCCTACCGGTCGCAGCCCGTACTCCCTGTTGACTCTGTCGCCGGGGGTAATTCCCGATGGCAACACCGGGACTGGGCCGATCATTAACGGCGGCCGGTCCAACACGACGGCCATCTTGCTCGACGGGCAGGATACCCGGAATAATTCGACTCTTGACAATAACTATACGCCTCCGCAGGAGACAGTGCAGGAAATCCGGTTTATTACCAACAGCTTCTCGGCGGAATACGGCCGCTCGAACGGCGGTATTTTGGCGGCCGCGGGCAAAACCGGAACCAACCTGTTGCATGGCAGCGCATACGACTATCTGAACAACGACGATCTGAACGCCAACACGTGGACGAATAACCAGGACAGTGTGGCGCGAGGCCGGCAGCGGCTCAACCAATACGGGTTCTCCCTGTCGGGTCCCGTGTATATCCCCCGGGTTTACAACGGAAAGAACAAGACCTTCTTCTTTTTCAACTGGGAAGATGTAAACAACCACGGTGTCAGCACTCCAACGGCGGAGGTACCCACCGACCTCCAGAAGAGCGGCAATTTTTCGCAGACGCTTACCAGCTCGGGCGGCCTGATTACGGTTTACGATCCGCTGACCACGGTACCGAACTCAACCACGCAGAGCGGCTATAGCCGGTCGCCATTCCCGGGCAATATAATCCCGGCGAATCGCATCGATCCGATTACGGCAAAGCTCCTTTCGTATTTCCCCGAACCGACGCTGCCACTATCGCCCACGCTGGGAGTCAACTGGTCGAGGAATTTCAGCCTGGACACGCTGCAGACCAAGTACTATACGCGAATAGACCAGAACTTTGGCGATAAGAACCGGCTCTTTTTTCGGTTTGGCTATCAAAACTCGCCGCAGACCAGCCCATACCTCGACAGCCAATACGCCAACATCGCTTTCCCCGGAGAGACGACTAACGGCGGCGGGAACCAGGATACGCTCGCGTATGTTTATGCCCTGAGCGACACGGAAACATTTACGCCCAATCTGGTGGGCGAGTTCCGGTTTGGCATTACCCGGTCAATCATCAGGCTGACGCCGCTGAGCGTGGGGTTCAACGTCACGAACCTCGGGCTGCCCGAGTATCTGCAGCAGGCATCCACCGACAACATCTTTCCTTACTTCTCGATCGCCGGGTTGACCGCCATAGGACCGCAACGCGCCTCGTGGGACGTGGATAGCGAAAACACTCCCGAAGCGCAAGCGCACATCACGTGGCTGAAAGGCGCGCACTCGATCAAGGCTGGGTACGACATGCTCTGGAACCAGTTCAACACGTTCCGGCCGGACTATCCTTCCGGCACCTTCACTTACAGCACCGCCTATACGCAAGGGCCCAATCCCTCAACGGCGTCTGCAACCGCCGGCTATGGTTTGGCGAGCGCGCTGCTGGGTCAACCGGATGGCGGCGAGTTTACCGTGGGACCATCGCTGGCGGCGCTGCAGAAAAGTTACAACTTTTATGTGCAAGACGATTGGAAGGTTGCGCGCAACCTTACTGTGAACCTGGGGATTCGTTATGAGTACCAGACACCGTGGACGGAACGCTACAATCACCTCTCCTATTTCAGTGCGACCACGGTCGACCCGATTACAGGGGAGGACGGCTTGTTGGTCAATACCACGCCTTCGCACCGATATCCCAGCCAGCCTTACCACAATTGGGGGCCACGGGTGGGCTTGGCGTATAACTTCCTGCCGAATACCGTGTTCCGGGCCGGCTACGGTATTTTCTATGCTCCGGGCAGCGGCGGCATCGGTTCCAGCCCCGGCGATTTCGGAAGCGGTTCGGAAGCCTCGACGAATATCTACTTCGGGCAAGCGCCGGCAGCGCCCGATACGCCGGTCCCCGGAGGAACTCTGGCCAATCCGTTTGTGACGGGTTTGTTGACTTACCCAAACACTCTGATCGGTCAAAGCATCAACGCAATCTTCCCGTCGTGGAAGACGCCCGAGAACCAGATGTGGAACGCGAGCCTGCAGCACAGCTTCGGGAAGAACCTCCTGGTGGAAGCTGCCTACATCGGCAGCCGCGGCGAACATCTTTGGAACAACCTCACCCAGGACGCAACCTATCCGCAATATCTCTCACTGGGCACGCAACTCAACAACCTGGTCACCAACCCTTTCTACGGCAAGATCACCAGCGGCAGTCTTAGTGCGCCGACGGTGCGCCTGGGATCTTTGTTGGTGCCCTATCCACAGTACACCGGAGTCACTCAGATTCGGGCCTCTGCGGGTGACTCGGTCTACGACGGTCTGACGCTGCGCGCGGAGCGGGCGTTTTCGCATGGCCTGCTGTTCCAGGCGTCTTACACTAACGCCAAGCTGATTGACGACGTGAACGAGCGGTTTCTGGGCGGCGCCAATTATATCGACCCGTACGACCTGGCGTTATCGAGGTCCCTATCGCCGTTCGATATCTCGCAGCGTTTCGTGCTCAACTATGTCTATGAGTTGCCCTTCGGGCATGGCAAGCAATTTCTTTCCCACGGAATTGCGAGCTATATTCTAGGGAACTGGCAGACCACCGGTATCTTTCAGATGCAGACCGGCACGCCGATCTCCATCACTCCGACCTGCAATTTCGCCGGCGCCGAAGGCTACAGCTGCTATGCGGAGCGCACGGGAGATGGCAACCTGCCAAGCGGCCAGCAGGACATGGCTCATTGGTTCAATACCTCGGTATACACCGATCCAGCGCCATACAGTTTTGGCAACGGCTCGCGCACGGAACCAGATCTGCGCAACCCTGGAACGATCAACTTCGATACCGTGATGAGCCGGTGGCAGCCCATCCGGGAGCGCATGCGGCTGCAATTCCGCGCCGAGTTGTACAACATCCTGAATCACCCCAACCTGAGCGCGCCGAACACTACGATTACGTCGTCGACCTTCGGAGAGATCCTCACGAAGAGCGGCAACCGAACTGTTACTATGGCCTTGCGGCTTGAATTCTGAGCTTGTTTGTGGGGCGGGACCACTGGTGAAGAGCGGATCCAGGGGGACCCGCGCGGACCAGGGGGTCCGCCCTACTGGTTACTATGAGAGACTCGCCTATACGAAACCGGCGGCACGCATCGCCTGTATCTCCTATCTGCGCCGCGTTGATGGTGATGCTCTGCCGGGGCAACGCTTATGCAGCCGGTCCCGTGGATCCATCGACACTCGATAACAAGGTGTTGATAGGGTATCAAGGCTGGTTCACGTGTCCCGAGGATGGCTCGCAGCGCTGGACGCATTGGTCCCGCGGGATTCCCACTCCCGAGACATTGACCATCGAACTTTACCCCGATGTGAGTGATCTCGATCCGGATGAGCGCTGCACTATCCCCGGAATGACTATTGGCGGCAAGCCGGCGTATCTGTTTTCTTCGCGGAATCCGAAGACGGTAAGTAGACACTTCCGCTGGATGCAGGAATACGGGCTGGACGGCGTACTGGTGCAGCGCTTCGTGGGCGGCCTTCGAGGGAAGCGCGCGGACGGCGATGTGGTGCTGAAGAACATCATGGCCGCCGCTAAGGAATCCGGGCGGACCTTCGCTATCGAGTACGACATTTCCGGCGGCAACGCCGAGACGTTCGCGCAGACGTTGAAAGACGACTGGATATATCTGGTGGACGAACTCAAGGTGACCGCGCACCCGAACTATCAGCGCCACAACGGCAAGCCGTTGCTTTCCGTCTGGGGCATGGGGTTGAACGACGGCAACGCGCATCCGCCGGCCGACCCGCAGGTGGCGAAGGACCTGATCGAGTGGTTCCAATCCAAGGCGCCGGCGCAATACCGCGTGACTTACATGGGCGGCACTCCCGCGCGCTGGGGCACGCTGACTGCGGATTCGCGCCAGGACCCGGCCTGGGCAGGCGTGTATGCGGCGATGGATGTAGTCCAACCGTGGAACGTAGGCCGCTATGGCACTCTGGAAGCCGTCGATAAGTGGAAGGATGACGTGCTGGTTCCGGATGTCAAGCTGGCCGCCAAGAATCATCAACTCTACATGCCGGTGATTTTTCCGGGATTTTCGTGGAGCAATCTCAAACGCAACGCCCGGCCGAATCAGATTCCGCGGCTGCGCGGCGAGTTTCTTTGGAGACAGGCTTACAACGCCAAGATGGCCGGGGCTAAGGTTTTGAAAATTGCCATGTTCGACGAAGTGGACGAAGGGACGGCGATACTAAAGGCGGCTTCCCACCGCAAGGATGCGCCCGATCAGGGCTATTGGCTGACTCTTGATGCCGACGGCGCGGAGTTACCCAGCGATTGGTATCTGAGACTGGCGGGCGATGTTACCCGGATGTTCCATGGGGATATTAAGCCGGATGCTAAGTTGCCTGTGAACCCGGGTAAGTGAGTTACAGGTTGGCACCCCGACAGCCGAGCGCTCGGAGCGGCTCGGGACTGGGCAGGCCATGGGCCTACCCCACTTGGAGATATAGCGTGAAAACCACAAGGTACGGCCGCGCGGCTGGCGTCGCCGCAGTGTTGCTGGGAGCGCCGATCTACGCCGGCCTGACATTCATTCCGGACTCTACCTTTAAAGGTTCGAGCCTGGCGGAATGGCACACGCTGGGTGAGGCCTCATGGCGCGCTCAAGCGGGCGAGATTGTGGGAACGGTGAAACCGGGGGGCAGCGGCGGCTGGCTCTTCCTGAATCAGTCTTATCAGGATGTGGGTTTCCACGCCTTGTTCCGCTGTACGGGCGGCTGCAAGGCGGGCGTGATGATCCGCGCGGAGAAAACCGCCGACGGCTTCAAGGGGATCTATGTGTCACTCGATGAGGAGAACGTGCCGTCGTTCGGAGTGACACTGGACTCTCAGGGAAAGGAGCTGCAGCGTGAACGCCTGAGGTCCATTGGCGGGCTGACTCGGGTGGCTCCCGTGCCGGATCCTGCCGCCGCGGCCGCGCGCGGTGGGGCCGGGCGCGGCGGGGCGGGCAGAGGCGCTCCGCAGGTAACACTGCCGTTCACGCGTCCCGCGACTATTCTTAATACGGACGACTGGAACCAGATCGAGATTTTCCTGGACGCCAATATTGTCCGATCGCATCTCAACAATGCCAATACGACCACGGGCGTGTCCGACCACGCCGAAGAGGGCTACGGACCGTTGGCCCTTTACGTGGGTGGCGCGGGGGAGGTTCGTTTCAAGGAGATCGCGTTCAAAGATGTGGGAATGAAGGAGACGCCGGCGGAAATTGTTTCGCCCAACTTCCGGATGCAGCGCATCAGCGATATGTCCTATTCATGGTCTGCCGCGGCCGCCGACTTCAACCGCGATGGCGTGACGGACATAATAGCTGGACCTTATATCTACTATGGCCCCGACTTCACCAAATCGCGCGAGATCTTTCTGGCGACCACATATAGTCCGTCGTCGCAACTGCCCGCAACCAATTGCGAGTATGCCTACGACTTTAACGGAGACGGCTGGCCCGACGTTCTGACCGGGACGGGGCGACCAGCGCTCTATATCAATCCAAAAGGAGAGTCGCGCCGATGGCAAAAATATGTGGTGCTGCCCAACGTTCAAAGCGAGATCACGCTGCTGCGCGACGTCGATGGGGATGGGAGACCCGATCTGGTCTACGGGGCCGATGGAACCGTGCGCTACGCGACGTACGATCCCGCCGATCCCACAAAACCCTGGACCGTTCACTCAGTCTCGGAGCCAGGCTATGCAGCGGCGCACGGGCTGGGCGTTGGCGACATCAATGGCGACGGGCGCATGGATATCGTGAACCCCTACGGTTGGTGGGAACAGCCTGCGGCCGGCAGCAAGCAGGAGCTGTGGACGTATCATCCGCAGGCTTTCAGCCGGGCTAGCCGCACCGCGCCGGGCGGCAGCGTGATGGCGGTGTACGACGTAAATGGCGACGGCTTGAACGATGTTGTGACCAGCTTAAGCGGCCACGGTTTCGGACTGGCGTGGTACGAGCAAAAGCGCGATGCGGCGGGCAACATTTCCTTCGTGGAGCATATGATCGCCGACGATTTTTCGGCGAAGAATGCGGGAGGAGTGGCGTTCTCTGAGCAACACGGGTCCACCTTCGCCGATGTGGATGGCGACGGCATCCCCGACTTCATCGTAGGCAAGCGCTACTGGTCGCACGCCGATACGTACCTCGATCCGGATCCGAACGGCGCGCCGGTTTTGTATTGGTATCGAACGGTTCGCAATCCGAAAGCGCCGGGGGGCGCGGAGTTTATCCCCGAGCTGATTCACAATCGCTCGGGCGCCGGGTCCGACTTGCTGGCGGTGGATCTGAACAACGATGGCGCGATGGATATCGTGACCTCGACCGGCCGGGGCACATTTATTTTCTGGGGTAAGCCGCGGGCGGGGGCGGCAAAAAAAGCTGCCGGCCACAAATAAGGATTACGGATGCGGATATTTAATCTGATGCCACTCGCTGTGGCCCTGGCGTCTGTCGCTCAAGGGCAGACGGATTGGCCATTGATTGGCCACGATGCGGGCGGAACGCGATACTCGCCGCTCAAGCAGATCAATGCGAAGAACGTGACGAAATTGCAGGTGGTCTGGTCGTTCGACGCCGAGGCGCCGGTAGTAGATCCTCCTGGCCGGGGGCGGCGTGGCGGCGCGGCGGCATCGCCGGATGCGGCGGCTGGCCCTGGGACGCCCGATGCCGCGGCTGGGCGTGGGACGCCTGCGGCTCCGCGCGTACGGCAGTCCAAGACTACCCCGCTGGTGGTGGGCGATGTGATGTACCTCGCCACGCCGTATAACCGCGTGGTGGCGCTGGAGGCCGATACAGGCAAGAAAATCTGGGAATTCGAAGCGCAGTATTCGGCCTCGCCGCGCGGCATTGCCTATTGGCCGGGAGACGGGCAGTATCCGCCCGCGGTGGTATTCGGAGCGTCGCGTGGAAAGCTGGTATCGTTAAACGCCAAGACTGGCAAGCTGATTCCGGGGTTCGGCGATGAGGGCGTGGTGGATCTGCGGCCCGGCGTTGCAGACCGTTTCCCGAATGGGCAGTACAGCATGTCGACGCCGCCGGCCATCTACAAGAATCTGGCGATCACGGGAGCCCAGGTGCAGGAAGAGCCGGCCAAGGGTCCGGCGGGCGATGTGCGCGCCTGGGATCTGCGAACGGGGAAGCTGGTCTGGACCTTCCACACGGTTCCCCGCCCCGGCGAGGCGAACCATGAGGTGTGGCAGGGAGATCAGTGGGTGGATATTTCCGGCGCCAACGTCTGGGGCTTTATGACCGTGGACGTTCAGAACGGGTTGGTATTTCTACCCATTGGCACGCCGACGCCGGATTTTTACGGCGGAGACAGGAAGGGATCGAACCTTTACGGATCTTCACTGGTTGCCCTGGACGCCGCGACCGGCAAGCTGAAGTGGTTTTTTCAAACCACGCATCACGATAACTGGGATTACGACGACACGGCTGCGCCGGTGTTAGTCGATATCAAGCGCAACGGCAAGACGATTCCGGCGGTGGCGCAGAGCACCAAGCAGGCGCTGATGTTCTTCTTCGACCGCTTCACTGGTAAGCCCATATACGATGTGGAGGAGCGCCCGGTGTTGAACGACAATCCTATGCCGGGCGATGAGAATTGGCCGACGCAGCCGTTCCCGGTGAAACCTCCGCCACTGGCGCGCAATACGTTCAGCGAAGAAGATGTGGCGACAGTGACGCCCGAGCACGAGAAGTTCTGCCGGGATCTGTTGAAGCTGGAAGGCGGCGTGATGATGGGCGGTCCGTATGCGCAATACGGGCCCAAACTCCGCGTGATCTTCCCAGGCTGGACCGGCGGCGGAAATTGGGGCGGCATTTCCTACGATCCCAAATTGGGCTACGTGTTTTTCAACATCAAGAATGACGGCATGTTGAGCAAGATGGTGCAGAACGCCGATGGTACATGGAAGCGCGTAGGTCCGGATCACGCGCCTCCTGGCGTAGGCTCCAGTTTTCAGCGAGGACCCTGGCCATGCGTGAAACCGCCGTGGGGCGAGCTGAGCGCGGTGAATGTGAACACGGGCGACATTGTCTGGCGAGTGCCGCTGGGATCGTACAAGGAACTGGACGCGCTGGGCGTGCCTGCGACCGGCACGTCGAATTCCGGGGGCTCGACTGCTACCGCGGGAGGATTGGTGTTCATCGGGGCGACTGTCGACAAGAAGTTTCGAGCATTTGACTCACGCACCGGAAAGGTATTGTGGGAGACAACGCTGAACTCGAACGCGACAACGATACCGGTTACTTATGAGGGTAAGAACGGGAAGCAGTACGTGGCGGTGATGTCGAGCGGGTCGGGGGGCAGTGAGCGTGCGACGCCGCATCTTTATGTCTTCGCGCTTCCGTGAGAACGGCGGGGGGGAGATTGCGAAAACGGCGATCGCGTGGGTCGTGGGCGCTTGCAGCGGTCGGGATTTTGCGGTCGGCGAAGGGCGGGTCCAGGGGGACCCGCGCGGACCGGGGGGTCCGCCCTACAAGTTAGCGGCGGTCGCGGGCCGAAGCGCGTTCACACGAGTGTGAACGCTGCACGCACGAGTGCGTGCGCCACACCACTCATCCCTTCACCACACACGTTCACTTGGTGGTGTAAAACTCGTATGAGATTTTCCAGGTGAATGTCTCACCGGGAGCGATCTTCATGTGGATGTAGGCCTCGGGGCAGGCAGTGGTCCGGATGGACCAGTAGTTAATGCGCACCAGCGGCCGGTCGCAGGTCTGCCGGACCCCGGCCCCGGTCTTGGTATTCTCTTCCGCGATGTTATAGTCCTTGGGATCGGCGCCGTAACCGGTCAGATTGCTTTGCGCGCTCTCACGGCCCGTCAGTTCCTTGAGATATACAAACTCTTTGCCCCTGGTCTCCGCGAAGCCGTGGAGATCCTGCGTGGCGTGCACTTCAAAGGGAAACTTGATTACGACGTCCGGCCCGGTCGGTTGTGCGTCCAGCATGTAGAAGTTGTGCTCGTATACGTCCGATTCGATGGTGTTCCTGCCGGTGTTCTTCAGGCTGTGAGCCAGCGTCATCATCGGACGTCCTTTGACTAACTGGACCACCTTTGTGTAGCGGTAAGCATAGCCGGAAGACGGGTCGTCCACGATTTGCGTGAACTCGACGGAATCGGACTTCTTCTTGACTGTCCACTTACCCGGGTCGGCAATCTCATAAGTCTTGAACTGCTGAAAAGCCCGCTCCTCCGGTTTCTTGATAACTCCGACGCCGATTTTCACAAATGTGCCGCCCGGCTTCGCGTCCGCATAACCCAGTCCGGCGCCGGCCGTCAGGAACTCCTCCACCGGACCCATAATGGCATCGTGGAGCGTCGGGCTGTAAGGCGCAGGATTCCAGTTGCCGAAGTAAGTGTGACCCTTGTACTCAAGAGACGGCATTTGTCCGGACCAATCGAATCGCGTGGCCCGATAGTAACCCGCGTGCGCATCGGGCAGATACAGCGTGGCGTGGATCTGGCCGTTCGAAATCGCGGCCTCCGGGTAATCGGCGGCCGCGCACATCGCCGAGAAAGCAATTAGCGCGATTGCGAGGCGGCTCACGGCTTGATCACCGTGCCGTCGATAGTGCGGTCAGTCTTGTAGGCGCCGCCGCCGCGGATTTCTCCGAGCGGGTATTTCGCGGCAATGGCCTCATCGATCTCCAGGCCCAGCCCCGGCTTGCCGCTGTCGTACAAATATCCTTTGCGAATCTGACCGATGCCGGGGAAAAGATCGTGCACGACCTGGGGAAAGTGATTCTCTTCCTGAATGCCGAAGGCCGAGCTGGAAAGATCGATGTGATAACTCGCCATCTGATTCACGGGGTCGTTCTCTCCGCCCTCCTGAAACGCGGTTTTCACGCCGTAAAGCTCGCACATCGCTACAAGCTTGCGCAGCGGCGTGATGCCGCCGATGGCCGCCACGCGGCAGCGAATGAAATCGATGAGGCGATCCTGAATCAGCGGAATTACTTCAAAGGGGTGCGAGAAGACTTCGCCGATGGCCTGCGGGGTGGAGCAGATCTGGCGGATGTTGCGGTACCAGGAAATCTGTTCCGGAGGAAGGATGTCCTCAACGAAATACATCTGCATAGGCTGCAGGCGCCGCGCCAGCTCGACCGCATTCATCCCATTCATTTTAGAATGAACGTCGTGAATCAGCTTGGCGGTGAAGCCGGCCTTTGAGCGCAGGAATTCGAAGATGGGCGGGATCACATCGACATACTGTTCTTCATCGAATGCGAGGCCTTGAAAGCCGCCCTCGGCCCGGCTGCCTTCCCCCGCGGCGATGAAACCGCCGCCGCCGTAGCCTTCGCCGAACTGGATGCGCACATGACGAAAGCCGTTGGCGAGAGACCGCTGCAGGGTGTCGAGACACGCCTCTTTGGTCCGGCCGCCCTGGTGATCATAGACCGCGACGGCATCATGCGCCTTGCCGCCGAGAAGATCGTAAACCGGCATGCCGGCGCGTTTGCCTTTGATGTCCCAAAGCGCCATATCCATGGCGGCGAGGACGTTGTTGTTCACCGGCCCGTTGCGCCAATAGGTCTTCATCTGGGCCGACTGCCAGAGATCCTCGATGCGGTTAGGGTCTTTACCGACGATCCACGGCTTGAGATGGTCCTCGAGCGCGGCGATGACCGCTTTGGTCTCGTAATTGTTATTCGCCGAGCCGATGCCAAAGAGACCGGGCTCGCTGGTTTCGATCTTCAGGAAGACCCAGCGATAGTTGCCGCCGGCGGTGGTGGTGATCACCTTCGCGTCCTTGATGGTGAGCGCAGGCAGGCCGGTGGTGCGTTTCGCGGCCTCCTGGGCGGCGGCTTGGGGGATCAGCGGCGTAGAAGCAAGAGCCGTTTGGATAAGTTGTCTTCGGTTCATACAATCCGGGGCGGCGTCCCGCGGATTCCCTAGGCGGGCTAAGGCCACATCAAAGACGATACACCTCTTAAGGCGAGAGCGACAAGGTTAAGTGAAGAGATGGGCGTTAGGCAGCGGCGGGAAACGGTTAACTCCGGGCCATGCATATCAGCCCATGCATATCGATGGTTCCGCTGGCGTTAGGGCATCCTAACGTTGTCTCGCGGCTGCGATTCCCGTATGCTTGGAGAGACTCGATGACTCGCCAGAAAGTGTTATGAAAGCGCCAATCCTTCTTCTGCTGGCATGCGCCGCCTGGGGCCAGGATGCCGTTCCGGCCGGCCGTAAGACCTTTGAGAGCCGCTGCTCGGTGTGTCACGGCGCCGATGGCAATGGCGGTGAGATGGGTCCGGCGATCGCCCGGCGGGTACCCAACCTGACGGATGTTCAGCTTCGGACCACGATTCTCGAAGGCCTGCCGGCGCGCGGTATGCCCGCGGTGGATGTGAGCGCGGCCGACCTGCCGCCCCTGTTTGCGTTTCTACGATCGCTGCGTCCACGCGGCGGCTTCGGCTTTCGTCCCTACGCCGCCAGCGCGCGGCTGACGAACGGAACTACGCTGGAAGGGACAATTGTCTCCGAAGGTTTCGACGAGGCGGCATTGCGCACTTCCGCCGATAACCGGATCCACCTGCTCCGAAAAGTGGATGGCGCGACCTTTCGAGAAGTCACTTCGGAGACCGATTGGCCGAGCTACAACGGCGACATCGGCGGCAACCGCTATGCGAAGCAGACGCAGATAGACAAGAGCAATGTGTCGCGCGTAGCTCCGCGGTGGATGTTCACGTTGCCGAATGTATCCGGGCTTCAGTCGACTCCTATCGTTGTCGACGGAGTTATGTATGTTACAGCCGGGAACGAGTGTTATGCCCTGGACGCGGGAACCGGGCATCCTATCTGGCATTATCAGCGGCCGCGTACGCGAGGGATCACGGGCGGCGGCGCGGGCGGCGCCAACCGGGGCGCGGCTTACGCGGATGGCAGAGTCTTCATGAATGCCGACAACGCGCATCTGATTGCGCTGAATCGCGCCGATGGGACGCTGCTTTGGGACACTGAAGTGGCCGACTCTCACTTGAATTACAGCGCCAGCTCGGCGCCGCTGGCAGTGGGCAGTCTGGTGATTACCGGAACCGCCGGCGGCGAGGAGGGCGCGCGCGGAACGATCGCGGCCTTCGATCAGAAAACCGGCAAAGAGGTATGGCGCTTCTGGACCGTCCCTGCGGCCGGCGAGCCGCTTTCGGAGACATGGAAAGGCAAGGGTATCGAACACGGCTCGGCGACGGCGTGGTTCACCGGCGTTTACGATGCGAGCACGGATACGCTGTTCTGGCAAACCGGCAATCCTGGCGAAGACTACAACGGCGACGACCGCCTGGGCGACAATCTTTACAGCGATTGTATCCTGGCCCTGGACCCTAACACCGGCAAGTTGAAGTGGCATTACCAAACCACGCCGCACGATCTGTGGGATTGGGACACGACTGAAACGCCGCTGGTGATCGACGCGAATTGGCAGGGGCAGCCGCGTAAATTGCTGGTGCAGGGCAATCGCAACGGCTTTTTCTATGTCTTCGATAGAACCAGCGGGAAGCTTCTGTTGGCGAAGCAATTTCTCAAGGAACTGACTTGGGCCAAGGGCATCGGCAGCGATGGCCGTCCCATACTGGTTCCGGGCCAGGAGCCCTCGGCGGCGGGTACGCGCGTTTGCCCCTCACAGGACGGCGCGACCAATTGGTACTCACCGTCATGGAACCCGGCGACCGGCCTATTCTATATGCAGACCAACGAAAAGTGCTCGGTCTATACCAAGCGAGACGAGGATTTCAAGCTAGGGCGCTCATTCCTTGGAGGCGCGCAGCGGGTGGATTCGGCGCCCAGCCCGCGGCGGTTGCTGCGCGCTATCGATTTGGAAACCGGCGCGGTGAAATGGGAAGTCCCCGAATTCGGGGCTGCCAACTCCTGGGGCGGGACGCTGGCGACGGCGACCGGGCTGGTCTTCTACGGAGAGGACAGCGGCGCGTTCGTGGCGGCCGACGCAGTCACTGGAAAAAC
>JBEKNN010000172.1:0-20170 GCA_049522755.1 Bryobacteraceae bacterium | reverse complement strand
CATGAAGGACGTGTATATCACCGAGAACGGCTCCTCATCCACGGACCGCTTGACGGCGGATGGCCACGTGTACGATACGGACCGACTGATGTACCTGCGCAACCACCTGGTGAACGCGCATCGCGCCACGGCTGAGGGCTGGCCACTGCGGGGGTACTTTCTGTGGAGCCTGATGGACAATTTCGAGTGGGCGGATGGCTATACGAAGCGGTTCGGGATTTATTACGTGGATTTCAAGACCCAGAAGCGGACGCCCAAACTGACGGCTCAGTATTACCGCGAAGCCATTGCCCGGAATTGCGCGGTGTGATGTAGGACAGGCCTCCTGGCCTGTCTTTCCGCGGTAATGGACACGGGGAGACATGTCATCCAGTCTTGAGTCCAGCCTCGCCTTGACGCTAGGTAGTGACACACGGCGGGAGAGGAATTCGACTCGCTCTCGCTGCGGCCTCGGGGACGAGCGGTTCGTAGTCTGTTTCGCTGAATGGTTCGAACTTCTCAGGCCACGGCATCAGGACTTGGCAGAGCACTCTGAATTGAACAGGCGTAGGCGAGGGATTGACGCGTTCCACGACGATCTGCGGTGCTGCGTTCAGTTGAATAAGCTTGAGAAAATCGCCGCGCAAGTAGCGTGGGACGTAACCGATTACATAGATGTCACGCGCAAAGGTCTCTGCTGTCCTCAGGGCTAAAGCGTCGGGGTCCCTCGGGTTTTGGAAATCCCTCATGACCAACAAGGGCTCACCATGGTTGAGCCGAGATGCTCGTTCGACTGAAGTCTCGGGCATGTGGCCGAGCCCGTGAAGGAGAAAATGAATATGGTATTTCCCATCGGCATTGCGCTCTGGGCAAGGAAACACCTCTAACGAGTCCGTTACTTTACGCCCACCGCTGCGGGCTAGAATAGCGACCGGGTCGTGTTCACTCGCGGGTACGCTGAGCCATTCGAGATACTCTTGATATTCTGGGCGGGACTGTGGCAGCAGCCGGTTCGCGAAGAGAGGAAACAGCCGCTCGGAAACGTACGCAGTCGACAATCCCGGGAATGACGCGAGGGGTTGAAATCCAGCTTGCTGTCGAGCCTCCTCGGCGCCTTTCGTATAGACAAAGGTGTACAAATCACCCGCCGCGGAAGTCAAGCGCCCAATCGGGTACCAGCGTCGTCGCGCAGGATCCTGCCAGGCTAGAAAAACCGTTGCCATCAGACTTGGTCCCTCATGGAGGTCAGCGCACGTTTATTGGCCAGCAACAGGCGTTTCGCAAATTCAGCCGAAACCTCTGTGATCCGTTGTCGGGGCACCTCGTCCACAAGTATACAGAGTTCCTTGTCGCCCATTCCCCTCAAACGCTCCAGCCAGTGCTTTCCCGCCAATGGGAGTTGATGGGCGAAAGCCAGAAACGCTTCATTATGTCAACAGTGAGCGCGTGTCCCGTTCATGCAGGTAGAGCGCCGACCGGGCTCTCGAAGCAAATGCCTCAACAGTGAAGTTCATGTCGCGCGTACTGAGTCGCTTCGATTTCTTATCGTCAAATTCATGACATCCAAGGCTCGAGGCGTGATCGAACGTCGGCGCAAGGTGAAGCTGGCCATCCTCGCTGCGGACTGCACCCCAGTTTTCGTGGTGTCGATCTGTGTTTCCTGCTAGAGCGTCCAACAGCAGGTATCCGGTAAAGAGCTCTATAGCATGGGAGATTTGTGACGGCGCATTCCAAGCGATTGGAAGTTGTGGATTCTTGTTCTGGATTGTCCGCAGTACGCGTTCAACGGTATGGGCTGAGACGCGAAACTTCGAAACGCCGGGAGCGTACTCGGGGTCAACTTCAGCGAGTAGCTCATTTCCTAGCACGAGTGTGTGACCGTGACCGCAGAAATTCCGGCTCACCACGCCGCGGACCTCTAATCCGGAGCGTTTCCACAGACCAAGTTCATACTCGGCGTGCGGCAGGCCCGGTAGCCCTGCTACCTCGGCGCACACCTTCTCTGCCCAGTCTTCGCCTGAAGGCTCCCGCGCCTCCTTGAAGAGATTCTGCTGTGAGCCGTACCAGAATTTGTATTTTGAACCCAGGGACTCCTGATCCTCCGGCGCATCGGCCGGAACGGTAACTATCCGATACACAGAACTCCACCATACCGATTGGGCTTCGACTCAAGACTGGCGGCAAAGACCTGCGCAGCCTGGTCGATTCCCTCCAAAGAGACATCCTCCCTAAGCCTAACGAAGGCACGCCTCGGGCTCTCAGCTTCGCGACTCACTTACTGCTCGAACCGAATCATAGTGCTGGAAACGGCCGACGTGCCTCCCTGTCTCGCCGTGGCGCGGACCTCGTAGGTTCCGGCGGGAACGGCTTCCGCGGGGACCGTCATCAAATACGGGATGCGGTTCTGCGCATCGGCCGCCGGCAGTTGCATCGGGACCTTGGTCAAGCTCTTTCCGTTCTGCAGAAATTCCACCTCCACCGTAGGCTTGGCGGAAATCGCCGCGTCCTGGTACACGGTGAAGAATAGCCGGAGCGCGGAATTGGGGGCCTTCTTGACGGCTATGTCCATGGTTGGGGTGACGCTGCCGCCCTGGAACTGGAAGGGGTCGTTGGGATCCAGGTCCGTGGCATTGGGCGTGTAGGAACGCATGGGCATCAAGGCGGAAATGCCGACGCCGCTTCCTGCGCCGGGCACCGTAAATTCCACGCGCTGCACGCCGGTCTTCAGGCTCTCGCGGTCCATCACTGCGGTCTCAAGCGTGTATTTGCCGGGCGGCAGTTCGAGCGTGGTCTTATCGAGGAAGTTACCCATCTTGAGTTGCTCGGCAGTCACCCGGAACGAGCGGTCGCGGGTGATCTTCTGAACTACTTCGCCCTTGGAATCCTTGATGAGCGCCGCCATCGAGCAATGCACGTCCAGCGTGACGGGATTCGAGGTTGGCTGTAGCTCATGCAGCGGGACCTCCAGAAGGATGGCGACGCCGGTCGCGTCCTTCTTCGGCTGCAACATCACGGCGCTGGCGCGAAACTTGACGTCCTCGGAGCGCTTGCCGTCCGAGAGCGCTTTGAGCAGCGGCAATTCAAATGGCGCGAGGCCCGCGGCGCGCGCCTCGGGCGGCAGGGCGAAGTAGCCGTTGCGGGCGTGAATCACCAGGTCCTTGCGAATGGCGCTCACGGAGAGCTTGCGGAAGCTTCCATCGTAGCTCTCAATACCCGGATTGTAGGATAGCTCGTAGTAGCTGCTGATCTCTTCGTTGACCTCGCGAAGCGGCTGGCGGAGGTCGTTGCTGTCCCCGATCAGGAAGCCGCCGGTCGATTCGGCGAGATCGCGCAGCGCCATGTCCACGTTGGCCCGGGCCGCGGTCTCAATGGTATCGGCGGCGTTCATCTGGTCCGTGGTGACTTGCGTGCCCGGCGTGGTTGTTATATTGCTCGACTTGGCTCCGCTGTTCAACTGCCGCATGGCGCCGGCGTTCTGCGCCGAGGTCATGACGCCGCGGACATCCACGCTGTAGAAGGTCACGTTATCGCGGTTGGCGGCGCCCATCAGGTTGCGGAACGGCGTATCCAATTCTGGGCCGAGGTACATACCCGACGTAAAGTACATCACGCTCTTGCGGCCCGGCATTTCGCGGAGGCCGTCCACCAGCGCCTTCAGCGCGGAGATAGAGAGCCGCGTGCCTTGCGATTGCGCGCCCGCATCCATGCGCAGCATGTCGAGCATCACCGTAGCCAGTTTCGCCTGTAGCGCAACTTCGCCACTGTTCGCACCGCCTCCAGCCGGCTGCGCGCTAGCGGTCTGTGCGGCGGCGGCCAGCAGGTTGGTATCCTGGTCGGCGCCGTTGACAGTCTGGCCGTTCAGATTGCGCTTCAACTCGGCCATGATGGCATCCGCCTCCGAGCTAAGCTTCGGCGCGCTCACTCCCTCGGTGGCCCGCTCGATCGCCTTGGTGAGGGCCGCACGGTCATTGGTGAACTTCTGCAACACCAGCAGGCGCGTGTCGATGACCACCACCGAATAGAAGACGTTGGTCCCCTGGTCGCCTTTGACAAGGTCGAGGGCGGCGGTGCGCGCCAACTTGCGCTGGTCCGGGGCGGGTAAAGGTTCGAATGCCAGCGTGACCAGGCGCATCTGGCGCAAGGGGTCGAGCGGCGTTGCGGCGCCGGTAGCGCTGATAGCCTCGGAGCCGCGGACCTGCCGAAAGCTGAGGATCTTCTGCTTCGCGCCGTTATCGGTGACGGTGATCTCGTCGGGCTTGAGATCGGTAATGGGCTTGCCCTTTTTGTCGCGCACGATGAGGTCGAGCAAGACTTCATCGACGTTGGTCTTGACTGACGATTGTTGCTGAGCTTGTGCGGGCAGAGCTTGTGCCGGCAGATCTGGGGCCGGTACGAGCGCGGCCGCCAGAATAGCTGCGGCAGGAATCAAAAGTTTCATGGGACCTATTTCCCTCCAAGATGCTCAAGCCGTTTGAATTCGGCCTGCTCGCGCGTAGCATCTTCTTTTCTGCCGAGGCGGTTATACGCCGTGGCGAGACTGAAGTGCGCTTCCGCAAAGCCGGGGGCGAGTTTCACGGCCTGCTCCAGTTCCACGACGGCGCGCGCCGGCTCTTCGGTGGCCAGCAGCGCCCGGCCCAGAACCATATGCGTGGAGAAATCGCCGGGACTCTCCTTCACCGCGCGCTCGGCATACTCCAGCGCGGCTTTCGCATCTTCCCGCTGCAGCAAAATCACGCTCAGGCTCACCAGCGCGGGCACATGGTCGGGAGCCAGCTCGACCGCTTTCTGAATCTCCTCAATGCCGCGGTCGGCGTCCTGAATATGCAGCAGAGCGCCGTAACGGAAATGCACGTTCGGCTCGGACGGATAGGCCTGAAGCAGCTCATCGAACTTGCGGTTAGCGGCCGCATAGTCGAGCTCCATGGCGGAAGCCATGGCGTCGCCAAGGCGGTAGACAAGGTCGCGGTCCGATTCTGGAACCTCGGCGGGCAGCCACGGCCGCCGCAGCCCGGCGATCCCGGCCGCCACCACAATCTCGGGTGTCTTCTTGTCTACCCGCGTGAGATCGGTAAGGATGGTGATGGCCTTTTCGAAGGTCCCGTTCTTGCTGAGCACCAATGCATAGTGTAAGCGCGCGGCGCGAGCCAACTCGGCGTTTTCATTGAAGCCTAACTGTTCCACATGCGTGAGGCTGTCGAGAGCCGGGCCGTAATCGCGCAGCTTGTACTCACACAGTCCCGACATAGTCCAGCCAGGCGCGCTATCGGGCTTTACTTTCGAAAGCTTGTGGAAGGCCGATGCGCAGTCGCTGTAATGGTCCAGATCGTAGGCGATGGAGCCCAGACTCCACAGGCCGTCCTCCCAGTCTGGCTTCAGCTTCAAAGCTTGCTGGTACAATTCGACGGCTTTTTCGAGTTGATGCGCATCGCGGGCGGCCTGCGCCTGGCTGGAGAGAGTCGCAAAGGAGGGCGTGGAAGTTTGAGCGGCGGCGTGGGTCTGGTAGGGCAGCGCAAACATCAGAATGGCCCGGGCCGCGATTTGCATGTCACTTCATGTTACTCCCGGGCCCACAGCGCCGCGTGCCGCTGGCGCGCCAGCCCTGGTAACACCGGCGGTCTTCGCCGCCGGTTCTTTTCGTCCTTGCCATTCGCGATCACCCAGAAGAACCGGCGGCATAGACCGCCGGCGCTACCGAGCGTGCCCCACCTAGAAGAAGAACTTAACTGCGGCCTGAACCACGCGATGGCCTTGCTTTTCCGTCACGGTTCCGAACAAAGGCGTACTGATGGTTCCGTTCGGATTGAAACCGAGGTTAAGATTGCTTCCATTGAACGACCAAAGCGGATGGTTCAGGAAGTTATATGCGTTGAAGCGGAACTGGAGCTTCTTCGACTCTTTGATATTGAAATTCTTGAACATTCCAAGATCGGAGTTAAAGAATGCCGGTCCGTAGATAGCCGGCATCACGCTGGGCCCGTTCTGACCAATCGCCGTCGGGAAAGTGAAGCACTTCGGATTGATGTACTGATGCGGCCCGAGTCCCGAAGCCGGGTTGCAGGTCAGGATGGGATTGAGCTGAATATCCGGCGTACCCAACAACGACGCGTTGCTGATGATGTACGACGTGCCGGGAACCGTGGCGCCGTTCAGATTCATGCCAAAGTTCTCGCCCTGGATTGCGGAGAGGTTCGGACCGCTTTCGAGTTGCGTGATTCCGGATATCTGCCACCCGTTGATCACGCCTTCCAGGAACTTCATATGTTGGATGGGATTGCCCAGTTCGAAAGAGTAAGCGGCATTGAAAATCTGCGTACGGTTCGCGGACTGCACGCCATAGTCGCTGGCTAGGTTGAACTGGTTGAGCGCCGGATTGACAATGCCCATAGCTTTTCCGAAGCTGTAATTCATGTTGATGGTGTAACGTCCCTTGGTGCGCACCCAGGTGACCTGAAATGCATTGTAGTTGGCATACAAGTTGTTGGTCGCCAGGTACAGATCCGAGTAGCCCGGCATGGGCCTGAAGTTATTGGCCGTCAGGCTGTTCGGATCGACGCCTCCATTCTTGCTCGACAGTAGCGCGCCCACCGGAACCAGATTGATGTTGGAACCGGCGCCGCTGCTGTTAGGCAGATCGCGGCTTCGGTTGCCAACATAAGCGGCCTCCAACAAGCCCGACCAAGGAGTTCGCTGGGACAAGGTGACGCTCCAACTATCGGTGTACGGCTGATTACTATCTGTGCTATCCACCGCCGCGGGAGAGAGCGCTTGGGCGCCGACGTTAATAGTCGAAAGGTTGCGCGCCAGTAATGGCACTCCATTCACGTTATTAGCCAAGCTGATTGTCTGGACGCCGGCGGCAACGTCGAGGCCGCTGGTAAACTGGCCCGAGTGATAGTTATATCGGCCCCAACCACCGCGCAAAACTGTCTTGCCTTTGCCGGTGAGATCGTATGCGCCGCCGAAGCGCGGCTGATAGAATAGCGCGCGGGTCGGGAAGCCGCCCAGCGGGACAGCGGAATCGCGGCTATGCCATTCGAAGCCGCAGTATTGAATGGGCGTGCAGCTGGAGTTGTATTGCGCCGGATTGAAAATGGAATAACCCGCGCCGGTGCGGTCGATCCAGGGTTCGAAGTGCGTCAAGCGGATCCCCATTTCCAGGGTAAAGCGCCGTGAAACCTTCCACGAATCCTGCACGAAGCCCTCATACGTATTGTAGGAGATGTCGTTGATGCGGTTGAAAGAGGACTGCGTATAGCTGTAGAGATTGCCATACAGCAGGTCGGCATATTCGTTGCCGAACGTGTTGGAGTTTCCGTTATACACCACTAATTGGCCGTTCGTGGTGTCGTTGCCGGGCTGCGAGTTGCGAATCCATTCGTAGAAGAATCCGCCCTTAATGGTGTGAGTACCCGCCACTTTGGTAACCGTATCGCTGAAGCTCGGCATCCACTTGTCGGCATATAAGCCGGCCGAAGCTCCGCCGGCTTCGAACCCGCCGGGGTTAAAGATCAGAGCCGCTTCCTGGTTAGTCCAGCCTGTGCCTCCGAAGGAAGGAATCTGCGCCACGCCGTTGTTGAAGAGTTCCTCCCCGGAGTAACCCACGTTGGCGCGGTTCACTTTGGCAGGATCTTCGAACACGTTGGGAAAACCGATGTAAGTGTAGGCGAAGACAGTCTCATTGGTCATGGTCGGGCTGAAGACGTGAGTCAGGGAAGCGGTAACGCTGTCCGATTTATTCTTTCCTTCGATCGGAGTCGGATAAGGAACCTGCTCGTCCTGGGTCCACCACAGTCCTACTGGAAACTGCTGGGTTTCGCGCTGTAGATTGTAGCGGATGAACAGCTTCGTATTATCGCTGATGTTATAGTCCACGCGAGTCATCCACTGCAAGTTGTTCTGATTGAAGATTGCGTCATCGACGAAGTTGAACCCGCCGGTAGCATTAGGGTTCGCGTTCGGCGCGGGATACAATTTCATCAAATTTTGCATGTTGGGGTCGATCTGGTTGGCGGGAATAATCGAATTGGGGAAAAGCGCCAGGCCGGCCGCGCTCATTTGACCGGGAGGGCCGCCATTGGCCGTTATATTGCCCTCACCGGCAACTGAGGCGGGCGTGAAGTTGCCGCCGAGCTCACTGGAGGTAGGTACGGTGGCGCGCAGCAGGCCGGTATCGAGAACCTGATAGAAGTATTCGAACCCGGTGAAGAAGAACAGCTTGTTCCGATCCTTATTAAAGTGCGTGCCGGGGATCAGAACCGGACCGCCAAAAGTGCCGCCGGGATAGTAATACTTGTTCTGCGGCCGCGCCTGGCCGCTGGCATTATTCAATGCGTCATTGGCGTTCAAATCGTAGTTGCGGGCGTAGAAGAACGCGGAGCCGTGAAAGTCCCTGCCTCCGGACTTCGCCACCGACGTGATCACAGCCGGACCTTTCTGGTTTTCGGCGCTGAAATTCGACATCTTCACCTGCAGTTCCGAAATCATGTCCGAATTCGGATTCACCGGTGTGTCGCAGTTGCAGCCGGGGTCGGAGACGTGCGCGCCATCCGCCGTGATATCGAGTGAGTTGCTGGGCAATCCATTGTAGGAGTAGGCGTTGTTGAGCGGGCTCTGGCTGCCGGAGCCGCCGTTGGCGTTGATGCCGATGGTTTCACCGGTGTAGTTGGCCTTGTTAGTCGTCCCGTTCGAGATGCCGAAACCCGGCATGATCTTGATGAACTCGGCCGCGTTGCTGCCCACTGCGACGAAGTTCTGCAGTTCCTTCTGGGTGATGATGTCCGTTTTCTCACCCGAATCGACCGGCGCCACTACATCGACCTCTCCAGTGACCTCGACGGTCTGAGAGGTGGTGCCGACCGTGAGTTGGGCGTCCACATTGCGCTTGTCGCCGCCGTTCAGAACGATTCCGTCAACCTTATACGTCTCAAAGCCCTTCGCCTCAATAGTGAGCTGGTAGCTGGCAACCGCCACCGATGCGAAAGTGAAGTAGCCGTCGCTATTGGTGACGGTGTCGCGCTGCGAACCCGATTGCGTGTCCTTCAACGTGACCTTTGCCGAGGCAACCACGGCGCGCGATTGGTCGATCACCAAACCCGTTAGCGTAGCGTAGATGCCTTGCGCGGCCAGGTTGGTTGCCAGCACCGTTGCCAGCGCGAACCCGGCGAGGATTCTGATCATATGGATTTGCGTTCCCCTTCTCATTTGCGACCCCATTTTTTCCAAGAGAGGATTATCGACACAGAGCCAGTCATCTTGGAAGTTAAGGGTAGTATAAAAGCACTAGATTCGGGAAAAAAGGCTAATGAAGGATAGATGCAGTTAACAGGAAATGCCGGTTGGCAGGTTAATCCTGGGATTCAGAAAGCCCAGTACTATGACGAAGTCCGGATTACGAAAAACGGTAGGCCGAAGAGGATCGATTCGAGGCTGCACACGCATACTAATAGGCTTTATATGGTTTGTGGTAGCAACACTTAAGGAAAATGCCAGCGAGTGTGTCCTGAGTTACGCAGTATTGACGAGTAGAACGTTAACGATGACGGGCCTGTAAAATCAAGACGTTAACGCAGAACGTTAACGGGTAAATCGCGAGCCGGATAAGGGTCATCAGGGTGGTTGATGATAGAATTTTCCTACCGAGGAAGCCGAATCCGTTGCCACAGCGGTACCTGATCATCGCAGTTTTTGCCGTCGGCTTGAGGGCGCAAACCCCGGTTGGCGGTTGCGATTTCGACACAGCCGTTCGTCTGCATCAGTCCGGCAATTTGGATGCCGCAGTAGCTGCATACGAAGCCTGCCTCACGGCCGAGCCGGGGCGCGTGGACGCGCGCTCCAATCTGGGCGCAGTTTTCGCGAAGATGGGGCGCTATCGGGACGCCATCGGGGAATACCTTGAGGCGCTGAAGACCGCCGGGCCGGACATCGCGCCGCGGCTGCGATTCAACCTTGCGCTCGCCTACTATAAGTCGTTTCAGATTCCCGCGGCGGCAGATGAGTTGGAGCCTTTGCATGCGGCCCAACCGGCGGACCTCAATCTGGCGCTCTTACTCGCCGACTGCCGGCTCCGCATGGGAGAGTTCCAGAAAGCTGTCAACGTTGTGGCGCCCCTGGAGGCGGCGCACGCGGACGATCTGGCGCTGAGCTACGTGCTGGGCATGGCGCTGATCCGGTTGGGGCAGGTAGCGGACGGGCAGATTCGGGTGGACCGCATCTTGAGTCGCGGCGAGTCGGCTGAAGGTCACTTTCTGCTGGGCTCGGCTTTATTTGGCGCAGGCAACTACCCTGCCGCTGTGAAGGAATTGAACCAGGCGGCGGCGTTGAATCCCGAGGTTCCGTCGTTGCAGTCGTATCTGGGACAGGCGCTCCTATTCACCGGCGATGCGGACGGTGCCGTGAAGGCGTTCCGCAAGGAACTGGCCGCGGACCCGAACGATTACGATGCCAACTTCCAACTGGCTTCGATTCTGGCGCGCCGCGGGCAGGCGGAGGAATCGCGGCAGTTACTCGAACGCGCCGTGCAGGTGCGGCCCGGCTCGGCGGCGGCGCGCGCGGCGTTGGCGGGCGGTTTCCATTTTGAGCGGGCTGGGCTTGGGGATGTGGGACCGGGCGATCCGGGAATCCCTGTAGGGGCGGCCGCGCCTCCGGTTGGAACGCTCACCTTCGTTGGCTTGGCGCGGCCGGTAGCGCTGGTGTTCGGAAGCTATACCTGCCCGAAATTGCGGAGTTCGGCCGCCGATCTGAAACGCATTGCCGCGCAATACCACGAGCGCGTGGACTTCCGCCTGGTCTATATCAGCGAGGCGCACGCCGATGGCGGCGTGGAGTCGCAATGGCAGAGCACCATCAATCAGAAGGAAGGAATCGACCTGCCGGCGCCGCGCACCTTGGCTGAGAAGCAGGACCACGCCGCGCTGTGCCTCCGCAGGTTGACGCTGCCCTTTGGAGTTGTGGTGGACGGCATGGATACGGCTGCGGAACGGGCGTATCAGGCATGGCCGAGCCGGCTTTACCTGGTGGGCCGCGACGGGAAAGTGGCGTTCCAGACCCGGCTGGGAGAGCTGGACTTTCACGCGGACGAACTGGAGCGGGCGATTCGTGAGATCCTGGCCAGGGGAGGGGCCGATGTGCGTTTGCGGTAGTTCCCCGGCCGCGAGATTCGGTGCTATCGCGAAGCCGCGCCAACGTGGGACAGACGCTTTCGTCTGTCAACCCCGCGATGTCGCTAGAGCCATCGCCCGGTTTGCGTGGCTCGCCCTATGGCTTGCGGGCGCCGCATGGTGTCAGCAGCCTCCGGCGGTGGAGGAGATTCTGCGGCACGCCATTGCGCTGCATCAGGCGGGCGATGTCGCGGCGGCGATTCCCGAGTACCGTGCGTATCTGAAGCAGGTGCCGGGCAACGTCATGGCGCGGTCGAACCTGGGCGCGGCGCTCTCCCGCGCGGGGCTTTACGAAGAGGCCATCGTCGAATACAAGAAAGCTTTGGAATCGCAGCCCGGCAATGCGCCGGTTCGCTTGAATCTGGCCTTGGCCTATTATAAGGCAGCGGAGATTTCGCAAGCCGCCGCGGAACTGGCGCGCGTGGTGGCGGAGCAGCCATCGAACCGCCAGGCGATTTTCCTGCTGGCGGATTGCGACCTTCGCCTCGGCGAAAATAAGAAGGTCATCGAACTGCTCTCGCCGCTGGAGCCGCAATCGCCGGACGATAAGGCGCTCATCTACTTGTTAGGCACGGCCTTGATCCGCGACGAACAGACTGCGCGCGGGCAGGTGCTGGTGGATCGCATCCTGCGCGATGGCGATTCCGCAGAGGCCCGCCTTTTAATGGGCGCCACCAAAATGTCGGTGCGCGATTATGCCGGCGCACTGAAAGATCTCAAGCAGGCAGTGGAACTGAATCCGCAGCTTCCGGACGTTTATTCGTATTACGGGATGGCGTTGGCCAGCACCGGCGACACGCCGGGAGCAATGGTGGCTTTCCGCAAAGAACTGGAATCGAACCCGAACGATTACACTTCCAACATGCAGCTTGGGGTGCTGCTGAAGCAGGAACAGAACTATGCCGAGGCGCGGCATTGCTTCCAGCGGGCGCTTGGGGTGCGTCCCCGCGATGCAACCGTGCGCTACCAGTTGGCGACGCTCGATCTGCAGGAAGGCCGGACCAAAGAGGCGCTCACTGAACTCGAGAAACTGACGCGCGAGGTTCCGGCGTTTGTGGCGGCCCATGTTTCGCTGGCAACAGCCTACTACCGGCTGCAGCGCAAGGAAGATGGCGACAAGGAGCGCGCTACGGTGCTGCGGCTGAATGCCGAGAAACAGGCTACGGAACCGGGAGTAACCGGAAAATGAGGCTGGACCGCGCAGCCTGCGCCTGCCTGTGGCTGCTGCCCGGCCTGCCGTTCCTCGCCGCGGCCGGCGATACTGCCTGCGTCACCTGTCACACCGCGCAGACGACGCACTTTCGCGCGACGCCCATGGCGCAAGCGCTCGAAACGGTGGCGGTCAGCGACATTCTCAAACAGCACCCCGACCTCGCGTTTCAGGAAGGGCCGTATCAATCGCGCATCGTGCGACATGGCGACAGCAGCATTCTCACCGTCACGCGCGGCACCGAGACTTTCACCGTTCCCCTGCTGTGGGCATTCGGACGCGGGCAGGCCGGCCAGACCTACGTTTTCGAATACAATGGAGCGTTTTACGAAAGCCGCGCCAGCTTCTTTTATGCGCTGGGTGCGCTCGATGTGACCATGGGGGATCAGAACACCAAGCCGCAGACCATTGTGGAGGCCGCGGGCCGCCACATGAGCTCCATGGAAGCGCGCGATTGCTTCGGCTGCCACTCCGCGGGCGGCGTGTCCGCGGGCAAGCTGCATATGGAGGCGATCAGCCCCGGCGTCGGCTGCGAATCGTGTCACGTGGCCGCGGCAAAGCACGCGGATGCGGTGCGCGCCGGAGATACTAGCGCTGCGAAACTGCCGCACTTGGCCGCGCTCGCCGCGGAAGACATGGCGGCATTGTGCGGCCGCTGTCACCGTACGTGGTCGCAGATCGCCCTCACCGGACCGCGCGGCGTCGGCAATGTGCGCTTCCAACCTTACCGTCTCGCCAACAGCAAGTGCTTTGACGGCGCGGATAGCCGCATCCGCTGCACGGCCTGCCACGATCCGCACGAAGCGCTTCCAACCAATCTCGCAAGCTACGACTCCAAATGCGCCGCCTGCCATGCCACGGCGCTGCACACGACGGTCTGTCCCGTGGGGAAGACGAACTGCGCGGGATGCCATATGCCTAAGGTCGAGCTGCCGGGCGCGCATGCCCGCTTCACCGATCATCAGATCCGCATCGCCCGCGCCGGCGATCCATATCCGAATTGAAAATCATGCCACGACGCTTTTCCAAGATCGACCGCAGGCAGTTCCTGATAACCGGGGGCGCCGCGCTGGCCGGACTGCGGCGCAGTGGGGCCGGGACGCGACCGCTGTTCGAAGAGGTCCCGCCGGAGACGAGCGGCATCCGCTGGGTGCATGACAATGCCGCCTCAGTTGAGCATTACCTGCCGGAGACGATGGGCCCCGGCTGCGCGTTTCTGGATTACGACAACGACGGCTGGATGGACATCTTTCTGGTCAACAGCGGCCCGTGCGACTTCTACAAACCGCAGAAGCCGATAAGCAACGCGCTCTACAAAAACAACCGCGACGGCACGTTCACCGACGTCACTCAGAAAGCGGGAGTGGCCGGTAATACCTTCGGCATGGGCGTGGCGGTGGGCGACTACGATAACGATGGCTTCGCCGACATGTTCGTCACGGCGTACGGGCGGCCGATTCTTTATCGCAACAATGGAAACGGGACCTTCACGGACGTGAGTGAAAAATCCGGGCTGGGCGCGAAAATATTCGAGAATCACTGGAGCACCAGTGCGGTCTGGTTCGATTTCGATAACGACGGCCGGCTGGATCTTTTCGTTTGCAGCTTTGTGGACTACGGCGCCACCAGCCACTTTTCCTGCGGCGACAACAAACTGGGAAAGCATTTCTACTGCATCCCGCGGGTGTTTAAGGGGACTTCGAGCCTGCTGTTCCACAACAACGGCGACGGCACATTTACGGAAGTGGGCTGCGGCACCGACATCGAAAAGTCGCTGGGCAAGGGCTTGGGCGTGGTCGCGGTGGACGTCAACAACGACGGCCGTATGGACCTGTTCGTGGCCAACGACACGGTGCAGAATTTCCTCTATATGAACCGCGGACCCGACGCCAAGGGCAAGACGAAATGGGAGGAGATCGCGCTGGCGGCGGAGGTGGGATTCAGCCAGGATGGCCGCGCGCGCTCGGGCATGGGCGTGGATGCGGCCGATTTCGACGGGGACGGCTGGCAGGATCTGTTCGTCGCGAACGTGGATCAGGAAATGTTTTCGCTCTACAAGAATCTGAAGAACGAGACCTTCCGCGACGTGGCGTTCAAGAACCAGGTGTCGCAGGCGACGCGGCTGCTGAGCGGCTGGGGCCTGCGCTTTTTCGATTACGACAACGACGGCGCGCTCGATCTCTTCCTGGCCAACGGGCACCCCGACGACATGATCGACAACTACTCGCAGCAGGTGAAATACAAGGAGCCGCTGCTGCTGTTCCACAACGAAAACGGCCAGTTGCGCCACGTGAGCGCGGAGGCCGGGCCGGTGTTTGCGAAGTCGTTTGCGGCGCGGGGACTGGCGATCGGCGATTACAACAACAACGGCCGCGTGGATGTGCTGATCGGCAACAATGGCGGGCCTCCGGTGCTGCTGCGCAACAATGCCGGCGAAGGCAACCATTGGCTGGGCGTGAAGCTGCAAGGCGTGAAGTGCAATCGCGACGCGGTGGGCGCTCGCCTCACGTGGACGGCGGGGGGAGTGACGCGGTCGCGCGTGAAAAACGGCGGCGGCAGTTATCTGTCGGCGCACGATCCGCGGGAAGTGTTGGGCATCGGCACGGCGCCGAAGATGGACTCGCTGGAAGTGCGGTGGCCGCTGCCTGGCGGGCGAACGGAGCGGTTTACAGGACTGCCCGTGGACCGGTACCTCACTATCGTGGAAGGCAAGGGAATACAGTAGTGAGCCGTGGCGCGGGGCCATGCCCTGCGCACCCCGCACAGTTATGGTTTCAGTTGGTATGACTCGCCTAATTTTCCGGCGCCTGCGAGATACTTGCGCGCGCGCACCAGCTCCGCGATCTGCCGCACGTGCCCCAAATCGTGGAGCGCCCACTCGTGCAGCATCTGCGACAGCGTGATCTCGCCTGCCTCGGCGTGCAGCGCTATGCGGTCTCCGGCTTCGGCCGGCAATCCGCGCAGAAACTCCACGTTGGTGTCGCGCTGATCCTCGAAATGGTCGAACGCGTCTTCGGCATCGGCGTCGCGGTAAAGGTGGAGATGCATCTGCGCATCGTCGGGATCGAGGACCGGACGCGTCTCGCTGAGGAACTGGTCGACGCGCGCGCGGTAACAGTGGCCTTCGGCATGCGAAAGATGCGCCAGAACTTCGGCTACAGAGAACCGGTCGGGCGCGGGTTTCCAGGAGGCGTCTTCGTGGGAAAGGTCGCACATCAGGCCGCGCAGGATGTCGGGAGTTTCCGCCAGGAGATCGAGACAGGGCAGTGTTTGAACGGGCATCTCTTTCATCATACTTGCGCTTCGTTCGGGCCTTGCGCTTGGTTCGTCGCGCCGCAGCGCGTTCACAGGAGTGTGAACGCTGCACGCACGAGTGCGTGCGCCACGATTGGTGACTTCGATTTCGCGCTCGTCGTTGCCTAGAGCGCGCATGCGGATCTCCGTGCGTTGCGGCGGCAGCAACTGCGGAAAGCGCTCGCCCCATTCGATCAATACCATGGCATCGCGATCGAACAGCTCCTCCAAGCCCAGCGATTCGACTTGCCGCGCTTCCTCCAGGCGGTAGAGATCGATGTGATACGCGCGCCCATCGCCAAACTCGTGGATCAATGTGAACGTCGGGCTGGAAACTTCGTCCACATCCGCGGCGCCCAGACCACTGACGATTCCCTTGGCCAGGGTGGTCTTGCCCGCGCCCAGATTTCCGATCAGCAACACCACTCCGCGCGGCGGCAATTCGCCGGCCAGACGGCGGCCCAGTTCCACCGTCTCGGCCTCAGACGCCGTCCGGAACGTTGGCACATTCCTCCGTGCTGCCGCTGCACTGCTTGATAGCTGCGGGCAGATACTTCAGAATGTCGGTGGCGATCAGGCACTTCTCGCCCAATGCGCGCGCGCCGATCTGGCCTGCCAGACCGTGGAGATATACGGCCGCGGCCACGGCTTCATCCGGCTGGCGTGGAAACTGCGCCAGGAAGCCCGCAACCATCCCGGTGAGCACATCGCCGGTTCCGCCCGTGCCCATCGCCGGCGTGCCCGTGGGATTGATCCACGCGCGCCCATCGGCGAACGCGATCACGGTACGCTGTCCCTTCAATACGAGCGTCAGGCCGCGCTCCATGGCGAACTCGCGGGCGGCGCCAACGCGATCTTTTTGAATCTCGGCGATGGTCTTGCCGCTGATGCGCGCCATTTCGCCCGGATGCGGCGTCAGCACGCGCACGCGGCCCTCGCCGTGGATGCCATCCACCAACGCATCCGCGTCCAGCACCATGGGCTGCGTACACCGCCGCGCCGCGCCCTTCACCAATTGCATGTTCGGCCCCAGGCCCGGCCCCATCGCGATCACCGTCATGGCTTCGGCGATCCGGTCGAATTGTTCGAGCGGCTCGGTCATCAGCTCGGGCGCGTGCGAGCCGATGGCCGCCAGAGCGCCCTCTTCGCTGGCCACCGTCACCAGGCCCGCGCCGGCGCGCAGAGCGCCCATGCCGCACATGGCCGCTGCGCCGGTCTTGCCGCGCGAACCGGCGACAATCAGCGCGTGACCGTATGTTCCCTTGTGACCGGACGGCTGGCGTGGGGCCAGCAACTCGCGGAACATCGCCGGCTCAAGCAGCTCGAGCCGCACTTGCGCGTATAACGCCGCCGGACTGCCGATGGGCGCGACGATCAACTCGCCCACGTGATCGCAGTTCGGCGGCAGCGCCTGTCCCACTTTTGGCGCGGTGAAGGTGACGGTATAATCGGCGCTCGCGAGCTCGCCCACGGGGTCGCCCGAATCGCTCGGCATGCCGGAGGGAATATCCACGGCGACCACTGTCGCCAGCGGGAATCCACCATTGATTTCGCGGATGCCCTCAAGCGCACGGCCCGCGGCGGGTCCGGAGACGCCGGTGCCCAGCAAGGCGTCGATCACCAGCGTCGCATCGCGCGCCTGGGCCGTGATTTGATGTTCCACGGCGCAGCCGCACGCCTGAAGCATGCGGTAATTGGACGCCGCGTCGCCTTTCAACTCCGCGGGATCGGCCAACAGCGCCACGCGCAGGGCGGCCGCCGGGAAGCGCGTGTGGATCTGGCGCGCCACGGCCATGCCATCGCCGCCGTTGTTGCCTTTGCCGCACAAGACAACGATGCGCTGGGCCTCAAGCGGCGCGAATTTTTGCGCCAGGAACTCTACGACGCGCTGCGCCGCGTTTTCCATCAGCACTATGCCTGGAGTGCCCGCCGCGATGGTCCGCTGGTCCACCTGGCGCATCTCTGCCGCCGTGAGAAGTTTCATATGCGGCGCGCCACCACCATGGTCATGTCGTCCTGCAACTCGGGCGACTTGGTCCAGTGGTTCACCGCTTCCATGGTACGCGCGATGATCTCGGACGAATCCGTATTTCCGTACTTCACTAATAGGTCTTTCAACTGTTCCTCGCCATACATTTCGCCATATTCGTTTTCGGGCTCGGTGATGCCGTCAGTGTACGCTACCACCAGATCGCCGGGCTCGAGCTTCACGGTGCGCTCCTCATAAGTGGCCCAAGCGAACGCGCCTACCACGGTACCGGTGGAATCGAGCGGCAGGATATTCGAGCCGCGCACCAGCAGAGGCGACAGGTGCCCGGCGTTGGTATACATGAGCGTCTGTTTCGCTTCGTCATAGAGCGCGAAATAAAATGTGGCGTACTTTTCGGGCGCGGTGGTGGCGAAGAGCATCTTGTTCAAGTTTGACACCAGGCGCGCGGTGGAAAGCTGCGGCGTGTTTCCATCGACGTCGCCCAACTGCGTGCGCATGGTGGATTGGATGGTCGCCATGAGAAGCGCGGCCGAGATCCCCTTGCCCGCAACGTCGCCGATGGCGAACGCGATTTGATTGGGGAGCGCCATAAAATCGTAATAGTCGCCGGAGACGGTGCGCGCGGGATGGCACACGCCCTTGAGCTCGAGCGTCTCGGTGGACGGCACGTCCTTGGGAAAAAGCTGCGCCTGCACTTCGCGCGCAATCTCGAGCTCGGATTCGAGCCGCTCCTTTTCCTTGGCGACGACGATCAGCCGTCCGAGGTTCTCAGTCATGGTGTTGAACGAAGTGGTCAGCTCGGCAAGCTGATCGGACCCATTGACGGGAACGCGATAAGCGAAGTTGCCTTCCTTGACTTTCTGCGTGCCGGCATAGAGCTCATGGACGGCGCCGGTGATGGTACGGCTGAGCCGGACGCCCGCCACCAGCGATCCGAGCTCCATCAGCAGAAACAATACGGCGAAAAAGATCAGCCAGTCGAGCACCTTTTCGCCCCATTGCTGCTTTTGGCCGAACACGATTCCCAGCACGGCCGAGAGGCGCGTATCCACCATCAGGAAAAGCTGGCTTTCCTTATCGGGCGACTCCCAGTGCGGCGCCGAAACAGGGTAGATGCCGCCGACCCGAAAATCGAGCGCATTCACCGGCGGCGGCAGGTGCGATGCGCGCGCGTGGCCCATCACGGGGAAGAAATTCACATCGCCCAAGCCGGGAACGAATCCGGCCAGCAATTCGTGAGTCAGCGGCGCCAGCACGGTGACTTCGTTGCCCCCGGCCACAACGTGCGCCCACGCGTACAGCTTGTTGTTCTTGATGACGAGCCCCGAAGCGCGCGTGCTCTTCGACCATTCCGCCGGCGGGTGGCCGATCTCAGTTTTCTCGGGATAGCGCAGCTCTTCTTTTCCCGTCACGAGCAACTCTACCTCCGGAAACGCAGGACGGGTCATGGCGAGAAAGCGGTTGACGGCAGTTTCCTGGTCGCGCATGGGAAAGCGCGCCAGCGTTTCCGCGGGGCGCAGCAGCGAAGTTTCGCGATGGTCCAACTCGCGGTTAACCAGGTAGATGGACATCTGCTCGATGACGGCGTAGCCCGCGAGGCCCAGCAGGGCCGTAATGAGGACGATGGGCACCACCGCGATGAATAGATAGGCCACGATGAGCCGATTACGCAGCCGCCAGATGGCCTGCTTCACGGCGCCCCGCGCCGCGCGAAACAGCACGACGATCCCGAGCACGATGGCCGCCAGACCAAATAGGGATTGCGCTGCCGGTGAGACGCCGGTCAGGTAAAGGACGAGAAAAACGGAGGCGCAAAGCAGAAGGGCCTTCTCGACGCGGCCTACCCGCCGCCAGAAATCCCCGCTTTTCCGCATAGTTGTATTGTAGGGAGAAACCCGGTTGGCTGCACTGTTGAGGGTGCGGCGACTCGGATGACAGGCCAGGAGGCCTGTCCCACTTGCTCAGACGACTGAACGCCCGTAAAGTCCCCATTGGGAAGGCCGAGGGCAGGTGTCAGTCGCTGGCCCAATCCCCTCGAACGACGTTTGACCAACTTCCGGATGCCCCGAAAATACAGCCTGCAGCGTCCACCTGCGAGGCGCTTCGCTGCCGTTGCAGTTGGAGCCGCCTCGTCCGGGCGGGTCGGCTATGATGATCGGATGCCGTCAACGATCGCCCATCGCATCGAACGCGAAATAGGCATGTCGGGACTCGTGGATGCCTTGGCGAGCAAGCTGTCGGCGAGTGACTTGCGATCGATACTGATGGAAGTCTACCGGCTTCGAGCCGCGGGAGTTAAGGCGGCCGGCATCGGCGCACATGCCGCTCGGGACCCTCTTATGGCTCCTAGCACGGTAAGTGCCCGGAACCTGATGATTTTCGATTCAGCAGCGTTTCAAGCGGCATCGGAGTTCATCGCGCTGGAGCTATCGCCTCTGGGTCCGTTTTCCTCGGCATCCACGCTCGGGGGGACGAGCCAGAACAATGTTGTAACAACCATTCGCAATGCCGAGGTGCTTGGCGATCCAACTATCGCGCTGG